>CAYMUI010000033.1:0-49191 GCA_964393645.1 uncultured Desulfobacterales bacterium | reverse complement strand
ATCAGCAGAGCTGGACTGTGCCATATTCTACATGGACATGAGAACATATGGAAAAGAGTATGAGAAGTACTACGAAAGAGCAAAAAAAGAAGGAGTAAGGTTTATCAGATCCCGTATCCACACTGTGTACGAAAAAGCCGGTTCAGAAAACCTCGTCCTTAGATATGTGGACGAACAAGGACAGGTGAACGAGGAAGAATTTGATATGGTGGTGTTGTCTGTAGGGTTTGAATCGCACAGAGGCACTGTAGATTTAATAAAGAAGCTTTCCATTCAGTTAAATGAATATGACTTTGTAAAAACTGATCCGTTCTATCCTGTAAAAAGCTCGAAAGAAGGTATATTTGTTTGTGGTATACTACAAGGCCCAAAGGATATACCATCTTCTGTAACTCAAGCCAGTGCATCTGCTTGTGCAGCAGAGATACTTTTAAGCCCTGCCAGGTGGACGAGGTATAAAAAATTAGAGCTTCCACCTGAAAAAGATGTGGAAGGTGAAGAACCAAGGATAGGTGTATTTATATGCAATTGTGGAATTAACATAGGTGGAGTCGTGGATGTTCCGGAAGTGACAGAATACGCTGCTAAGCTTCCTTATGTGGTATATGCAGAAAATAACCTTTTTACCTGTTCACAAGATACACAGGCAAGACTAAGAGAAATTATAAAAAAATACAAAATAAACAGAGTAGTTGTTGCGTCCTGCTCCCCCAGAACTCATGAACCTATATTCCAGGAAACTCTTCAAGCCAGTGGACTCAATAAGTATTTGTTTGAAATGGCGAATATAAGAGATCAAGATTCATGGGTCCATGGAAATGATCCTCGTTCTGCAACAAAGAAGGCAAAGGATTTGATTAGAATGGCTGTGATGAGAGCTGCACATCTTAAGCCATTAAAAGAAAAGAAGATCCCTATAATAAAAAGGGCAGTAGTGATAGGTGGTGGTATAGCAGGAATGAATGCTGCTCTCAGTCTTGCAGATCAAGGATTTGAAACGGTCATCATAGAAAAAGAGCCTCAGCTTGGCGGTTTTGCAAGAGAACTTACGAGAACCATAGATGGTGCAAACATTCAGTCTTATCTAAAAGAACTTATAGACAGGGTAACAAATCATGAAAAGATCCAGGTTTTAACAGAATCTATTGTGGTAGGTTTTAGCGGTTTTCAAGGAAACTTTGTTACAGAGGTTATGGTTGGCCCAGGAATGTATGAACGGAAAATTGAACATGGTGCAATTATTATAGCAACGGGTGCAAAAGAATATAAACCAAATGAGTATCTGTATGGAAAAGATCTCAGAGTAATGACTCAGACAGAGTTGTCTAAAAGATTAGAAATAAGAGGTGCGGAAGGTTTAAAACAGGTGCTTATGATTCAATGTATAGGTTCAAGAAACGAGAAAAATCCTAATTGCTCCAGAGTTTGCTGTCAGAGTGCTATAAAAAACGCTCTTCATATAAAAGACTTAAACCCAGACACAGAAGTGATTATTCTGTACAGAGATATAAGGATGTACGGGTTCTTAGAAAAATATTACAGGGAAGCAAGACAAAAAGGAGTGTTATTTTTTAGATATGAATTAAACGATCCTCCCAAGATTGAATCCACAGATAATGGATTAAAAGTTGTATTTAAAGACCATATACTCAACAGGTATGTCTCTGTTAATCCTGACATAATAGCGCTTAGCAGCGGGGTTGTGCCTGAAGATACGGAAGAGCTTGCCTCTATACTAAAGCTTCAAAGAGATGAACAAGGTTACTTTATGGAAGCCCATGTAAAATTAAGACCAGTGGACATGGTAAATGATGGGGTATTTGTTTGTGGAATGGCACACTCTCCAATGCTTATTCCAGAAGCAATCTCACAGGCACTGGCTGCAGCATCCAGAGCTGCTACATTCCTGAGTCAGGACAGCATTACCCTTTCTGCCGTTACGGCAAAAGTAAATCCAGAACTTTGCGCTGCCTGTCTTGTTTGTGTAAGAGTGTGCCCATTTGGAGTGCCTCGCATAAACGAGGAAGGAGTAAGCGAGATCGACGAGGCACTTTGTAGAGGATGTGGCATATGTGCTTCAGAATGTCCAGCAAAAGCTATTGAGCTTTCTTGGTATGAAGATGAGCAGATAATAAGCAAAATAGACGCATTACTTGAAGGAGAGTTATGATGGAAAACAGAGCTTTTGAACCCATAATTATTGCTTTTTGTTGCCAGTTTTGAGGTTATACAGCAGCGGACCTGGCAGGTTCCATGAGATTAACTTATCCAAGCAATATAAGGATAATCAGGGTTCCATGTACAGGTAAAGTGGATTTATTGCATATCTTAAGAGCCTTTGAAAAAGGGGCAGATGGAGTTTATTTGGTGGGATGTCTTGAAGGAGATTGCCGTTTTAATTCGGGAAATCTTAGGGCAAAAAAAAGGGTGGAGAAGGCAAAACAGCTTTTAGCAAAGGTAGGAATAGGTGAAGACAGGGTGGAGATGTTTAATCTTTCTTCAAGTGAAGGGGTGAAGTTTGCAGAAATAGCGATTCAGATGACCGAAAGGATAAAAAAACTTGGGCCAAATCCTATAAAGAAGATGCTCAAAATGGCAGCATAATAAAAAGAGAGGTGATAAAAAATGATTGTAGCAAAACAAAAGCCATTAGAAGAGATTGTGGAACAGATAAAAGATTATGAAAAGATTTTGCTTTTGGGGTGTAATGAGTGTGTAACAGTTTGTGAGGCAGGAGGAAAAAAAGAGGTAGGAATTTTAGCTTCTACACTGAGGATGTATTTTATGAATCAAGGTAAGAATGTTCAAATAGATGAGCACACCTTAGAACGACAGTGTGATCGGGAATATGTAGAAGAGATAAGAAGCAGGATAGACGATTACGAAGCAATTCTTTCGCTTGCGTGTGGGGTGGGGGTTCAGTTTGTAGCAGAGGCGTATCCTAACAAACCCGTTTTTCCTGGCGTGGATACATGCTTTATGGGAGGAAGCATAGAAAGAGGAGTTTGGGCTGAAAGGTGTCAGGCGTGTGGAAAGTGTATTCTTGGGTTGACTGCTGGTATATGTCCTATAGCCAGGTGCGCAAAAAGACTGCTAAATGGTCCATGCGGTGGTTCTACAAAAGGAAAGTGTGAATTAAGTAAAGATATAGATTGCGCGTGGCAGCTCATAATCAACAGACTTAAGGAATTAGGAAGATTGGAAGATTATGACAAGCTTATGCCCATAAAAGACTGGTCAACAGAAAGGGCCGGGGGTCCCAGAAAAGTAATTAGGGAGGATGTGACACAATGACAACAAAGACACCAAGTAAATTAGAAAAAATCCTTGCTTCAGGACATCTTGCGGTTACCTCAGAGGTAGGGCCTCCAAGAGGATCTGATCCGGACCACATTAGAAGAAAGGCAGAAAAAATAAAAGATTATGTGGATGCTATTAATATAACAGACAACCAAACGGCTGTTACAAGGTTGTGCAGTTTGGCTTCATGTATTCATCTGAAACAAATGGGGATAGAGCCCGTGCTTCAAATGACCGTAAGAGATAGAAATAGAATAGCCATGCAGAGTGACATCTTAGGAGCGGCTTCTTTTGATATACACAACATACTGTGTCTTTCTGGTGACCATCAAAAATTTGGAGACTGTCCAGAAGCTCAGAATGTTTTTGATTTGGATTCCATGCAGCTTATCCAACTGGTTAGAAGGATGAGAGATGAGGGTAAATTTCTAAATGGTGATCCTATAGAAAGGCCTCCCAAGATGTTTGTGGGAGCTGCTGCAAACCCGTTTGCTGATCCCTTCGAAATAAGAGCCAGAAGACTTGCAAAAAAAGTAGCAGCAGGTGCAGAGTTTATTCAAACCCAGTGCATATACAATGTGGATAGGTTTGAACAGTGGATGAAACAGGTAAGGGAAATGGGATTGCACAAGAAAGTGTATATACTGGCGGGAGTTACCCCGCTTAAAAGTGCTGGTATGGCAAAATACATGAAAAATAGGGTTCCTGGTATGGATGTTCCAGATGAAATAGTAAAGAGGATGTCTGGTGTTCCAAAAGACAAACAACCTCAGGAGGGAATAAAAATATGCATAGAAACCATAGAAAGGCTTAAAGAATGCGAAGGAGTTTCTGGATTTCACATAATGGCGATAGAATGGGAAGAGATAGTACCAGAAATAGTAGAAAAGAAGCGGGCTTTATCCCAGGCCCAAGATATCATAAAAAAACAAAGGAGGAGTATATTATGACAGACAAAAAATATATATTAGTAGTCGACGATGATCCGGACTTGGTAGAAACTATAGCCATGATGTTGGAAAGTAACGGTTTTGAGGTAGGAAAGGCATATGATGGAATAGAAGGGGAAGAGGCTATAAAACAAAGAAGACCGGATCTCATAATCTTAGATGTTATGATGCCAAGAAAAGATGGTTACAAGTTGTGTGCGGAACTAAAATCCAATCCAGACACGGAAGATATCCCTATTATACTTCTTACTGCAGTAGGAGAAGCGGTGCCTACTACAAGATACACTCACGCAGATGGAATGTCTACAGAAGCTGATGAATACATCGCTAAGCCTATAGATACTCAAAGCCTGCTTGAGGCAATAAGAAGACTGCTATGAATACAGTTGAAAAGATAGAGCTTGACGGATGTAAGATCTTGAAAAATATAAGGTGGTTTCACTTAACTGGGCAAGGAAATACTAAAAAACTATTGAGTATGTTTCAGCAGATAAGCAAGAGAAAGATCAATTTGATTTTTGTAAATTGTTTATTAGGATCAAATATCCATCTAAATATAGGCATAGATTTGGAATGTGATTTTGGTTTAGACGAAGGGTTTAAAAAAGCAGGATTTTCTGATTTTTCAAAAAAAGAGGCGATCTTGTTGTCTGTTTTTCCCCACAAAAATAGCCCAACTATTACGGGCAAGATTTTAGGTATTTATAGTAGCAGTGATCCAAAAGAGGTGGTTTTCATAAATTCGTTCTCTGCCATATCTATAGTGTGTTGTAAAAGCACATCAAAGCAGATTATCAAATCATTAGTAAAAGACTTCAAGTTTAAAAGACCTATTGAAGATTGGTGTCGTGTTCAAAGAGAGCAAAGGCATCTGTACAGAGAGGTAGTGGCAAGTTATCAAGAGAAAAAGCCAAAGGTTTACTTTTTAGAATACAGAACTAACCAACACTTAATAGAACTTCATTTTTGCTCAGATAATACTGTCTCTTATTTAACAAAGGTTCTCGTAAATTCTAACGGAAATCAAGTGATCAGTTTTTTAAGCTCAAGCCCAAAAAAAAGAGGAAGCGTACTTATGGTATCTGTTTCTAATTCTGAGTTTGATTTTTCGATTTTGCACCAACAAGGTATAAGTTTGCATACTGATATGTCGGTTTTTTGTATGAACGGACCACATTTTGGGGACAGATATGGAATTGCAGAGCTTATATTCAAGGCAGTGGATGAAGCTGATGTACAGGTTGCAGGAATCAGTTGTTCTACCAATTCTATAGTTGGAGTTTTAAAGAGCAGAGATATTGAAAAGCTCATCTCTTATCTAAAGGATTATTTTGAGATTCCAAGTATAATAAAAAAAGCCTGCTGATTGCGGTCAGCAGGCTTTTGGGCTTTTTATGTTACTCGACCTTTGGTCTTGGTAGCATACCCGCTAATTTTGCTATTTCCGGAACCCTATGCTCCCACTCTATTGCCATAAGATGAACTCCAGCCACTCCTTCCATCTCTTTAAGTTGCTGGATCTGTTCCACGGCTATCTTTATTCCTTCTTCGGCAGCCTTTCCTTTCCCTGCTCCCCTCAGTCTCTTTATTAACTCCTCAGGTACATCCATACCTGGCACTTGTGTTGCCATATATCTTGCCATACCAACACTTTTAAGGGGGGTTATTCCGGCAAGGATGTAACATTTTTCATGTAATCCCATATCTACCACTCTTTTCATGAACTCTCTAAATCTATCCATATTGTAAATACACTGTGTCTGGATAAAGTCAGCTCCAGCTTCTATTTTTTTTGCTAAACGATATACTCTGAATTCAAACGGTTCAGCAAAGGGATTACACGCAGCACCAATGAAAAGCTTGGGAGGTACATCTATGGGTTCCCCGTTTAAAAACTTTCCCTCATCTCTCATCTTTTTAACCATACTTATGAGCTGTATGGAGTCGATGTCGTACACATTTTTTGCCTCTGGATGATCACCAAATCTTTGATGATCACCCGAAAGACACAGCATATTTTTTATACCATGAGCAGCAATCCCGAGTATATCGCTTTGCATAGCAAGTCTGTTTCTGTCTCTGCATACCATTTGAAAATTTGGATCTAATCCCTCTTCTTTTAATATAAGACAGGCTGACCAACTGGACATCCTTACTACTGCGGTCTGATTGTCAGTCACATTTACCGCATCTACACATCCTTTTAGATACTGAGCCTTTTTTCTCACTGCTTCCACATTAGCACCTCTTGGAGGGCCACATTCTCCCGTAAAGGCAAAGTGGCCAGCCTTTAAAACCTTTTCCAAGTTACTTCCGGATTTATATTCTGTCATTTTGCCAGCTCCTCCCTGACCATTTTTCTTGGTCCGCCGTCTCTTGCAGTAAGCCAACTTTTAGGTGGTCTTATTTTCAACAGCTCATTTAAACGACCCTGAGCCATCATTTTTCTCACTATTTTATCCCATATACAATCCACTTCTGGAGATATTTCGCATTTTCCGTGATTAGATCCTCCGCACGGGCCATTCATGAGACTTTTTGAACAGCGGGCAATAGGACACATACCACCAAAGTAGTGTATTACGCATTGGCCACATCCAGCACATCTCTCTGACCATACCCCATGTTCTATTGCACCACCCATAAACTTTGTATTTACAGCAGGAAAAACTCGTGCTTCTGGATATCTTTCTGAAATAAACTGAGGCCCAACTCCACAAGCAAGAGACACCACTGCCTCATAATTATGGATAGTATCTCTCAGTTCTTCTATGTACTCTGGATCACACTGTCTTTCTAAGGTAACTTCTCCTACCTCTATTTCTTTTCCCTCTTTTTTACCTGCAATACGGATAGCAGAAGCAAGAATTGCTACTTCCTTTGCTCCTCCCACATTACACACAGTAACACAACCTTTACACCCTACTACTAAGATTTTGTTGAAACCATCTATCATCTCCAAAACTTCTTTTATAGGCTTTGCTTCAGCTACTATCATCTTTTACACCTCACAAATTAATATATTGGCCCTAATTCTTTTGCCTTATTAAGCATCTCGTTTGCTATATTGACGAAGTCCTGACCCTTTCCCGCACAAATGCTAAACGCCTCTAACCTCTGCGGTTCAATTCCTATCTGCTCGAGTATCTTTTTCAAATACGCTACTCTGTTTTTAAGCTTCAATATACCATTTATGTATTGACAACTGTCTTCTTCACACCCCACTACATAAACCATATCGGCACCGTTTTCAAATGCCTTTAGCAAATGAAGTATTTCTATTCTTCCAGTACATGGAACATTTATTAGCTTTATGTTTTCGGGCAAGAACAGCCCTAACTTGTTAGAAATCTCGGCTGCTGAAGAAGCACAATTGGAACAACAAAAAGCCACGATCTTGGGTTTGAATTCTTGCATTTCTCACTCCTTAACTATGCTATTTGTTTTAAAAGAATAGCTGGTGCTTGAACCAGCATTTCATCACTGCAATAGGACATCTTTATCGCCTTACCCGGACATTCTGAGACGCAAATTCCACACCCTTTACATAGTAAAGGATCAATGAACGCTGCTCCTCTTTCGTGGTCAATGTAAGGAATACCAAAAGGACATGTTCTTACACAAGTACAACATACAGCACATCTTCCCGGATCCACTTCCGCTACTGCACCGCCTTTAAGCAGGTATTCTGACTTTAACAATCTTACTGCCTTAGAGGCTGCTGCTTTTGCTTGCAGTATACATTCTCTTATATCTTTTGGATAATTTGCAACCCCTGCTATAAAAATTCCTTCTCTTGTGGAATCTACAGGCATCAGTTTTTCAGGAGATGCTGCAAAGAAACCATCTTCATCTAACTCCAATCCAAATATTTCCGCTACTTCTTTATTTGTTACAGGTTCAATTGCTGTTTGAAGCGAGATAAGATCAGTTTTTATGAGTATCTCTTTCTGTAAGACAGGATCAAACACTATCACCTCTAAGGCTCCATCACTCGACTCTCTTACTACCGGTTTTTTGTTGAGTTCATACCTGATAAATATAACCCCTTTTTCACGGGCTTCTCTGTAAAGGATCTCTTTAAATCCAGGAGTTCTTATGTCTCTGTTAATGATGAATATATCCATGTTGGGATTCTGCTTTTTCATTTCTAATGCGCTCTTTATAGAGAAGCTGCAGCATATGTTACTGCAGTAAGGATGAGAGTTATCTCTGGAACCTACACACTGAATGAATACCGCAGAATTAATAGACTTTGCAAATTCGGGATTATTTGCAAGCTTTTGACTGAGTTCCGACCAAAGGAGAACTTTATCACTTTTTCCATACATATATTCTTCTGTTACAGATGCCTCTCCACCGGTAGCAATTACCGTGATTCCGTGTTTTAACTCTATTTCCCTGCCGTTTTGGACAAGTGTGGTGACAAAGTTTCCGGCTGTTCCTAAGCTCTTTTTTACCGTGGTATTGGTCATTATGTTTACATTGTCTTTTGATTCTAATTTAGAAATAAGCTCTTTTACATAAGAACTTACATCCTCTCCTTCCCAAGTCTCCTTTATGTATAACGCGTGGCCTCCAAGTTTGTCCGTTTTTTCCACGACAGTAACAGGGTATCCCTGCTCTGCTATGCTTAATGCAGCCTCAAGTCCTGTCACTCCTCCTCCAAGTACCAGCGCGTGTTTTACTACTGGCACTTTTATTACAGAAAGTGGTGTGTCCATCAAAATACGAGCAATAGCAAACTTTATCCTGTCCGAGACGGCTTCTGGTTTATCCGTAGCACTGAGATCTACAAGTTCAAAGAGATACGGGTTCAGACCACATCGTCTTAATGCTTCTTGAATTGCAGATTTGTGTACAACTGGTCTACAACTTGCAAATATTAATCTGTTTGCCCCTGTTTCTTGGATAGCAGAAATTAGCTCTTCCGTGAAATTTTCTTTCAATTCTACTGACCTTGCTACTTTTACATCTTTTTCTATGCTATTTTTAAGATATTCTGCCACCTTGTCTGGCATTGCTGGACATAGATGGTATGCAAGTATCGTTTTTGGCTCTTCTTTTGAAGTATCCCTTATTTCTGGATACTGTATCGGTTTCTCAAAAGGCTCTGCTTTAATTTCTGCGGCTATTAAAGATGTAACAGAGTCAGCTTGGGAAATAGATTGTGTGATATCATACGGGCCAGCTATTGCACCGCATACAAATACTCCTGGAATATTTGTCTTACCAGGAGAAAGCTCAGCCGACTTGACAAAACCGCTTTTATCCAGTTCAAGACCTAACTTTTTAGCTACTTCTATGGCATCCTTTGTAGGTCTTAATCCAACGGAAAGCACCACTAAGTCAAATTTTTCGATAAAAGGTTCTCCTGAATCGTCTACGAACTTTATGCAAATTTCATCTCCTTCTGGTTCAATGGTGTGTACCCTACATCTTACAAGTCTTATTCCTTTGTCAATGGCAGCATTCATGTATCTTTCAAATCCCTTTCCGTGGGCTCTCATATCCATGTAGAATATAGTTGTATCTATATCAGGGTTTACTTCTTTCGTATTTACTGCCTCTTTTAAGGCATACATACAGCATACAGAAGAACAATACGGCGCATCACATCTGTTTATGTCGCGAGATCCGACACACTGAAGCCAAGCTATCCTTTCAGGGACTTTCCCATCAGATGGCCTTTTTATCAAGCCTTTGTTAGGGCCAAGTGGTTTCTGAAGTTGTTCATATTCCAAACTGGTCAGTACATTTGGATGGAAATAAGCATAGTTTTCATAAACAGAGGGATCAAAAGGCTCTATTCCACCAGCAAGTAGTATTCCCGCAACATTAACGGTTATGTCTTTGTCTTTTTCTTTAAGTTTTACTTGGAAGTTTCCTATCTGTCCGGATATAGAATCTACCTGCGTGCTTAAAAAGACTTTTATGTTTGGATCTTGCTCCACAGCAGATATTCTTGGATCAAGCTTACAACAGACACAAACAGGATATATCCGGTGAAGTTCTGGGATCATTCCTCCAAGTTTTTCAGATCTCTCCACCAGATATACCCCATATCCCAAGGAAGAGAGTTGTAAAGCTGACTCTATACCTGAGATACCACCACCTATTATCATTATTTTCCCTTGGTAATCCATAATCCCTTCTCCCATTATTATGCTAACAAAAATTGTCGCTATTAATTGACATAATCCAGCATTAGGTGTCAAGTAAATTTTGAAATTAGCGATCTTATCCTAATAGCAGGCTTTGAACAGCTCCTATGAGACCACCCAACAGCGCTCCAAACAGCATGATATAATTTAATTCCGTTTTACACAACTGACGTACAATCTTTTCGATTTTGTCCGGCTTAAATTCACTTATGATCTTCTCTTTTACAAGCCTTTCCAAGCTTTCTTCGATATTTTTTTGCTCTGATGCTTTGATTACTATTTTTCTCAATTGCTTTCTTATTATTCTTCTAAGCTCGCTTCTTATCACTTCTTTTATTATTTCTTTTAAGGTACTAAAAGGCACAAACTTTAAGATACGAATTCCAGAAGTAGATTTTAACTTTGAGAAAAGCTCATCTACTGCTTTATCATCCAATTCTAAGGAATCTATAAGTGATATCCAATCTTCTTGAGTAAGCAGATACTTGGCTATTATTTTTGCAATACTGTCTGCCAGCTCTTCTATTCGGGATGGAATAAGGCCAGGAGTGAAGGGGAGTCTGAATTTAAATACATACCACCTTTTGTAAGGATGAAACAACATCCATATAGCAACGGCATTTGTGAACCAACCAATTACTCCGCCTATTAACGGAGGAAGAATAAGGGTATATGGATCCAAGTCTAACAACTTCAAGTTTACGAAAAGTTTATAACTTCTATGTACTTGCTTTCTAATTCCTTGATTCTGTCTCTTAAAAGTGCGGCTTTTTCAAATTCCAGATTTTTTGCTGCTTCTTTCATCTTTTTCTTTAGCTGTTCTATAGCTCTTTCCATCTCTTTTATGGAACTGTAGCTTTGTTCTTCTTCCTCTATTTCGGGCACTTTCACATAATCCGCTTCATATACAGATTCGAGTATGTTGTCTATGTCTTTCTTTATAGTTTCGGGTGTTATTCCGTGTTTTTTGTTGTACTCTATCTGAATCTTCCGCCTTCTATTACTTTCTTCTATTGCTCTTTTCATAGACTCTGTAATTGTGTCAGCATATAGGATTACCGTACCATTTACATTTCTTGCTGCCCTTCCGCATATCTGAATGATGGCTCTTTCTGATCTTAAAAATCCTTCTTTATCTGCATCGAGTATAGCTACAAGCGAAACCTCTGGAAGATCCAAACCTTCTCTCAAAAGATTTATCCCTACCAGTACATCAAAAACTCCTTTTCTCAGATCCCTTATTATTGCCACCCGTTCAAGAGCGTCTATATCAGAATGCAGGTATCTGGCCTTTATACCAAGGTCTAAGAGGTATTCAGTCAGATCCTCTGCCATTCTTTTAGTAAGGGTTGTCACAATAACCCTTTCATTTCTGAGAATCCGTTCTCTTATCTGACCTATAAGGTCATCTACCTGATTTTTAGCAGGCTTGACCACAAGCTCTGGGTCCACAAGTCCTGTTGGTCTTATAATCTGCTCTACTATCTGTTCGGCTTTTTTAAGTTCATATGGCCCGGGAGTAGCAGATACATAGATCACTTGATTTACCCTCTGTTCGAATTCCTCAAATTTTAACGGTCTGTTATCGAGTGCAGAAGGAAGTCTAAACCCATATTCTACAAGAGTTTCTTTTCTGGACCTGTCTCCTCTATACATGCCGATAAGCTGGGGTATTGTGATGTGGCTCTCATCTATAATGGTGAGAAAGTTTTTTGGAAAGTAGTCCAATAAAGTTGGAGGTGGCTCACCAGGGGCTCTTCCTGTAAGGTGTCTTGAATAGTTTTCGATACCATGACAGTAACCTACTTCCATGATCATTTCTAAGTCAAACAGGGTTCTTTCTTTAATTCTCTGTGCTTCTACAAGTTTGCCTCTTTCTTCAAAATATTTGATTCTCTCTCTGAGCTCCTCTTTTATAGCTCTGATCGCTCTTTCTCTTGTGTCTTGAGTAGTAACATAGTGAGTGGCAGGAAATATGGTGACTCTATTTAGTTCTTTTCTAACCCTGCCCGTTATAGGGTCTATTTCTTGGATAGCTTCTACTTCGTCGTCAAAAAAAGTGATTCTTATTGCCTTTTCTTCTTCATAAACCGGATATATATCCAGTATATCTCCTCTTACTCTAAATCTTCCTCTTGTAAAGTCCCACTCATTCCTTACATAGTGCATTTCTACGAGTTTTCTCATTGCCTTTTCTATGCTCAATTCATCTCCTTTCTCTACATATAGAATCATTCCATGATATGCTTCAGGGGATCCAAGTCCGTATATACAGGAGACACTGGCAACAATTATTACATCATCCCTTTCAAGCAAGGACCTTGTAGCAGAATGTCTCAGTTTATCTATGTGTTCATTTATAGAAGCGTCTTTTTGTATGTATGTGTCTGTCTGAGGAATATATGCCTCTGGTTGGTAGTAGTCGTAGTAACTTACGAAGTATTCAACCGCGTTGTACGGAAAGAATCTTTTTAATTCAGAATAAAGTTGAGCTGCTAATGTCTTATTAGGGGCTATAACAAGAGCAGGTCTTTGCACATTTGCTATGACATTAGCAATGGTAAAAGTTTTTCCTGATCCAGTTACCCCTAAAAGGACTTGATGTTTCAGTCCTTTTTTTATTCCTTGGGTTAATAGCTTAATAGCTTTTGCTTGATCACCTTTTGGGGTAAGTTCTGTTACTAACTTAAACATCGAGTCTCCATTTTGTACCTTGCGGGGTATCTTCAAGAATTATTCCCATCTCTTTTAACCTATCCCTTATAGCATCAGCTTCTTTCCAGTTTTTCTTTTTTCTTGCCTCTTGTCTCTGTTTTATCAATTGTTCTATTTCAGATATATCTACAGGCAAGTGTTTTTCATATATTTCTCTAAAAAATTTTCGCGGGCTTTCTTTAAAAAGCCCCAAGATTCTCCCTGCTTTAACAAGTTGAGTTCTATCTTTGACGAGATCTTTTTTCCACTGGCCTTTTTTTTCTTCTATCTTTCTGTTTATCTCTTTGATCTTTTCAAATAGCAAACCTACTGCTGCCGCGGTATTTAGATCGTCATCCATAACAGACACAAATCTTCCAAGAAAATCTTCGCTTTTCTCTTCTCTTAAAGAAAGGTCTTTCATTTCTTCAAAAGGCCCCAGTATATCCTCCAGTTTCTCCAGTGTCCTGTATGCCCTTATAAGAGCAGAGCTTACATTCCTTACCGCTTCTTTTGAAAAGTCAATTGGGCTTCTGTAATGGCGTGATAAAAGGAAAAGTCTTATTACTTGAGGATGATACATCTGTAAGGCGTCCCTTATTGTTATAAAATTCCCGAGAGATTTAGACATCTTTTCTGACTCTACTGTAACAAATCCATTATGAACCCAATATCTTGCAAATGTACCCCCATATGCGCATATAGCCTGTGCCCTTTCATTTTCATGATGGGGAAAGAGAAGATCTTTTCCTCCTCCGTGGATGTCAAACGATGGCCCAAGGTAGTAACAGCTCATAACAGAGCATTCTAAGTGCCATCCTGGTCTTCCAGGTCCCCATGGGCTGTCCCAAAAAGGTTCTCCGGGCTTTGCCGATTTCCAAAGAACAAAATCCATGGGGTGTTTCTTTTTTCCGGTCACTTTTACTCTTTTTCCAGCTATCATATCTTCCAGTCTTCTGCCAGAGAGAACCCCATACTCAGGAAAGCTTTCTACTGAAAAATACACATCTTTATCCGCTACATATGCGTGTCCTTTTTCTATAAGTATTTTAACCATGTCTATCATTTTATCTATAAACTCTGTGGCCTTTGGTTCATGATCTGCACGTTCTACATAAAGCCTTTCCATATCCTCGTAAAATGCTTTTATGTAATATTCTGCCACCTCCTTTGTATCCTTACCCAGTTCTTTTGCTCTGTTGATAATCTTATCGTCTATGTCAGTAAAATTTCTCACATAAGTAAGGTTATAACCTCTTGCTCTAAGGTATTTAGCCAATACATCGAATACTATAGCAGATCTTGCGTGTCCTATATGACACAGATCATATACGGTTACTCCACATACATACATTCCTACCTTATTGGAATTAAGGGGTTTGAAAGGCTCTTTGTCTCTTATAGCTGTATTATACAGTCTTATGCTCATCTTTTATTCCCCTTTTATTAGAGTGACTATGGTATACGCAGAGATACCTTCTCCTTTTCCTACAAAACCCAAACCTTCTGTAGTAGTTGCTTTTATATTTACCTTAGATTCTTCTGATTCAAGCGCATTTGCTATATTTTTTCTCATTTCGGTAACATAAGGAGCAAGCTTTGGTTTTTGAGCTACAATAATGCTGTCCAAGTTATTTAGTCTGAATCCTTCATCCTTAGCCCATGTGAATACCTTTTTCAACAGTACTATACTGTTGGCTCCTTTATATTGAGGATCAGAGTCTGGAAAATGGACCCCTATATCTCCTTTTCCTAAGGCACCTAAGATAGCGTCCATTATGGAATGGACAAGCACATCTGCATCAGAATGTCCTTCCAGTCCGTATTCATACGGGATATGAACTCCCCCTAAGGTTAATCTTCTGCCTTTTACAAGCCTGTGCACATCATAGCCTATTCCTGCTCTTATCATTTTTTTCTGATCACTTTAATTAGTGGCAACTGCCACAATTTGTGCTTGTTCAGGTTGAACAAGAAGAAGAGCCAGTAGATGGGGTAAAATTGTCCCCGCTTTTAAATGCAAAAGCGGACATAAGTCTTTCTACATTATTCCCTTTACACTTAGGACATTGCACCATTTCGTCTTTTTTTAGTACCAATGTCTCAAAGGATTCGCTACAGTCTAAACATCTGTATTCATATATTGGCATTTGGGAACCTCCTGCAAATATATTCTGTTACCAGAGCTGCTATTAGCGGAAACATAATTTCATTATGTCCTGTTATATGAAAACCTTTCCCCCTGTTCATCGTGGGTCTTTCCACCACATTTGTTATTGCTCTATATTGTCTATTAAAATCCAAATTTACAGTAGTAAACTCGTATACATTATATCCTAAATTTCTTACCAAACTCAATGCCTTCAGGAATACCTCTGGAATTATCACTGCGGAACCAAGATTTATGAAAATACCGTGTTCAAGTTTAGAAACCAGTTTTGCAA
This sequence comes from uncultured Desulfobacterales bacterium, assembly GCA_964393645.1. Taxonomy (GTDB): domain Bacteria; phylum Desulfobacterota; class DSM-4660; order Desulfatiglandales; family JALVZP01; genus JALVZP01. The sequence goes on along the minus strand of CAYMUI010000033.1, from coordinate 33,639 downwards.
AGATTCGGAAGTCTGTATGTGAGGTTGCTCCTATTGCTGCTGGATCAGTTTCAGGATGCATGTGTATTATGTCGGTTCCTATGGCCACATGTACTGTAGCAGGAATATTTAATTCATATGCGTTCGCAAATATGCTAAATTCTTTGTAAGGAAGATTTTCTTCCAAAATGCTCTTACCAACTGCTTCTCCAAGCCCCATACCTTCTTTGTAAGCTTTTGAGATAAGGTGATTTAAGAACTGGGCTGTTTCTTTAGCCATTCCAAATCTTCCGGATTTTAATTCCTCCGCCACATCTTCTGAAGTATGCCCTATCATGGCTATCTCTGTATCATGAATAATGCAGGCACCATTTGTGGCTATAGCTTTTATTACTCCCTTTTTCATAAGGTTTATTATAATAGGACTTAAGCCAAGTTTTATAGGATGTGCACCCATTCCAAGTATTATCATCTTATTTTGAGCTGCTGCTTTAGCTATTGCTTTTACGATTTCTTTCAGATCTTTTGCGCTTAATATGTCTGATAAGCTATCCAGCCAGTCCAAAAGAGTGCCACCATTGTAAGGATGAGCAAAGCTTTGAACTTTAATCTTGCTTTTTCTCTCTTTTAAAGAATGTCTTTTTATTTTATCCAAGCTGATCGGGGTCTTGTCTATGTTACTCATGTCATTCCTTTTCAAAGAGTAGGTAATCTACAAGATGACAGATCATATGTCCTACCATGATATGCACTTCCTGTATTCTGGGAACACTATTTGAATTAACAATAATGGGTATATCCACTATTCTGGCAAGTCTTCCCCCATCTCCTCCTGTAAAGCCAGCGGTGTAGATGCCCATATCTCTGGCAGTTCTAACCGCTTGAATTACATTTTCAGAGTTACCGCTTGTACTTATAGCAATCATGACATCGCCTGACTTTCCGATGGCTTTTATCTGCTTAGAAAAAACATGATCAAATGAATAATCATTGGCTATACTGGTCAGGATGGAGGTGTCGGTGGTAAGAGCAATAGCAGGAAGTGGGGTTCTTTCGATGATAAATCTATTCACAAATTCTGCTGCAATGTGTTGTGCATCTGCTGCGCTTCCTCCATTACCACACAAGAGCAATTTATTGTCTTTTGAGAATGCCTCGGCTATCTTTTTTGCCAGAAATATTATGTTAGCTATGTTTTTTTTCACAAACTCTCTCTTTATATTTATACTTTCTTCCAAAATAGAGTAGATCAGTTTTTCCATTTGTATGTACCTCTCATTCTCTTAGCAATTTACTTATAGCACTTGCTACCGTTTTTATCTCTTTGTCTTGAACAGTTCTTATGTCCAGAAAAACTTTTCCTTTTTCTACTCTACATATAATAGGAGGATCTTGCGCTCTAAAAAATCTTTCTATCTCGGTTTCAGACATATGCTTAGATTCTATACAAACAAGCACGCTTTTTATTTCACATAAAGGCAGAGCGCCCCCTCCTACCATAGAATTTCCATCTTGAAGCGAGATAGAAAACCTTTCATCAGGTTGTCTCTTATTAATAAACCTAAGTAGTTTTTTTGCTCTTTTCTTTACGCTTTCATAATCTTCGCATATCATAGAAAGTGTAGGGATTTCTTTAACTGCTCGATTCTTATCTCTGTAAAGTCTTAGCGTCTCTTCTAATGCCACAAGTGTTAGTTTGTCAATTCTAAGAGCTCGATTAAGTTGATTTTTTCTTATAGCCTCAACAAATTTTCTTTTACCAACTATTATTCCTGCCTGTGGCCCTCCCAACAGTTTATCTCCACTGAAGGTCACTATATCTACTCCCTGAGCTATAACTTCCTGAACCGTGGGTTCTTTCATAAGTCCAAATTCGGAAAGATCTATAAAACAACCGCTTCCCAGATCTTCCATTACAGGAATTCCGTGCTTTTTACCTAACAAAACGAGTTCTTTTAAAGGTACCTCTTCTGTAAAACCAACGATACTAAAGTTGCTTTTGTGCACCTTTAGTAGAAGAGCTGTGTCTTGATCAATCACTTCTTCATAGTCCTTCAGGTGGGTTTTATTTGTGGTTCCTACCTCTACCATATAAGCACCGCTTTTTTTCATGACTTCTGGAATTCTAAAAGATCCGCCTATTTCTACAAGTTCTCCACGAGATACAATGACCTTTCTTCCTTTTGCTAAGGTTTCAAGGGATATAAGAACTGCTGCGGCATTATTATTTACCACCATGGCAGATTCAGCTGAAGTGAGTTCCTTAAGCAGATATTCTACGTGAGTGTATCTGAGCCCTCTTTTTCCTTCTTTTAGATCGTATTCCAAGTTACTGTAAGAACCCCCTATTTCTACAAGCCTTTCTAATACTCTTTTGGCTAATATAGATCTTCCAAGATTTGTGTGGGTTATAACACCTGTAGCATTTATTACCTTTCTCAAACTGGGTCTATCAAGTTCTTCTATGTTTTTCAGTACCTTTTGAATAATCTCGGTTACCTCTAAATCCTTTTCTTCAGCAACTCCTGACAATATATCTTCTCTGAGTTGCTCAAGCGTTTTTCTTATAGCATTTAGTATTATGCTGCGCGGATATTTTTCAGAAACTGCTTTTATGGATTCTGTATTGCATATCTTTTCTACAGATGGAATCTTTCTGAGAAGATCCTGTTTTTGCTTATACATATCGATTTCCTATCAGTTGCAGGATTAATTATCATATTATTCTTGAAAAGAAAAACAGAATTTGATAATTGTAATAACAACGGTGAGTGTAGCTCAGCTGGTAGAGCACTGGGTTGTGGCCCCAGTGGTCGAGGGTTCGAGTCCCTTCACTCACCTTATTATTTTTTAGTAACTTTCTTTTTTGTGGGATATCATCCTGTACAACTTCATAGCCATTTCTTTATTGAGTTCCTTTAGGATTTCCACCTCCTTCAAAGCAGCTTCTTTGTCGCCTATTTGGTCATATTCATATCCAAGACCGTAGTGAGCTTCCGCATCATCTGGTTTAAGAGAGATAGCATTTTTATAAGCCTCTATGGCTTTTTTATGCATGTGGAGAATACCGTAAGCAACTCCTAAGTTAAAATGCCCGCTTTCACACTTCGGATCTATGCGTACCACCTCTTTAAAATGCTTTACTGCTCCCCTCGCAATACCTGCCCATCCATATATCATTCCTAAGTTATAATGTGCCTTCAAGTGATCAGGATTTAGTTTTACCACCTGCTTAAATTCTCTGACCGCTGCTACTGGCATAAATACTTTTTTATATTCTAAGCCAAGTTTATAATGAGCGTCTATAAAATCAGGCTTTAAAGCAACCGCACTTTTTAATGCAGAAATAGCGTCTTCGTGTCTTCCTGCATCACTGTATGCGCAACCAAGCTTATAATATGCATCTGCATTTTGGGGTTCGTCTGAAACCACTTTTTCCCATTTCTTTATGGCTTGTTCTACAGATTCTTGTGCAGAAAGAGTGGATGCGGATAAAATTAATAATACACTTAAACTAATGGATATAACCTTTTGAAATTTATATATAAAATTCATAACCTAAACCTCCCTTAATACTAAAGCAGAATACCAAATCATATCTTCTTCCCACTCCTTGGCAATTTTACAACCCTGTTTTATTAAGTGATACTTTACTTTGGCCCACTGGCTTCTAAGCAGTCCCGACAATATCAGAGCCTTCCTGAAGAATTGAGGAACTTTTATGAGTTGACTGATTACCTCATAGTTAAGATTAGCAACTATAAGATCTGCTTGTGCAAACTTTGATATGGCATCTTGTGCATCCATACAGAAGGCCTGTGCTTTTTTTGAGATCAAATTCTTAAAAAAATTTTTACTCGCAGTTTTCACACATAAAGGGTTTATATCTACTGCCCATACTCGTTCAGCTCCGAGTTTTGCACTTACTATAGCTAATATTCCGGTTCCTGTTCCAAGGTCAAGCACACTTGCGGTTTTGTATTTTTTCATAAAATAAGATATAGCAGATATACAGTGCCTTGTTGTGGGATGGAGGCAGTTTCCAAATACAACTCCCGGGTCAAGTAAAATAGGGATCAGCTTATTTGAGGCGTAAGTTTTGTTGTCATGCCAAGGAGGGATTATAAGGAAGTCCTCCACTTGTATGGGCTTGTAAAACCCGCCTTGCCATTGTTCATAACTCATTTTGTAATAATCTATAATCTTAAGCCGTCTGTCTTTTTGGATAAGCCTTTCAAGCTGATTTTTAGCTTCTTTTTTAAAAAATAGAAAAGACAAACCCTCTTCCACCCAGTTTCCAATGAAAGAATCATCCAGATACCTTTCTTCCTCTTCTTTCAATGGCCTATTAATCCAGTATATGTGCAGATCTTTATAATGCTGCTTCACTTTTTCGCATCTCCTCTCCTGCAACTGCGTGTGCTTTCCTTATAGGTTCGGGTAAACGGTATTTAGTACAACAGTTAAGCACGATTTCTATACATTGGCCAAGTTCTATTTTATTACCTACTGACACAAAAACAGGTTTAACTCCTGAGCGTGTTCTCAGGGCAACGCCGACTTTCTTTCCATTGTAGATTAGAGGAGTCCAACTGCCTTTTTCAATGCCAGGTTCTTTATAAGTGCCACACAGTACAGACTTTGCACAGCCTATGGTAGATATTCCCAGCAACACTCCCACATGAGTTGCTATACCCACACCTCTTGGATGAGCAATTCCTTGGCCGTCAAAGATAAATACATCTGGTTTTACAGAAAGTTTTTTTATTGCCTCTATTATTGCGGGACCTTCTCTGAAACTCAATAGCCCAGGAATATAGGGAAAACAAATTCTTTTTTTCGCTGTTTTTACTTCCACATCTTTAAGATGTGGGTAACTCATCACAACTATACAGGCAATTCCGACATCCTCTTTTACAGAAACATCTATACCGCCTATGTAGGAAATCTTCTTTCTTAAAGGTAAAATTTCTACTTTTTCTGAAAGCTTTTTTTGTATTCTTTTTGCCTTTTCTACAGAGATGTGCATTTCATAAGCTAATCCCCAAACAAGCGATTAAATGTGTTTTTGTATATATTCAGCGCCTTTTCTCCAAAGCACACAAATATTACCTTTTCTATGAAGTTATCAGTTTCCAAAAACTTAGCGGTTTCTTTAAGAGCTATCTCACTTGCTCTGTCCATTGGAAATCCGTATGCGCCAGTACTTATTGAAGGAAATGCCACCGTTTTTGCACCAATTTCTTTGGCGGCCTTAAGTGAATTTCTGTAGCAACTGGCAAGAAGTTCGTCTTCGTTAGCATTACCTCCTCTCCACACAGGCCCGACAGTATGTATCACCCACTTTGCAGGAAGTCTGTAGCCTTTGGTTACCCTTGCTTCTCCAGTCGGACATCCTCCTATTTTCTTACATTCTTCTAATAGCTCAGGGCCTGCTGCTCTGTGTATAGCCCCATCTACTCCCCCTCCTCCTAAGAGAGAAGGATTAGCAGCATTTACAATGGCATCCACCTTCTGTTTAGTTATATCTCCCTCTACTATCTCTATTCTTTCTTTCACACTTTTCATTGCCCTACCCTCCTCCTGTTAAAAGTGGACAAGAGCAGGTTTGCCAATGGGATATACATTAAACCCTATGTCAAATAGTTCTTTATGGTCAAGTATGTTTCTGCCATCAAATATAAAAGCGGGTTTGTTCATACTGTTATATATCCTTTCATAATCGAGTTTCTTATAAATATCCCATTCAGTTATGACTGCGATAGCATCACATCCTTTTGAGGCTTCATAGGGATCTTCTATGTAGTCTACATTCTGGTCAATTCCTTTTAAGTCTTTTTTGGCATTATTTAGTGCTTTTGGATCTGTAATGACAAGGCTTGCTTTCTCTTCAATTAACCTCTTTGCCACATATATAGCAGAGCTTTCTCTTGTATCGCTTGTGTTTGCCTTAAATGCAAAGCCAAACAAACATATCTTCTTGTTTGCTAAGGTGTGAAACATGGCGTCTATCATGTTTTTTACAAATCTTTCTCTCTGATATTCGTTGATCTTAACCACTCCTTCCCAATAGTCAGCCACTTCTGTCAAGCCGTAGTACCTGCATATGTAAACAAGGTTTAGTATATCTTTTTTAAAACAGGAGCCACCAAACCCAACGCTTGGATTTAAAAATTTGTCTCCGATTCTGCTGTCCATTCCCACAGCTTTTGCAACCTCTGAAATGTCCGCTTCTGTTTTCTCACACAGTGGGGTAATAGAGTTTATAGATGAGACTCTTTGTGCCAAAAAGGCATTTGCCACAAGCTTAGAAAGTTCGCTACTCCATATGTTAGAAGTTATTATCTTTTCTTTTGGAACCCAGTGAGCATATATTTCTATTATTTCATCCCTTGCCTTTCTTCCAGAAGGGGTGTCTTTATAACCTATCAATATTCTGTCTGGATCTTGTAAGTCTTTAATTGCTGAACCTTCAGCCAAAAACTCTGGATTTGAAATTACTTCAAAATGAACGCTTTTATCATTTGCACTTAATATTCTTTCCATTGCAGAAGCTGTTCTTACAGGAAGGGTACTTTTTTCAACTATTATCTTATCAGATTCCGAGTATTCTCTTATCTCCCTTGCCGTTTTTTCCCAAAATTGGAGATCAGCAGCCATACCGGCACCAAGACCAAAGCTTTTTGTAGGCGTGTTTACACTTACAAATATGATGTCCGCCTCTTTTATGGCTTTTTGCATGTCCTTTTCAAAAAACAGATTTTTTCCTCTTCTTCTTTTTACTATTTCATCCAATCCAGGTTCATATATTGGCAGTTCGTCAGAATTCCATTTATCTATCTTCTCGTGATCGATGTCTACAAGAGTGACTTTGTATTCAGGACACTTATCAGCAATAACAGCCATTGTTATCCCACCAACATATCCAGCACCTATGCAAAGTATCTTCTTTTTAAATTGCATGGCTACATCCTCTCCAAGTCAAATTGATCTCCAAAATTTTGTTTTAATTCGTTTTCCAAATCCTTAAATTCTTCCTCCGTATCTGTCTCGATGACAATATACTTATCATCTAATAATTTTAAGAAACCGTGTTTTTTTACTATGTCCACAAACTTTTTTACATCTACTGTTACCCATCCTTTCATTCTAAGAAGCAGTTCCTCTGCTTTAAACGGTCTTTCAATTGTAAGGGATATGTCCCTAAACTTTCCTTCCCATCCAAGAATCGCTGGTTTTACCAAAATAGGAGTTATTGGATCTCCAACAGCAGCACACCTAAGCCATAATTTTGCTCTTACCATGACTACTTACTCCTTACCCTTTTGTCTAAGGGATGATAATTTTTCTGCTTAGAAGGAAGAACCACGGTTGCCTTTCCAATAAGCACATTTTCTCCTCTCTGATTATAGGTGTTTGTTTCTATGTCTATACAGGGTTCTCCGTCTTGATCTATATACTTCTTAATCACCTTGCTTTTGAATCTTATAACATCAGACAAGAATACAAATCTCCTGTATTCCCCATAACACCATTTTAACCAACCATCGTCTCCTATCCAGTTCGTAAGATGCTGAATGTACCAGCTTTGCCTTTGCGGCCCTAAATCGTATGGATAAGGAAGCCCCATCGCTCTGGCTGCCTCTTTGTTGTAATGTACGGCAAGTAAAGGCTCCATCGCATATGTATCAGGATCTCTGAATGCCCACGCAGGTCTTCTTCTATATTCCTCAAGGGCAACTGCTTGTCCTGCAATACGCGCAGGCGCAAGTCCTACAGACATGGCAGCAATCATATCCATTACTCCGATAGGACCTTTTACAAGATCGTAAAGCTCTTCCCCTACTTGTACATCTTCCCAGTATCTGATCTTATTTCCTCTTATTTTTATACTCAACACCTCGTTTTCAATTTCTTTCAGTTCTTCTTCTTTCCAAGGATGAGGAAGTTTCAGATTAGCGTAATAGGAAAGCATTCTTGCTTTTTTTCTTTCCGCCCTTAACACCTTTCTTACAGATATGGCGATAAGTTTACTTTCGCTGTTAAAATACCTTTCTTCAAAGCTGTCTATTACCACCTTTTCAGCAAAGCGACTTTTCCTGGGTCCTTCAAATCCCAGATATGTGGCTTCAAATTTAAGCGAGTCATTTAAAAATACAGGAGCAACAAATTTTGTCTCTGTTGCAATATGAAATCCTGCCAATCCTCTCCATCCAAATTGCACTCCAGAGAGAGCAGAAAATATCCATGAAGGAGGTGCTACTATGTTATTATATTTGGTTTTTTTTGCATATTCAGGATCTCTCCACAGCGGATTTGGGTCCCCAATGGCATCTACAAATCTTCTAATCGCTCTTTTTGTGGCTTTATCGTTAAATATTACATCATCAACATAAAGTTTTTTGCCCGCCTTTTTTCTCATCTCTTCAATAAGCTCAGGAGTCAACTCAGCTTCAGCCATCTTTACTCTGGTGGATATTGCCATAGTGCACCTCACTTACTAAGAATCTTTTCCACTCTCTTTGCGAATATAGAAACAATAGCAGGTTGAAAAGTAAGAGAAAACACAAGATTTACAAAGAATATAATTGAATAAAACATTCCCATTTGGGCTTGAAATCTTATTTCTGCCAAAAAACCCCAAATAGAGAGAGGAATAATCATAACGAGGGCTATAAATAGAATAGCTCTTCCTACGGATTCTGCTCCTCTTACCAGATTTCTCATTGTGTCTTTTCTTACTTCATATTCTTCTTTATATCTGCTGTAAAGATATACACTAAAATCCACTCCTATGCCAACTCCCACAGCAGCTATAGGAATCGTTTCTATCGTAAGGCTTAGACCCAACAAACTCATGAGTCCAAATCCCACTATATTTGCCACTACAAGGGGTGTGATGAGAAAGGATCCTATCATAAATGACCGAAACACGATAGTACATATGAGATATATAGCTATAAGAACGGTGAGATCTATACGAAGATGATCTCTTTGTAATGATTCATTTATTGCCGCATGTATCCCGATAACTCCTCCAGCAGGTTTGAATTCTCCAAATCCTTTTATCTTAGGGGGATGGGTTTTAAAAAATTCGTTCATATGTTTTTTTATCTCTTTTATAGTCTTATCTGTGTGATTTTTGAAAAATAGCACGGTATTTCCAAACCTAAACATTCTATCAGCAAAGCAGTCAAACCCACCAGGTGGTTGCTTCTGCCTGAACAGAAGTATCAAATCCTCTGTTGATTTCTTTTTATCAGGGATAAGATTCCACGAAGGATCTCCCTCGTGAAACATAAAATTTAATCTTCTTACGATGGTGGTAAGGGATTTCCATCCTCCACAAAGCTGTGGCATATGCTCTTTCATGTAATATTCAAATGCTTCTATGTAGTGCAGAAAAACGGGGTCTTCCACTGCTCCTGGTTTTCCTTCAAAATACAAAATAAATGTATCAGGCCCGATCCTGTCAAATCGTTCTGTTATTTCTTGAAAATCCTTGTTATATACTGAATCCGATTTCAGCACACTTGATCCAGGCGAAATTTCACCTATCCTTATCTTTGAGGCCTCTATCCCGAAAAACAGAGCAAGTGCAAAAAGGAAGGAAAGGACACTGACTTTTCCTGCTCTGGTTATAGAAAACTTTGCTATTTTTCTGTTAAACCTAACCCATATGTCCTTAGTAGAAGGTCTGAAGAACTTTTTGTCCTTATAAGCACTTGGGGCGGGAAGATAATAAGCAAAAATAGCAGCCATAATACCACTTAAAAATATAAGATTAATTATCCACAGACTAAGGATTATGCTTATACTTTTTAAAAAAGGTATATCAGAGAGGATCATTACCGCAAACCCTGCGGCATCTGTTAGTACAGCCCCTATGCATGGAGGAAGCATACTTTTTATGGTATTTTTTGCTGCTATGTCTTTTCTTTGGGTCTTAAGTTCTTCTTCAACATATCTTTCTACTTTCTGAACAGCACTGCTCATACATCTGACCAGAACCAAAAAAGGCAATACAATCATGAGGGGGTCAAAGTTAAGTTTTAAATATCCTGCAAGACCTATACCCCATACAGCACTTAAGATGGCTACTATTAAAGGAACAGCAAAGCCTATGATACACTTTAAAAACAAGAAAAGCAGAATTCCGGCCACCACAAATGTAATGGCAAACAGAAGAAATATCTTTCCCCAGTAGCTATATATAGTCGCAAGAAGAATAGGTCTTCCTGTCAGATAAATGCTTGTATAGTTGTTATTGTATTTTTTTCTCAACTCTTGAACAAACTCATATAAGTGTTTGTAGTCGATGGTGGGTTTAAATTGGGCTACAATAAGGGCAGATTTACCGTCAGATGAAACTAAGACCCCTTTATACAAAGGACTGCCAAGAGTGTGTTCTTTTAATTGTTCCAATTCTTCCTTTGTTTTTGGAATCCTGGGCCACACCAGTGAGCCGATGTATACTTCTCCTCCTCCTCTGACTGATATATACTTTGCTTTTTGTAAAGTTATAGAGTCCACCAGTAAGGGATATACATCTTTGTAGTACCTGAATTTCCAGGTGAGTTCTTGCAAGATCTTTAAAAAAGTGGGATTAAATATGTCTCCTTTTTTTACTCTCAATTCACAAAGAACCGTGTTTGCTCCTCCAAATATAGAAGAGTACTTTTTGTGTAATTTCACATAAGGATGATCCTCTGGAAGCATATCTTCTAATTTTGCTTTGGTTTGAAGGTTCCTTAATCCAAGAGCCATTATGCCGGTAACTAAAAAAGTAAAAACGAGCAATATAACCCTATACCTAAAGGCGTATTCCGCAATCCATCCCGTGATGTCTCTTTTTTCTTTTATTTGAGTTTCTTCCATTCTATTCCATTACTGCTTTTATATATTGATCCTTTTATTCCAAGCACCCAAATCTTTTCTTTATTACTCCACACATCATACAGCCACTCTCCATAAGGTAGCTTTCCCTCTATTTTGGCTACCTTCCACGGTCCTTCGGGTTTGTCACTGTAGTATATAGCTTTTTGTCCCACACATATAAGTTTATCTTTAAATTTTAATATCCTGAAAAGACTTTTTTCTCCATTTAGTCTTTTAAGACTGTGTATCGACTTCCATTTTGATTTGTAGTCTGGTTTAAGCAACAAAAGTGATGCAATACCGGAAGCCATTACCATGTGGTTTCCTATATAAGAGATTGACCAAACAGTATAATCTTGAGATGCCACTCCGTTATCCTGAAGATACCACTTGTAAGAATCATCAGATGCATAGATAACTCCAAACTCTCCTGCTACCCAACCATGCCCATCAGGAGAGAAGGTTATGGAATTAAACAACACATCATCTCCCGTGATAAGTACTTTCCAATTTAGTCCACCATCTTTTGTGTTAAGCACAGTTCCCATTTCTCCGGCTATCCATCCGTGTTTTTTGTCCTTGAAATACACCGTCTTCCAGAAGTAGTTAAGAGGGCTTTTTTGTTTAATCCAATGGACTCCACCGTCAGAGGTGTGCAAGATCAAGCCTCCATATCCAACCGCCCATCCACAGTTTTCATCTACGAAATATATGTCCGCGATATTCTTTGTGGTAAAAGAGTCTTGAAGGTCCCAGCTTTTCCCCCCGTCTGTTGTGTGCCATATTTTTCCAAAATGTCCTCCTATCCAGCCAATTTTATCGTTAACAAAGCAGATGCACAGTGCAGGATAAAGTTTTCCGGGAATCTGAGATATGGTTTGTGAGGATACAGAGACAGCAGGAAGGAAATACAGTAAAATACATAAAATAAAAGGGCGGCAACAACCGCCCTTTTCTTTAAAAGCTCTGTTCATCTCCTCTCTCTATATCACTCCCATTTTTTTCTTTCTTTCTACTTCCATCTCCCTTAACACCTTTCTTCTTATCTTACCATCGGGTGTTTTTGGAAGCTCGTCTATAAATTCTATCTCTCTCGGATATTCGTGTTTGCTGAGTTTGTCCTTGACAAATTCTTTTATTTCTTCGGCCAATTCAGGAGTTGGACTATAACCTTCTTTTACCTTTATAAAGGCTTTTACAATATTTCCTCTTTCCTTGTCAGGACTTCCTACCACCGCACACTCTTGTACAGCAGGATGTTTCATAAGCGCCTCTTCCACTTCTATAGGCCCAATTGTGTAACCAGCAGAAATTATCACATCGTCTGCCCTTCCTACATACCAGAAATAACCATCCTCATCTTTGTACACAAGATCCCCTACTCTTATCCACTTATCTCCTCTCTTTATAGCCATTTGACCAACTTTTCCAGGAGGACAAATGTTTCCATCCTCATCGATCACCTCAACTTCTGAGCCTATGGATGGCTTTCCAAGACTGCCGGGTTTTGGTTTCCAATTTTCAAAACCTGCAAAATCGCAGGTAAGCGGCCCCACTTCTGTGGTTCCGTAAGCACATATGGAGTGACTCCCCATTTTTTCTGAATCAGCTCTATTATGTCTTTTGGCATAGCTTCTCCTGTGTATGTAAGCTTTTTCAACTTCAGCTTAAATTTGTCCACATTTGGAGATGTCACCATTAATCTGTAATGAGACGCGATAGCAGAAATATTTGTAATCTCAAAGTTTTGAAGTGCCTCAAGACATATATCCGGATCGAATTTTCCAGAATATGCACCAATTGCTACCCCAAAAATAAGTGGTGCTATTGTGCCATACCAGATTCCATGTCCCCATGCAGGAGATGATGGACAGAAGAAGTTATCATCTGCGGTAATTCCAACTGCAAACCTGACAAAGGGTGCGGCTACAGTTATAGCGCCGTGTCTGTAGTTAACTATCTTAGGTGCTCCCGTGGTTCCGCTGGAGAACTGATACATAGCCATGTCATTAGCAGTAGTATTTGGGGTAAACTCTGTAGACTCTTTGCTTATCTCATTTAACAGATCATCTGCATATATGATCTGAAGATTTAACTTTTTTCTTGTTTCTTCTGGAATGAGGTCTGTTTTGTCTTTTGTGGTAAGAATAGCTTTTGCTCCTCCCTTTTCTAATCTATATGCAACTGCTTCTGGTCCAAAAAGAGGGGAACAGGGAATTACAATAGCACCTCTTTTGAATGTTCCAAACATTCCCACATAAAACTCAAAACGAGGATGAAGTAAAAGAGCAAGTCTATCTCCTTTTTCAATTCCTCTTCCAGCAATAAAATTTGCAAATTGTGAAGTGGCTTCAGAAAATTCTTTAAAGGTGTAGGTCTCCTCTCTCTTATCTTCTGCAAACTTTATTCTTATTGCAACATCTTCTTTTGGATGTCTGTCCACGCATTCGTGAGCAATATTAAAATTATCTTTTGTACCATCAAAGACCTTCCACCTGTCAGACCACTTAAACTTTTCTCTTGCCTCTTCATAGCTTTTAAACTCATCCAAAAATGTTCTCAAAGGCATCTCTCTCCTCCCCTTTTTTGTTTTTTTATTTTACCCTCTTCTCTACCGGCCAGTAATTCCTCTCCTTAGAAGGAAGAGCTACTGTTGCGTATCCGGGCATCGTGTTTTCGCCTCTCTGGTTTATAGCATAAGTTTCTATATCCACACAAGGCTCTCCGTCTTCATCGATATATTTCTTTACCACTTTGCCACCTACCCTTACCACATCAGAGAGATACACAAAGCCTCTGTATTCTGCTCTTGCCATCTTAAGCCAGCCGTGATCTCCCATCCAGTTGGTCAAAAGATGACCTTGCCAGCAATGCCGTTGAATACCGACATCATAAGGCCAAGCAATACCTGTTTGTGAATAAGCAGCATGTTTGTTATAGTGAACCGCATATACCGGCTCTAATGCATAGGTGTCAGGATCTCTGAAATACCATGCTGGGTGCCTCTGTTTGTCCCTTACCGCAAGTTCGTGACCAAAAGGCCTCACTGGGGTTGCTCCGCCTAAGAAGAATGCAATCATATCAGAAAGGCCGATTGGCCCTTTGATTACTGGTTTCAGCTCTTCACCTTCCTGTACATCTTCCCAAAAGCGAGGTTCTTTTCCGCGCAGCTCTTCTGCCAAAATTTCCTGCTCGATCTTTTCCAGTTCTTCATCAGTCCATGGATGCGGAAGTTGAGGACCTTTTTTCTCTTTTTTCACTTCCTCTTCCTTACTCTTTCTCATAGCAACTCTTTCTACTCTTATATTCATCTGGTTGTACAGACAGACCAGATCTCCCTCTTCATCCACATACCTTTGTTCAAAGTATTCAAATACCATCTTACCTCTTTTTCCTTCCTTTATCTCAAAGTCCTTGAATTGAGAGGAAGGTTCTATATGAGTTCCAGGTCTTATAGGTTTATAAAAATGCAGTTCATTTCTCGCGTTGAATCCTCCAAGTCCTCTGAATCCAAATTGCGGGGCAGCAGGAAGTATAGAGTACACGAAAAACGGAGGAGCAATAATTCCTTTATATGGACTTTGCTTAGCATACTCCTCATCTCTGTAAAGCGGATTCCAATCACCTACTCCGTCACAAAAACTCCTTATTGCCCTTTTTGTAACATCTACATTGTTAATGTAATTATCTATTCTTAAGATAAGCCCTTTTTTACCTTCCATTTCTTTTATAAGCTCAGGAGTAAGGCGTCCTTCAGCTAATTTTCCTTTTTCCACTTTTTCTGTCATCAAAAATACCTCCTTGATTTATTTTTTAGCTATGTCTTCTCCAAAGACTCTTCTCAATTCCTTCAAGTAATCGGGATCTACATATCCAGCACCTTTTCCTGCTTGTTTTTCTATCAGATCTAACCTTGTGGGTCTTCCAGGTGGAAATCTTGGGATTGTACCTATAACCTTTTCTTCTTCTAATTTTTTCAGTTCTTCTTTGCTCATTCCAAGCAGTTCGCAGAATACATATTCGTTATGCTCTGCAAACCTGGGAGCTCTACTTGGAGTGTAGCTTTCAAGCCCTACAAACTTAGCCGGCATCTGTTTTCCTATGGGTCTTTTTCCAACATCTTTTCCGTGGTCTATTACCTCAAAGAAACCTCTTTGGAAAAGGTGTGGATTTAAATGCACTTCTTTCATGGACAGTACAGCTCCTGCTGGAATCCCTTCTTTTTGAAGTTTTTCCATAAGTTCTAAATGATCGTGCTGAGATGTCCATTCTTCCACTATCTTGTTGAGTTCATCTCTGTTCTTTACTCTGGCTTCCATGGTAGAGAATTTTGGATCGTCTTTAAGCTCTTCTTTGCCCATGAGTTTGCACAGTGCATGCCACTGCTGTTCGTTTTCTACCGCTATGTTTATCCAAGCGTCTTCCCCTTTACACCTGTAGCACTCGTGAGGAGACATTTCAGGACTTGCATTTCCGGATCTTTCTCTTACACGCCCGTTTAATGTGTAATCCATTATTACATCTCCGATATGAATAACAATCGCCTCTCTTCCCGCTACATCTATATATTGCCCTTTTCCCGTCCTTTTTCTGTAATAGAGTGCTGTCAAGGCTGCTGCAGCACCAGTTACTCCGAGCATCCAGTCACCGTACGCGTAGTTAGAAAGAAGAGGCGGCTGATCAGGATGACCCGTAATATAAGTCAGACCTGACATTCCTTCCATTCCTGTCATATACATGTAATAGTCTCTTAATGGGCCATAATGTCCGAGTCCACTCATAGAAACCATGATTATGTCGGGTTTTATCTTTTTTAGTTCCTCATATCCAAGTCCAAGATTATCCATAACTCGGGGAGAAAAATTTTCCATTACAATATCGCTTATCTTTACCAGTTCTTTAAATATTTCTTTCCCTTTATCTGTGCTAAGATCCAAGCTGATTCCTAATTTGCCGGCATTCAAAAGATGAAAATAACCTCCTGCATTCCAGTTTTCCTTTTCAGGAGGTTCATTGTCAGGATAAGCTGTCATTCTGGTAAAAAGATCAGGTCTCTTAGGGGACTCAATTTTTATTACCTCTGCTCCTAAGTCTGCGAGCATTCTTGTCCCCATAGGACCTGCATATACCGTGGTAAGATCTACCACTCTAATACCTTCTAATATTTTATATGCCATCTCTCTCCTCACCATTATATTTATACAATCCCTTTGTCCTGAAGCTCTTTTACTTCTTTTTCAGAAAGACCTGCTAAACTCAACACTTCCTGGGTATGCTCTCCTAAGAGCGGTGCCCTGCCCTTCTGCCAGGGGCTTTCACTCAGCTTGGCCGGTGCGCCAGGATAAGTGACTTCTTTCATTTCAGGATGTTCAGTTTTTACAAAAAATTCTCTCGCTTTTATTTGGGGATCGTCTGGAAGCTCTCCGGGACTGAGTATTGGTGCAAAAGCGAGTCTCAACTTTTGTGCTCTTTCTGTGATCTCCCACTTTGTGTGTTCCTTTAACCAAGGCAGTATCAATGCCTCGAACTTTTCCGGCTCTTTCACCCTTGCGCCAGCTTTTACCAAGAGAGGATTTTCTCTTTCTTCTGGCTTTTCTATAAGATCAGCAATTGCTTGAGTGCCACCTATTCCTGGAGTAAGGTTTACATATCCATCTTTACAGGGATAATTTTCTTGTGTTGGAAAACCGTGAATTGCCCAGGGAAGTGTTCTTCTGCTCAGTCCTAAGTAAGAGTAATCTCCCATAATACCTGTAAGCGTGCTGGTTACAGCTTCCATTACAGAAAGATCTATCCATGTACCTTCTACTTTCGGGCTTATTAAAGCTGCCATCGTGGCAATGTAGGCGATAAGACCCGCAGTATATTCTGCCTGATATCCTCCCAGCACTGCCGGTCTTGTATCTGGCCATCTTGTGGGTCTCATAACATACATGGCTCCGCCCAAGCCATATGCTGTAAAGTTGTTTGCTTTAAAATCTTTGTATGGGCCATCTTGACCAAACCAAGTTATAGAAGTCATGATAATTTTTGGATTCTCTTTTTTTAGCTCTTCATAAGACAAACCCCAATCTTTCATTTTTCCAGGTTCAAAGTCTTCAATAACCACATCGCTCTTTTTAACAAGTTTTTTAAAAATCTCAGCCCCTTCCTGCTTTGTTATGTCCAGCGTCAGACTCTTTTTATTGGTGTTTAGATAAAAGAACATACCGCTTTTTTCTTTGTCTTTCTCGTCTTTTAAAAATGGAGCCTTTTTTCTTAGAGGATTTCCCTCCTTTGGAGGCTCCACCTTAATTACCTCTGCTCCAAAGTCTGCCAAAAGTTTTCCACAATAGGATCCTGCAATATTATTTGCAAGATCCAAGACCCTCAACCCTGCTAATGCTCTTTCCTCCCCCATCGGGTCCTCCTTTTAGGTTATTTTTAAGATGCTTGTGAATTGATTACATGGTTTTCAATACTAAAAAGAAAACCTATATGTCAAGTTGTTCCACCTGAAATTTGGCTAAATTTCAGGTTGAAATTTCTTAAAGCGGAGATCCTTCCCTTTAAGTCAAGTTTTAACACATGGGGAGATGAGATATATTTTTCCATTCCTGTTGAAGCAGAGCTTGATGACAGTACCAAAGAAGAAGTGGAGATAGGAGATATAGGCTATTGGCCAGGTGTTATCCTAAAAAAGTGTGTATTCCCTGCGGAGGAGAAAAATTCCAAGTGGAAAAGAAACTCTCCTGAAGATTTCATAAATCTCGCTCACGCTTTGACACTTTCATCAAGATTCATAGAGGCTGCAAAAAGAGCAATAAAAGAGCTTGGACTTCCAATCAGTGAGGGATGCTTAGAGGAAATCCTCAGTAAACTTCAGCAAGAATTTAGGGCTTTGAACAATTCACCATTATCTGCAGACTGGTTTTCCTTAACGCTTGATGCAAAGGAAACATCGGTTTTTATACATTGAAATTTGGAACTTCTCTTGAGGGAGAAAGGAGAATTCTTCTGCCTCCAGAGTGTTTCAAGAGGCAAATCCTTCTTATGCTAATAAGGATCAGTAGGAGAAAGCAGTATCATATTTCATTTTTGAAGTATCCGAAGCAGGTAAGGAGGTCTTTGGTGGAAAAGAAAGTTTCTATTGTTGCTAAGGTCAAACATTTCCTCTACGTGCTTTTTGAGGAGTGGTTCACTGATGAGTAGAGACACACTTTTCTTGACAGCCGCCATGAAAATTCCTCTGATTCTGTAGCCCTGTATGCTTCTCATCTCCCCCCTCCTGTTCGTTTTTCCTGGATTATATACGATTATTAGAGTTGTGTCCAAATTTCAGATGTATATGAGCCTTGAAACAAATAAATTGTAAGCAAAAGGAAAATCCGAAACAATATTTTATTGTTCCGAAAATAAAGATGAGAACAATTCTTAACGGAGGTGATTATGCTAAAAGAATTTAAGACAAAGTTTAATAACCTTTTGCTTTCTCTTTCAGATGCAATAGATATTGCTAATCCACGGATTGCATCTCATCAGATGAGAACCTCTTTTATAGCTTGGAAAATAGCAGAAAAAGCCAGACTTCCAGAGGATAAAATAGAAAAAATTTACTTGGCAGGTTTATTCCATGACATTGGAGCTATGTCTTTAGAAGAAAAGATTCAACTTCACGAAGGATATGAAAATATAAATGTTGATACTCATTGTATCATAGGGGAGTCGTTGTTTGAGTTATCTCATATATTTAGACCTGCTGCTAAAATTATAAGATATCATCATAAGCCATGGAAAGACTGGAATGAGTCAATAAGTTCTCCAGATGTTATGGAATCTCAAATAATATACCTATCTGATATAGTAGAACGATTGGTGCGTAGAGATTCTTATATACTTCACCAAACAGAAAGAATTCGTTCTGAAGTTATGTCATTATCTGGATCTGAAATTCACCCTGATATAATAGATTTGTTTATAAATGTATCTTATCAAGAAGACTTTTGGTTAGATTTGATTTCACCACGTTTATATTCTCTGCTATTACATTATGGACCTTTCCAAGGAGTTGAAGTTGGAGAAAAAGACATTTATTCAATATCGTTGATATTCAGACATATTACAGATTTTAAATCAAGATTTACAGCCACACATTCTACAGGAGTTGCAGAATGCGCCACAATGCTTGCCAAATATCTTGGCTTTACTGACACTGAAATAGCTCAGTTAAAAATAGCAGGATATTTTCACGACTTAGGAAAACTTGCGGTACCTAATTCCATCTTAGAAAAACCTGGTAAACTAACAAAAGAGGAGTTTGATATAATAAAACAGCACACATATTTTACATATACTGTTTTAAGTACTATAGGTGGCCTTGATACAATAGCAGAATGGGCTGCTTTTCATCACGAAAAACTTGACGGAACCGGTTATCCATTTCATGTAAAAGCTGACAAAATTAGTATAGGTTCAAGAATAATGGCTGTTGCCGACATCTTTACAGCCTTAGCAGAAGATAGACCGTATAGAAAAGGCATGAAAAGAAATGAAATTGAAGAGATAATGTTATTTCAAGTCAAAAGTGGCAAACTTGATAGCCGTATTGTATATATCCTCTTGGAAAATTTTGGAGAGATTATTCAAGAGGTTAAATTAAAACAAGAAATATCAAAAGAATTTTTTGACGCTAAGTTTGCTGGCATTAGAAAAGTAGAGAATATTTCTTATAGCACTAATAAAGCTTATTCTATAGCTGCAGCTATATAGAAAAATTGAGCACTTTTTGGATCAGGGTAGAAAATTTAATCTTCAATTGAGACGCAGCTATAGAAACCTTAAAGCAAATATGTACAAATACGCAGGTAATGAAGTGCGGTCTGTATTTTAGTTTGTCCTGAAAGCTTCTCATAGGGTGCATCGTTTATCTATAATCTGAGCTTGAACCTGAGAGAAGTTTGAAAAAACAAGGGATAAACTTGTGAGTGTTTAAGCACCTGTATAATATGAAAGCGCAGGCGTTATCCTTATCCATCCACATTTGACAGAATATCCACAGGTCTTGTTATGGCAAGCCTATATTCAATGATGATCGTCCCGCATCATCCCGTACCTCTTTTCTTGTAAATATCCCATTATTTCTTCGGGACACAAGTACTGCTGCCCTGAATATTTGTTCGGCATGGGTCATAGTGGAGTTGGCAATCACTCATCCTCTACTGTGCAATTTGTAACTAAAGATAGTTAATGCTTACATATTTTGCTGCGTCTTTGTAGTACCGTTCGTAAATTTCTTTGATTTCTCCCTTTGAAGATAAGTATATAATCTGCCAGCCTTCGTCAGAAAGATCTTTGAGTATGTCAAAGAGGCTTTTAAGTCTTTCTGGATCTGCTTTGATAAATGGGTCGTCCAATATGAAGAAACCCTTCTCATCGAGAATTTTCTCGGCAAGAGAGAGGCGTACAGCAAAGTAAAGCTGATCCCAGGCCCCGCCCGATAGCTGGTTCGCAGATAACTCCAAGCCATCGCTTCTTGTTACTTTTATTCCGTGCGACTCTGAGTCGTATATGATGTTTTGATACAGGCCATCTGTAATCCTTTCAAAATATTTTATGGCTGAGCTCGCCTCTCCAAATAGCTCGGTAATTTTCTTTTCTTCTTCTTTCTTAATGTCGTCCAGTATCTGTTTCGCTACCTGTACATACCTTCTTCTTTTCTCGTTGTTGTGGATGAACTTTTCCAAGAGATCACAAATTCTTTCTAAATCAGAGATGCCGCTACAAACGACCTCATCCTCAGAGGATAAAGGAGAGAGTATAACTTCAGGATCAGCGGATACTAAGATCTTTTGAGCTCTTAAAGCAATGTCTTTGAAGCTGTCTTGATACACTGCGATTTTGGATTGAAGTTTCTGTATTTCGCTCTCAAGTTCGTTAGTTTTCTTGGAAAGCTCTTGTTCTAAAGCTTCATCATATTTTCTACTGACCTGATTATCTTTATATTTCTCCAGCTCTTTTAATTTAGATTTCCATATGTCGATTTCATGTTTAAGGTTGCTGTTTCGGTAACCAAATAGAGTGCGTAAGCTCTCACGGATTTTTGACAGCTCACTCTCTATCTTATTTCTCTCTTCTACTTTTGCCTGAAGCTCTTCAAGGCTCTTCAATCCGTATTTATGGCGCAGACCTTCCACCTCTTTATGTGTACTGTCTATGTTCTCGTTCAGTTCTGAGATAATGCCTTCTAAATTTTTCTTTTGTCGTTCCATTTCCTCAAGTTTCCCACATACCTCTCTGTAGTAGCCTACTAAACCTTCATGTTGTCCCTGCACTTCTTTGATGTCGCTAAAGTATAAGTTGAGATCATCTTTTGGCTGTATTTTTAGTTGTCCAACAATTCTTTTAATTTTATTGTTTGTTTCTTTCGCCTTGGCCGTAAGTTCTTGGCATTTATCTAATGTCGTTTCATAGACCTTCTTTGCAGCGCTTACCTCCACATCGATATCGCGTCTACGATTTTCTAAAGCCTTAATGTGATATTCTATATTGTCTGGGCGTAATTCAATGTTTTCAAATACGGGAGTAACATCTTTAATAAGGGCTTCCCAGCTATCTTTCGTGTGTCCGGCAATTATTCTCCTGTACCGCAGTATCCCGAGCACGACCCCAAAGAGCCCGAATCCTATACCCACAGCAGTGATTGATGTGGATTTCAAGACAGATCCAGCTACGATGGCTACCATACCTGTTATAAAAGTGGATATCATAAGAGTCTCGAGTAATTTTCTAACCTTTTGAGATACTTCTAAATCCTGTGCAGCTTTTTTCAGATTTTCAATTCTAACTTTGATGTTATTCTGCTCCACAAACTTACATGCTGTATCTATGTCTCTTTTTTGTTCAAGTTTGGACTCCAGTTCTTTTTCCAGTCTTTTTAGCACAGCACTGCATTCGGATTCATACTGCCGGTCAAGCCTCTGTTTTTCGTTTATAGCGTCCTTAAGCTGCTCTGCCAGATTTTTTCTTTCTTCAGCTTCCTTGACCGATTTTTCAATCCTGCTTTTCTCTTCCAAAAGGACACGGTAGCTATCTGAGATCTGCTCCAGCTCGTCTTTTCTCTTTTGTAATGTGATTTCAAGGTTGGTTAGGTCGTTATTCAACTGTATCCATTTTTTCACATCATCAGGATCGTATTTTTTGTACTCTTCCAGTTTATGAATCGCCTCTTCCAGAGTGCTTATCAGCTCAAGCGCTTTCAAGTATTTTTCCTTTTTAGCGGCCATTCTTAAAAGTTCTAACTCATTCTTGACTGTTTCCAGCTCTTTCTTTTTGCGAATTAACTGTATCTCCAGCTCTTCGAAATTTTCTTTTTGAAGTTTACCAATAAGCCCTCGAATTTCCTGCGATAAAGCATTTGCTTTTGTGATTCTTTCTTTCAATTTGTAGTCATTGGCCCTATTGCTGAACTCACCCCTGTCCGTCACTTTTCCAATGGCGTTGAGATTCTGTATTATTTTGCCAATTTCTCCTACTCTCGAACCTATCAACTTTCTGGTGACATCACTGTAATACTGGCTTTCTTCTGAAATTGTAAGATCACTATCTCTTATAACGAAAATGTTGCGAAAATCAGCCGCAGAGACGACTTTGCTCAGGCTGTTATCCTGTGGAAGCTTATAATCTTTCCCCCTGTAATTGATAATGAGGTATCCCTCAGGGAACTCCGAAACTCTATCGATTCTGCTGAAAATTCCGTGTTCATTTTTCAGAATCATCTTCAAAAGTGCGTCAACGATCAGTGTCTTCCCCTTCTCGTTGTTACCCCATAATATGGTGAAATTATCCGGTTCTATTGGGCCTGTATCTTTCAATGGACCGTATCTGAAGATTCTGAACTCGCTGATTTTCACCTGAGTGTCTCCATCATGGCTTTGATAACATATTCAGTAATTTCCTTTTTTTCATCGTTATCGAACCCCTTCTCTTGCAGCCGCTTAGTAAACTCCCTGAAAAGATCGTTGTTGAAAATGTAAGAAAGATCCTGTATCTCGTTGTAAATTGCCGAAATAACAGGGCCGTACTTTTCCTGTATTTTAGACAGATGTTCGTTAAAGTCAGACTCTGTAATAGCATGTCTGGAAGAATCAATGTATCCTTTAACCTGAACTGTTATCTTGCAGTTGTGGCCTGAAGTGTTAAGAAAGGTTTTGATTTGTTCGTCAACATATTTTACAGGGTCTTTTTCTGAAAAAGGATCCAGATCAATCTGAATGTATTCGTAGCAGAATGTATCCAGTGTAACTTCCTTAGGGGCTTTACCAACTTCAAAGAGGTTGACTTTTCTTTTGCCTAATTCTTTACTGGTGACTGATACTGGAGAACCTGGATAAACAAAATAGCCGCCTGTGGGAAGCTCTATGACATCGAAATTTGTGTGAAAGTGTCCTGCAAGCACATATTTTATTTTTGTATCCTTAAAGTAGGCTTTTTTAACAGGCATATATCGTTTATTCCCCTCGTCACCGAATCCTTTGAGCCACTGGTAAGTATCTGTCAGCTCACCGTGAAATATGAGAATGTTCGTCTTTTCGTCGTCCATTCTCTCATTTATGTCATATAATCTTTCAAGGACTTCCTCCTCTCTGAGTTCTTCATATGGCAGACCCCAAAAATTTACATTTTTTGTCTTATAAGGTTTTATATAATCGTTGATCACTTGAACATTACTTCCCCAGTAGCGCCCGCTTTCGAAAACTTCATAATCGTGATTTCCGGGAAGTATCAAGGTCGTAAAACTGGACTCTTCGAACAGTTTTCGTACATGTGGCCTTAACGACTCACCGTCAATCCCTTTGTCAAACATGTCTCCGGCTATAACCAGGACATCTACTTTATAGGTAGTGCACAAACCAATGACTTTCTCTAAGGCTTGCCATCTTTCATCTCCCTTTTTACGGATATGAAGATCAGCAGTATGAAGAA
This sequence comes from uncultured Desulfobacterales bacterium, assembly GCA_964393645.1. Taxonomy (GTDB): domain Bacteria; phylum Desulfobacterota; class DSM-4660; order Desulfatiglandales; family JALVZP01; genus JALVZP01. The sequence goes on along the minus strand of CAYMUI010000033.1, from coordinate 9,822 downwards.
CTTTCATGGCAATAAGCTGGCGGGTATCCTTATTTTTAAAGAAAAATTAGCAACTTTTAGTTTCTTCTGCAAGTTTTTGTCCGCGTTCAATAGATGAGAGACAGTTTAGGTACTTAAAGCACTTAAAGTGACCTAACCACGATAGCAAAGTAAGAATACATGCTCGGTGACTTAAGACAGCCATCCGGAGATTATCGATGCAACTTTAACCCCAAGAATCAGAAACAGAGCAATTATAAGGGTTTCCAAACCTGCCTTAAAGCTTACCTGCTTCATCACGAGCGCAGCACCAAGATCAGTTAACACGCAAAATCCAAGCGCTGCAAGCAGGCCATAGTGCTTAAAAATTAAAACCATTGCTATGATCAGTGGAAGCGATATAATCGTTCCTGTAACGGCCACATGGATTATGTTCGTCTGGGTGGCAGTAGTTATAATATTGGTCATTGCAGCCATTCTTGGACATACGATAAACAGTGCAAAGGCTATTGATACAGTTAAAAGTGAGCCCATCCCACTTCCTCCTTTTAGCTTACTTATTCCAGAATATCTTCGGCTGTTACAAATGATGTTTTTCCTTCTCTTTCCCTTTTCTCAAATTAAACTCAAGGTCCAATATATTCAGCCTCACTGATATTACTCCCATCTTTTATACACCTCATCTCTTTCACTGTGTACACAGCGAATACATACTGTGTCAAGGACTTGTCCGGGTTCAATATATGCCCTCAGGTGGGAGGAAAAGCATGCTCAGAAAAGCAGGATTTTCGTGATGCGCCCGGCAGGATTCGAACCTGCGACCTTTGGATTCGTAGTCCAACGCTCTATCCAGCTGAGCTACGGGCGCTTTTTAATAAAGAATAGCACTGAATCCATTACTATGCAAGTTTGTATTTTTTTGCAAGCCTTTCATTCAGCAGCATTAATACTAATAACACGATTCCCCATTGAAATATACATGTTCCTATGCTGTATTCATGGAAAGGATTCCACCAGCTTTTACTTTCAAGTATAACAGCCTTATAGAACCACCAAGAAATGAGACCAAAAAATTCAGCCGGTATAAGATACTTTACAATTAAGTCAAACCAAATGCCGAGTTTAAACTGAGCCTCAAAGGTGTTGATAAGCTCGTTTCTAAAACTTGACACCCCGTACTTTATAGCAGATAAAGTGACAAAGAACCCGCCTAACAGAAGACCTATACCCCAAACCCAGTCTTGATTACAAAAGAACCGCATACTTATTGCGGAAGGGATTCCCATAAAGAAACCCAGAGTTGCTATTAAGATAGACGCCTTTTTCCTGCCCATACCCATGTCTATGAGTACCCTTACCCCCAGCTCAACCATTGCAATAAGAGACGAAAAAGCAGCAGAGGAAAGACACAGAAAAAAAATAAATACAAAGACATGAGAATGGCTCATCTTTTTAAATAGAGATGGAAGCCACAAAAAAGTAAGACCTACATTTCCTGTTTCTGCTACTTTAAGTGCCTCTTGTTTTGGAAGAAAAGAAAAAAGTGTACAAATAACAGCTATCCCCGCGAGTATAGAAGCCAGATTGTTTCCAAGTCCAACCACAACAGATGTGGATACTATATCCTGATCTTTTCTCGAATAAACAGCATAAGTGAGTATAAGACCCCATCCAGGACCAACAGACCAGGCAGATTGAGTTATTGCTTCAAGCCATATTCTGTAGTCCAAAAGCTTACTTATATGCGGACAAAACAAAAACCTAAGCCCTTTTTCCGCATTTGGAAGAATCAGGGCTCTTGCTGCTGCAATGGCAATGAGAAAAAAAAGCATTGGAATCAGTATGTTATTTATCTTCTCTATCCCTTTTGATATACCAAAAGACACAACAAAAGCTGCCAAAGAAATAGATGTAAGGTGAAAAAAAACCGGCAGGTTTCCGGAGATAAAGACATTCCACAAAACATGCGGATCTGAATGCAAAATACTACTTTTTAACGCCAATAGCATGTATCTTATACACCAGCCAGTTACAACACTGTAATAAAACATGATAGCAGTGGTGCAAAAGGCAATAAATCCTCCCATCCAGCAGTATCTTTTTCCACAAATCACTCCAAATGCCTTTATTACGCCTGCCTTTGCTTTGTTTCCCATGGCAAATTCGAGGATGATTATCGGGATAGACCATATAAAAAGAGCGATCATCCAGGCTATAAGAAAAGCTCCGCCACCATTTTGTGCAGCAATTCTCGGAAATCTCCAAATATTTCCTGCACCTATAGCCATTCCAAGAGCAGAAAATATGAATGCCCACTTTGAACTGAAGGAGTCTGTTTTGTTCATTTTTTCTTTTTATTTGGATAACAATGCTTGGACTGGCCTTAGACCAAAAGGACTTCCTTCTTCTATTGCTTTAAGAACGCTTCCGCCACCAGTAAAGTAGTAGTATTCATCCGGGCTATCTAATCCCTTCAGATATACACCAGGACAAAGCTCTTTTAAGGCTTCAAGGGTGTCTCCCCCTGCAAAGAGTTTTAAGGCAGAGTCGTTTTTACTTATGAGATTGTACATGGATTGAGATCCTTCATAAAACAGGGGCATTAATCCCATTACCGCATTTACAAAGATGGTTTTTGCGGATAAGATCGCTTCTTTTACTTCGGGCACATCAAAAGAGTCGGGACATATGTCTACTACATAATCAAGCTCGGATTTCTTTATGAGATCATCAAGTGAGATCTTTCTGTAGCTGTTCTGCTGCCTCGTTTCCACGGTTTCGGACTCTATAAGATATGGCATTTCTATAATTTTTTTATCCATCTTATCCATGCTTACAAGCTCTTTTGCCAACTCTATGTCTTCTTCAGCAACCCCTTTTATCTTTACATTGTACTTTGCACAAAGATATGTGTTGTATATAACTCCGCCCAGTATAAGGCGATCCACCTTCTTGTAAAGAGCTGTTAATGGCCCTATTTTCGTATCGTATTTTGCACCAGCCACCACCGCAACGAATGGCTTTTTAGGATTGAGCACCTTATCCAGATTACCTAATTCCTTTTGCATAAGGATCCCTGCATAAGAAGGGAGAAAAAACGCCACATCATATGTGGACGCATGAGCTTGCCAAGAGCCAAACGCATCGTTTATGTATACATCTGCTAAGGATGCGAGCTCTTTTGCAAATTCTCCTCTTTCTGGCCCTTTAGCCTCCTCTCCAAAAAACCATCTTGTGTTCGGAAGGTATATCATATCAATCTTTTCTTTTTTCAGGTCCTCAAGAGCATCTTTTATGGAGTCTTCTATGTGTAAGATGCCTTTTTCTGGATCAATGGAAAATTCAGGCATATGTATTTTTAAAGGAAGCTTTTTTTCTAAATACTTAACAATTGGTTCTACTGACTGATCTTTGCTGCAGGTAATTTTACCCGTTTTTTTATCTCTTGGTCTTCCTATGTGAGTCATAAAGATGGGTTTTCCACCTTTTTTCGCTATTTCAAGTAGCGTTCCAAATGTAGAATCTATCCTGTAAGGATCTTTTATTTTTCCCTTTTTAACCACATTGTGATCCACCCGAACAAGTACGAGCTTACCTTTGAGGTCTGCTTCTTGAATAAGTTTTATCTTCTTTTGCATACAGCTATCCCCCTTAAGCTGCTCTTGCAAGTTTTCTGGTAAGCTTCTTGAGCCTGTTAATCCTTCTTCTGAGAATCTGCGCCTGCTTTTTATCCTTGTTTTTTAAGGCCTCTTCTTTTTGTTTTTTCAGTTGTCTTATTTTTTGTTTTATTTCTCTTATCTTTTCTTTTCCAGCTTTGGGCTTTTTCTCCTCTTTTATCTCGAGAAAGTCTTTTATTATTTCTATAAGCTTTTCTTTATCCATAGCATGGGCGCCCTGAACCCCTGGGATCTTCATTGCAATCTCTCTGAGTTCAGGAGCGGTCATCTTTTCGATGCCTTTTGCTTTTATCTGCTCTCTTATCTCATTTTTAAGTTTTTCATATTCTTCTTGTAGCTTTTCTTCTTCTGTAAGCTTCTCTTCCATCTTATTCTTCCTCCTTTATTTTTTTAATTTTTTTCATAAAAGGGATCAGCAAGTCAATAGGAATTGGAAAAAGGGTGGTTGAATTTCCCTCAGAAGCTATTTCTCTTAATGTTTGTAGGTACCTCAATTGTAATGCTTCGGGATACTTTTCTATTATTTCTGCTGCTTCTGCAAGCCTTCTTGCAGCCTGGTATTCTCCTTCTGCATTTATTACTTTTGCCCTTCTCTCTCTTTCTGCTTCTGCCTGTCTTGCCATAGATCTTTGCATCTCTTCAGGTAAATCGATATGTTTCACTTCCACAGTGGTCACTTTTATTCCCCATGGATCAGTGTGTTTGTCCAGAATGCTTTGTAATTTTGCGTTTATTCTCTCTCTTTCAGAAAGAATTTCATCCAGTTCCACCTCTCCGCACACGCTTCTGAGAGTAGTCTGGGCAAGCTGAGAGGTGGCAAAAAGATAGTCTTCTACCTCTACCACGGCTTTTGTCGGGTCAACTACCCTGAAATACACCACCGCATTCACCTTTATAGAAACATTATCTTTTGTGATTACATCTTGGGAAGGAACATCCATCGTAACGAGTCTTAAACTGACTTTTACCATCTTATCAATTATAGGAATGAGGATAATAAGACCTGGGCCTTTCGTTTTTATCACTCTTCCCAACCTAAAGATAACCCCTCTTTCATACTCTTTTAAAATCTTTACAGCAGAACTTAAGAACATGATCAGAAATACAATGGCCAGAATGTAAAACATAAAAAACCTCCTTCTAAGTTTTTTTCTCCTTTTTTACATTTAATGTCAATCCTTTAATAGCCTTTACCTCTACCTGATCTCCTGGAGAAAGTTCTTCATCCGATTCTGCATTCCAGTATTCACCGTGTACAAATACGAGTCCTCTTCCCTTTTCCCACCTCTCTACCACGCCTTTTTCTCCTATAAGCCCCTCAGCTCCTGAAATAGGTTTTTCACGATGTGCCTTTATAGCTAAGTAGGTGATCCCTAAGAAAAATGCGCTGAACATAACAACAGTTGGCATAATTAGACCGAGAGAGACCTTTATGTTGTCAAAAAGCATCATTGAGCCCAGAAAGAGCGATATTATTCCTCCTATGGTAAGCATTCCATAGCTTGTTACTTTTATTTCCAAGATAAAAAGGATTATTCCCAAGGCAATAAGCATGAGACCCGCGTAGTTTACAGGAAGGGTATGAAATGCGTAAAAGGCAAGTATAAGCGAAATAGCTCCTAATACCCCTGGAAGTATTGCACCTGGATGGGCAAGTTCAAAGTAAAGCCCTGTCAGTCCTATCATCATCAATATATAAGCGATGTTCGGATCACTTATGGTTTTTAAGATTCTGTCTCTTATGTTCGGCTTGAACGAAACCACTTTTATTCCTTTTGTATTTATCTTGATCTTGCTTCCGCCCACAATACTTACGGTCTTTCCATCTATTTTTGTAAGAAGTTGGTCTATATTGTCAGCGATAACATCAATAACATGCTTTTTTAAAGCCTCCTCAGCGGTTATGGAAACGCTTTCTCTTATTGCCATCTCTATCCATTTGGCATTTCTATTTCTTTGTCTTGCAATACCTCTTGCATAGGATGCCATGTCATTTACCACTTTTTCTGACATGGTCTTGCCGATATCTTTTCCTCCTAATCCTACAGGATGAGCAGCACCTATATTTGTTCCGGGCGCCATAGCAGCAATATGAGCCGAGATGGTAACAATTGCTCCTGCAGAGGCTGCTCCTGCACCACTTGGAGCCACATAGACCACAACAGGCACGCGGGAGTTAAGTATTGATTTTATTATCTGTCTCATGGAACTGGCAAGGCCTCCGGGGGTATCCAATTGAATAATAATCAGACGGGCATTTATTTCATTTGCATATCTTATGCCTCTTACCACATATCCTGCTGAGCCAGGATTAATCGCTCCTTCCAGTTTTATGAGAATGGCAGTAGAGGAGCCAAGCTCATCCGAATGAGCTACTAAGGGGATAAAGAAAAGGATTGCTGCTAAAAAAAGCTTGCTAAATTTAATCATTTTTATTTGCACTTGTGCTTAACCCGAGTTTTTCCATAATCTTTTTCATATCCTGCCAAACAAGTCTTTTTTCATTAGGATTTCTCAACAGGTACGCAGGATGAAATGTAGGCATAACCGGTATGTTTTTATAAAAATGCCAATCTCCTCTCTGTTTGGTAATCTTGAAGTCTTTCCCGAGCAGTGTTTGGGCTGCGATCCTTCCCAAGGTACATATTACTTTTGGAGCTATAATTCTAAGCTGTGCCTCCAGAAACGGAAAACACGCTCTTATTTCATCAGCTTCAGGGTCTCTATTTCTGGGTGGCCTGCATTTTACCACGTTACATATGTACACATCTTTCCTGTCCAGCCCCATTGCCTTTATTATCTTTGTAAGAAGCCTTCCTGCTTCGCCAACAAAAGGTCTGCCTTCTATGTCTTCCTCTCTGCCAGGGGCTTCCCCTACAAAGACCAGCTCTGCTTTTGGATTCCCTTCTCCAAAGACGATGTTTTTTCTGTTTTTGTAGAGCTTACATCTTACACATCCATTTATGTATTCTTTAAGTTCATCAAGGTCGCTTATGTTGTTTATATAGTCTCTTTCCAATTTGGATTCTCCTTTTAAAAAGCTTTTTGCTTCCGAATTTATAGGTGGCAATAAGTTGATTTCTTTATATAAATAAATGGTCTTTTTTAAGTCATTAAAAAGCTTGACCAGATCTTCTTTCATTTATCAAGTCTCTTACTTTATCCAAAATGATATTTGCCAGCTCTTCTTTCCTTAAAAGTCCGGTTTTTTGGATAGCACCGTCCTTTCTTATAAGGACTGCCTTGTTGGTATCTGTACCAAAGCCAGCGTCTTTTTCTGACACATCGTTTGCCACTATCATGTCCAGATTCTTTCTTTTAAGCTTTTCTTGTGCATTTTTAATAAGATCTTCTGTTTCTGCTGCAAAACCGACTATAATCTTGTTGTCTTTTTTTCTTCCAAGCTCTTCCAGTATATCTGGATTTCTCTTCAGCTTAAGCACAATATCAGAGTCTTTCTTTTTAATCTTGGAAGAGCTCTGAACCTCGGGTCTGTAGTCTGCAACAGCAGCAGCTTTTATAACTACATCACAGTCTTTCCACTTCTGAAGAACCGCCTCCTTCATCTGTTCTGCCGTCTCTACCCAGCAGACTTCGATATTCTTTCCTGTAGGTGGGCTTAAGCTGGTGGGACCACTTATAAGAACCACCTCTGCACCTCTTCTTTTTGCCATCCTTGCAATGGCATATCCAATTTTTCCGCTGGATCTGTTGCTTATAAATCTTACAGGATCTATTGGTTCTCTTGTTGGACCGGCTGTAACAAGGATTTTTATTCCGGAAAGATCCTTTTCAGAAAGCACATCTTCTATCTCTTCAAATATTACATCTATCTCAGGAAGTCTGCCCACTCCTGTGGTACCACAAGCAAGTTCCCCGTGTGTTGGTTCCAGCACAATGAATCCTCTATTTTTAAGAAGCTGAATGTTATTTTGTACCACAGGATTTAAAAACATCTGAGTGTTCATAGCCGGACACACCATTATCTTGGCAGTAGAGGCCAAGATCAATGTGGTAAGGAAATCATCTGCTATTCCACAGGCAAGTTTTCCCAAAATGTTTGCTGTTGCAGGAGCAACAAGTATTAGGTCTGAATCCTGTGCCCAAACAATATGTTCCATTTCTTTTTCTTGAGAAAACATATCCCATATCACCTTATTGCCAGAGAGAACCTCCAAGGTAAGAGGAGAAACAAAGTGGAGGGCATTCTTTGTCATCGCAACTCTTACATAGTATCCTTCTTTTACCAGCATTCTTACAAGCTCTGTCATTTTATAAGCAGCTATCCCGCCACATATTCCTACTACTATCCTTTTCCCTTTTTTCATATCCTTCCCTTTTACTTTTGCTCACTTTGAATCTATTAAAAACAAAAAATTACTCCTTGACAACAAAAATATAAATTAGCATCCTCCAGATGGAGGTTTGCAAATGAGTATAAGTCTCAGGCAGCTTGAAGCGTTCTGTAAGATAGTTGAAACGGGAAGCTTTTCAAAAGCAGCAGATGAAATATGCCTTACCCAGTCTTCTATAAGTGAAAGAATAGCATCACTGGAGGAAGAGATAGGAGCAAAACTTTTTGATAGATTTGGGAGAAAGGTGTTCCTTACAGATGCAGGAAAATTCTTTTATGCTCGTGCAAAAAGACTACTGGAGGAAAAAGAAAGAATATGCTTAGAAATGCAAGACTTTTTGGGTCTAAAAAAAGGAGAACTTAAGATTGGTGGAAGCACCATACCTGGAGAGTATCTGCTTCCTAAGGTTATAAAAAGATTTCATGATGAATATCCTCTGGTAGACATAAAACTTATAGTGAGTGATTCTAAAAAGATTCAAGATATGGTTTTAGATGGGCAACTTCATCTCGGAATCGTGGGATTTATCGGTGATCACGAGAATCCTAACATACAAGCGATGAAGGTTTGGAAAGATGAGCTTGTAGTAGTTGTACCGAAAAGACATAAGTGGAGCAGCAGGGATGAGGTAGAGGTAGACGAAATAATAAAAGAACCTTTTATAATAAGAGAAAGAGGTTCGGGCACACTTCGTGTTATGGAGCAGTATCTGAAAGATCACATTAAATCATCTGATCAGTTAAATATAGTGGCAACACTTGGGTCTTCTACTGCTGTAAAAGAAGGCATAAAGTCAGGGCTTGGTATTTCGATAATATCCATAAAAGCAATAGAATCAGAGCTCAATGCCGGCCTTGTGTCCGCTTTGAAAATAAAGGGGATTAGAATGGTAAGGTACTTTTATCTTATATGGGATAAAAGGAGGAGCAAAAGCCCTGCGTCTGAGGCATTTATAAAGTTCATAGAAGGAGAAAAAGGATTATGAACGGATATGAAAAAGTCATAATAGACAATTTAAAAAAGGTGTTTGAAAAAAAAGATGTTCCGGAGATGAGATTCAAAGTATTAGGTGAAGATTGCTTGGTAAAAGAGGAAGGGATATTTCTGTCTGAAAAAAAAGAGATAAGTCCAGTAGGAATCATCGTTTCCCTTTATGCTCAAAACCACTTAAAGAAAGAGCCGGTGTTTGAGCCATTCATATCTATCAGAGAAATTCCAGGAAGTATGCCATATCATGGCGCGTTTCATGAAAATTCAGAAAGACCGCTGGTTCCGTATGTGCGGAAGATATACGAAAAAAAGGAGCTTATCTTAAAAAAACTGGGTTCACCTGAAAAAAGTTTTTCTGAAGATGCTGGAGACTTTTTCTTGGTTCTTTTTCCTTTACCAAAAATCGCTTTAAAATACATATTCTACTTTGAAGATGAAGAATTTCCTGCATCTGTCACATGTCTTTTTTCTAACAATGCGATTGAGTTTTTGCCATTAGATCCTTTGGCAGATCTTGCTGAATATACAGGGAAAAAGATAATAGAGCTTCTCAGTCAACCACCCCTCCCTGACGGAAGGGGCCTGAAGCCCTGAACCCAGGGACCTGCTCAGTGCAGGGGGTTGACCAGTGGGCATGGGAGGAAAGACCATGCAGCAGTTAGGAAGGAGACGGTTTAACCGACACACCCTGGGGTGTTCCGCCAGCTCCAGGCTCTGTGGTCTGTGTCCTAAACAGTCCTGCGGGGTAGGGACAGTGGGCACGGACTTATCAACCCTTCCTAACAGCCACGAGGCGGCCCTAACCTGCCTTCGGGCAGAGA
>CAYMUI010000032.1:0-14981 GCA_964393645.1 uncultured Desulfobacterales bacterium | reverse complement strand
TCCAATATGTCAAAAAGTCCTGCAAAAAGGATAACAACTGCTGCGCTTTTCATGTGTCCTTCAAAAAAAAGGAGGGCTCCAATCAGGTTTATACCGAGTCCGGTAAAGGTGAGTACATTTGGAATGATTTTATTATCCGGGATAAGCGGTTCTAATAGGCTAAACAGTTGTTCTATTTTGTTTCCTATAAACTTCCTAAGCATTACTAACCTCGATTTTTTCCTTAGTATGTGATAAATATCCTCAAAAAGCAAGAGAGGTAAAAGAGAAGTGGGCAAAAAGCAGTTTTCTGCTGTGGATTATAGCATCTGCGATCCCAAAAAGTGTAATCCAGACAGTGGAAAATGCTTGGCTTCAACTAAATGCTCATATAAGGTCATAAAGCAAATAGACGGTGCATTTGAACCTCCTGTCGTCTTCCATGACTTATGTATGGGTTGTTGGGACTGCGTAGATGCGTGTCCTCTTAACGCAGTTTATATCAAGAGGGTGGTTTAGTTGATAAAAATAAAAGGTCTCACAAAAGTTTACGGTACTAAATACGCCTTGAAGGACATAGACTTGGAGGTGGAAAAAGGAGAGCTTTTTGCCTACTTAGGGCCTAATGGGGCAGGGAAGACCACAACCATCAGAATCCTCACAGGCCTTACAAGACCGACTTCTGGTTCTGCATGGCTGAACGGGTTTCATATAGAGAAGGAAAGTATAAATGCAAAGAGACAGTGCGGGCTTGTATCTCAAACCATAAATTTGGACAATGAACTTACCGTGTTTGAGAATTTGAATCTGCATGGAATGTTGTTTCAGATCCCTTTTGCACAGAGAAAAAAGAGGATATTTGAACTCTTAGAATACATAGGAATGTTGGATATGGCAGATACCATAGTAGCTAAGCTTTCAGGAGGTATGAAAAGAAGAGTCACTATCGCCAGGGCTCTTCTTCATTCTCCAAAGATTCTTTTCTTGGATGAACCTACGGTAGGGTTGGATGCAAATATAAGACGCAAGATTTGGGCATTAATAAAAAAGATTCAATCAGAGGGGACCACGATTTTTCTTACAACACATTACATAGAAGAGGCAGAGTTTTTGGCAGATAGAGTTGCTTTCTTGGACAACGGAAGAATAGTAGCAATAGATTCGCCAAGTAATCTCATAGCTGGTTTGGGACAGTGGGCAGTAGATACAGTGCGAGACGACTTCATAGAAACAGTGTACTTTCGGACAAAAGAGGAGGCAAAAAGGTACATATCCTTTCAAAATGGTTCGTTTTCCCTGAGAAGAGTAAACTTAGAGGATGCCTTTTTGCAGATCACTGGCAAAAGGGTAGGTTCGCGGTTTTAAAAAATAACGGTTGTAAATTGATCCATATTGTTTTAACTTATCTGAAAAAATAAAAAGGAGGGAGTAAAGTTGGGCAAAGGAGATAGAAAGACAAGGAGGGGTAAGATCTGGAGAGGAACTTATGGAAAATACAGACCCAGAAAGAAGAAAAAGAAGTAGGAGGAAGAAAGATGGGGGCTAATAATCTGAGTTTTGAACTTGGCCCTATAAGGCCCCCAAACGAGGCGAGGAGTCTTCTTTTAAGATTTACAAGGAATTGCCCGTGGAATCAGTGTCTTTTTTGCCCTGCTTACAAAAAAAGAAAGTTTTCGCTAAGAACTGTAGAAGAGATAAAAAAAGATATTCAGGCTGCAAGAGATATTGCAGATGATGTAAAAGAACTTTCTTGGCGACTTGGATATAGCGGAGAAGTAACTGACGAGGTGATCAGTTACATCTTTGCGAGACCACAATACAATGAATGCTACAGAATGGTAGCCATGTGGCTTTACTACGGCACTGGTGCATGTTTTCTTCAAGATGCAGACAACCTCATAATGAAGACAGACGATTTGGTGGAAGCACTTCTCTTTTTAAAAGAAAAGTTTCCAGAGATTACCAGAATTACTACTTATTCGAGAGCCAGAACAGTGGTTAGAAAATCTGTTGAATCTCTTAGAAGGATAAGAGAGGCTGGTTTGGACAGAGTTCACATCGGGCTTGAGAGCGGATATGATCCAGTACTTAAGTTTATGAGAAAAGGGGTAAGTGCTGCTCAGCACATAGATGCGGGAAGGAAGCTGATAGAAGCTGGAATGGAGCTGTCCGAGTATGTGATGCCCGGACTTGGGGGAGAAAAGTGGTGGAGAGAACACGCTATAGAAACTGCTAAGGTATTAAATCAGATAAATCCTCATTTTATAAGGCTTAGAAGTTTAAGGATACCTAAAAGGGTGCCACTTTACAAAAAGGTAGAGTCAGGCGAATTTGTTCCTCTGTCAGACGATATGGTAGTAGAAGAAATCAAGCTATTTATAGAACATCTGGACGGTATAACAAGCACCATAACAAGTGATCACATAATGAATCTCTTAGAAGAGGTGGAAGGGAAGCTCCCAGAAGATAAAGAAAAGATGCTGAATGTAATAAAAAAATACCAACAGCTAAGTCCGTGTGACAAGTTAATATACAGGGTGGGAAGAAGGGGAGGAACTTATAGATCTACAGATGACTTAAAAAGAGATCCCATCACTTACAGCAAGATAAGAAGTTTTGTGAAGGAAATAAAAGAAAAAAAAGGGCTTGAGGCAGTAGAGGCCATAATAAAAGATTTAGTAGACCAGTATGTCTGATTTTTACCCGATACTCTTAAGGCTAAAAGGAAAGCCGGTTCTTGTAATTGGAGGCGGAAGGGTAGCTGAAAGGAAAGTGGAATCTCTTCTGAAATACAGTGCAAAGGTATTTTTGGTAAGCAGAGGATTGACGCCAGGACTTCAAAAGCTTCTCGATGAAAATAAGATAGTATTTTTGGGTCAGGAATTTTGCGAATCTTATTTGGATGGCAAGTTTCTTGTTATAGTTGCTACGAACGATCCTCTGTTTAACAGAAGCATCTCTGACAAAGCGAGACAAAAAGGCGTGCTTGTCAATGTAGTGGATCAGCCTTCTGATTGTGATTTTATTGTTCCCTCTGTAGTAAAAAGAGGAGATCTTATAATTTCTATTTCCACTTCAGGAAAGATTCCTTTCATATCAAAGAAGATAAGAGAGAAACTGGAGTCAATGTATGGATCAGAACACCGGATTGCGTTAGAGATCATGGCAGCAGTTCGGCAAGCATTGATAAGAGCAGGGGAGCGAGATAAAGAAAAAGTATATGAAAAGTTGTACAATTCCGATATATTACGCAAAATCAAGTCAAAAGATGTAGAAGGTGTGGTAAGAATAATCGCAAGAGCACTATGTTAGGGTCTCTGTTCTTTAAGTTTGCTATCTTCTTATATGTGCTTGCATCTGCAGGTTTTATTGTATTCACAATAAAACAAGAAAAGAGACTCTTTAATGCGGGTTTCTCTTTACTTGTTCTGGCCTTTCTATTTCATACGGCCTTTCTCGTATACGGATACTGTCTTCTTGGAACAGCACCAGTGTTGGATTTCAGGTCTTCTCTTTCCTTTTTTTCCTGGTGCATTGTTCTTGTATATATGTTGTTTTTTTTGAGATTCAGGCTTAAGATCTTAGGAGCTTTTGTTACTCCATTTTCTACATTTTTGGTGCTTATCTCTTCCATGTTTCCTATATGTTTTGGTCCTGTAAAGCCTATCTTTAAAACGGTCTGGCTTACCATCCATGTGAGTACGATATTTATAGGTAATGCCCTGTTTGCTATAGCATTTTTGGCTGCTGTCATGTATCTTTTACAGGATTATTACATAAAGAACAAAAAGTTCAGCTTTTTTTATGAAAGACTTCCTTCTTTGACCACCATAGATACCATAAATCATTATTCTCTTATATATGGATTTCCTTTTCTTACTGCTGGCATAATTACGGGTGCCATATATGCCCAGATAGCTTTTGGAAAATACTGGCAGTGGGATCCAAAAGAAGTGTGGTCGTTGGTGACCTGGGTGCTTTATGCTATTTTGATTCATGAGAGGCTTGCAGTTGGATGGAAAGGGAAAAAGGCTGCGATCATGTCAATCTTGTGTTTTTTAGTTTTGGGTGCCAGCTTTGTTGGTACAAGTCTTTATACAAAAGGATACCACAGTATAAAAAGCCTTAGGTCAATAGGATAGTCATATGAGAATCCTAAATATAGGCATGAACCACAAAACAGCTCCTGTAGAAGTAAGGGAAAAACTTACTTCTGGTGATATGCTCGATTACTTAATAAGACCAGAGGTAATAAAAGAAGCCTTATGTCTTCGCACCTGCAACAGAATAGAAGCACTTGTGGTCACAGAAGATGAAGATAATGCACGAAAAGCCATAATTTCCTATTTCTGTGGTCTTGGAGAGCTGACTCAAGACAAGATTTTAAACTTCATTTACATTTTTAAAGACTTAGATGCAGTAAGACATATATTTAGAGTGGCCTCCAGCCTCGATTCCATGGTTATTGGAGAACCTCAGATTTTAGGTCAGATAAAAGACGCTTATGCAGAAGCGGTAAGCAGAAAAACCACAGGTGTTATACTAAACAGTCTTATGCATAGAGCGTTTCATGTGGCTAAAAAGGTCAGAACAGAAACGGGTATTTGTGAATCCGCTGTATCTGTCAGCTACGCTGCAGTGGAACTGGCAAAAAAGATATTTGACACTCTTTCAGGCAAAAAAGTCCTCCTTATAGGGGCAGGGGAGATGGCAGAACTTACCGCTAAGCATCTTATCTCGCAAGGGGTAAAGGAAGTGGTGGTTGCCAATAGAACCTTTGAAAATGCTGTAGAGCTGGCTTCCAAGTTTGGTTCTCATCCCATCTCTTTTGAGGAGATCCCTGTCTATTTGATAGAGGCTGATATTGTAATTACATCTACTGCTTCACCCCACTATATCATCAAAAAAGATATGCTCAAGGGTATATCTCGAAAGAGAAGAAACAGACCTCTTTTTTTTATAGACATTGCTGTCCCAAGAGATGTGGAGCCAGAGGTGAACAAGCTGGATAACATCTACCTGTATGATATAGACGACTTGAAAGGTGTGGCAGAAATAAACATGGAACAAAGGAGACAAGAAGCAATTAAGGCAGAAAGGATAGTCGAAGAGGAGGTTTTAAAATTTAAAAGATGGCTTGAGACACTGGACATTGTTCCCACTATAATTTCTTTAAAGAATAAGGCGTACTCCATAGTCGAAAAAGAGATCAAAAGAAGTGAATCTAAGCTTAAAGGCTTGACAGCGGAGCAGAAGAATGCTGTTTTTGTACTCTGTAAATCTATTGCCGAAAAGCTTATAAACGATCCAATAATCTTTTTGAAGAGCAAAGCGGGACGCTCAAGTTTGAACACATATCTGGATTTTACAAGGAAGCTTTTTAACTTGGAGGAGCAAGGAAAGGAGGATCTGTATGAGGATTCCAGACATAAACTCGACAATAAATAGAGTGTTGGAGAAGGTTGACCAGGAAAAGGTTGGCATGGTGGCTCTTCATATAGGAATTGTTAAGGGACGCTCTGAGAATGGAAAAAAGGTAAAAAGTTTGCGAGTCTCTTTTGATAAAAAGAAGATAAAAGAAATCGAAGAAAGAATTAGATCCGAAGACTCTATTTCAGAAGTTAATGTAGCTCTAAATGAAGGAGAGCTATTGCCAGGAGATTGGATTATGTCAGTGATGATTGTAGGAGAGGTGAGGGATAAGGTTTTTCCTGCCCTTATAAAAACGGTTGATATGATAAAAAAGGAAGCTGCTAAAAAAGAGGAGATATACGAAGATGGGAATGGTGAATATAAGTGAAAAGCCGGTCAGCAGAAGGTATGCGGAGGCAACAGGTAAAATAGTTCTTAAACCAGAAACCGTGGAAAAGATCAGAAAAGGGGAGATTGAAAAGGGGGACCCTCTTTTTGCAGCAGAAATAGCAGGAGTAAGTGCAGCAAAACAGACCCATCTTTTAATCCCTTTTTGTCATCAAATACCCTTAGATTATGTGAGGTTTTATTTTTCTCTAAAAAAAGATAGCATAGAGGTGAGGTGTTCTGTAGGAGCACAGGCAAAAACAGGGGTGGAAATGGAAGCAATAGTGGGTGTTTCTGTGGCGTTAAATACCATTTGGGATATGGTCAAGTATTTAGAAAAAGATGAAAACGGTCAATATCCCTATACCAAGATAGAGGATATTCGGGTGTTAATAAAACGAAAAGAGGAGATTTGAGTGAGAAGATTTTTTCTAATACTGACTTTTGGTTTTTCTATACTTTGTTCCTTTTGTTATGCAGGAGAAATAGGATATGTATCTGATTATTTTCAGATCACATTGAGAGCAGGTCCTGGAACAGATTACAAGATACTGGCATTTCTTAGCTCTGGAGAGCGAGTGGAAATTATTAATGAACAAGGAAATTGGTACAAAGTAAGGTTGCTTAATCCTAAGTATAAGAATAAAGAAGGATGGGTATTGAGCAGGTTCATAATAAAAAGAAAGCCTTACAAAGAGCTGGCAGACGAATTAATTAAAAAAAATGCTCGACTGAAAGAAGAAATATCTCAATTAGAGGAAAAATTAAGCGAAGTTACCGAATCTCAAAGAAGACTATCTCAACAGCTAAAAGATACTGCTCAGGCTTATCAAGAAGTAAAACAAAAGTACGAGTCTTTAAAAAAAGATTGTTCTAATTTTTTAAGCTTAAAGCAAAGATATGACATGAATGTAAAGGAGTTAAAAAAGATAAAGTCAAAGTTAAATAAAGTTGAGAAGGAAAATGAGGAACTCAAAAGATCTCAAGCCCACAGGTGGTTTGCAACGGGCGCATTTGTGCTTTTTTCTGGAATAGTGCTTGGTTTCATATTAGGAAGACAGAAGAAGAGAAGGTCTATTTATTATAGTTGACATGTAACTGTTATGTAGCTAATCTTAATGTAGATAGATAAATGTAGGGGAAAAATAAAGCTTATGCCAAAAAGAAAAAGAGAAAGATCAACAAATCCAGAGCATACAAGAGAAGAAGATATTTCAAGAAAAAAGGTGAAGTTTGAGGTCTATGGAGAAGAGATGGTGGAGAAACTCGTGAAGCAAAGCGGTAACTGTGGAAGAGTTTATTTACCGCCGGACTGGGTTGGACGAAGAGTAAAAATAATAAGGATAGATTAAGATGATTCAGGGTTTGAAAATAAGAAGAATAACCCCTGAAGATGCCAAGGACTTGGAGAGAATCCAATCTCTCATAACAAAATCGCCTTCTAAAACAGATTTTAAAAAGATAATTCAGGAGCAGTTAAACAGAGACAAGGATGTGAGTTTAGTGGCTGAAGTAGACGGCAAAGTTGTGGGCTATATGATTAGTTACATGATATACGCAGGGTTTGGGATAGACAAAAGCGCATGGATTGCTACCTTTGGAATAGACCCAAAATTTATGGGCCAAGGTATAGGTAAAAGATTAGCACAGGAGACATTTAAGATTTATAAAAAGATGGGTATCAAGGACATTTACACCTCTGTAAAGTGGGATTCCGTAGATCTTCTCTCCTTTTTTAAAACCTTAGGTTTTGACAGAAGCGAATTTATAAATCTCAGAAAAGAGCTCTCTTAACCTGCCGCTTTTTTCCGTTCTATTGTTCTTTGTTCTTCTGGAATAGGAGGTGGTACAGGTTCTCCCACTAATTTTTTAACAGCTTTGAACTTAGGTGGACATGCTTCATAACAAGTACCGCACTTTATACATTTATCTTGATCTATTACATGAATCTTGTTTTTATCGCCAGATATAGCACCCACGGGACATCTTCTTCTGCATGTTCCACAAGCTTGGCATTTTTCAGGATCAATATAATAAGAAGGAACGGTATTGAAGAGTTCTTCTATTTCCTCTTTTGAATACAGTTGTTCATACTCTTGCACATTTTCCAATTTCTTGCCTAACTTGTCTCTTTTTGCAACTTTTATATATGGGATGAGCTTTATGACTTTGTTCAGTCTTTCTTTCATCTCTTGTTTTGACATTCCTTCAGCTTCACCAATCGGACCTATGTCTTTTATTTGATTAATAAAGTCTGACACAACTCTTGCAAACCTTATCCCTTCAGCAGAAGACATAAACTCTATCTTTAATCTGTCAGGATTTATTCCGGAATATTCCATGATCTTTTTACAAAGACACACCATACTTAGAGCGTGATAGTTGCCTTGAGTTGTGTAGTTACATTCCCCTAATCTACAACCTCCTATAAAAATCCCGTCTGCTCCGTTATAAAAGGCTTTGAATACAAAGCCCATATCTACTCTTCCACTGCACATCACTCTTATAAGCCTTATATCTGGAGGATACTGTAGCCTGGAAACTCCGGCTAAATCAGCAGCACCGTACCCTCACCAAAAACATACAAACCCTAATATCTTAGGACTAAATTTTTTATCTGCACCCATATACTTTTCTCCTTTTCTGTAGTTTTACTGTCCTCCAGCAGCTGCGATTTTTTCTTCTTCTATTGCTTGATCCCCCAGTAAAATAGCCTCTATCTCCCGTTCTATTTCGTCGTCTGTGTAATGTTTAAGCTGAATGGCGCCTGTTGGACATTTTGTATTACACAGTCCGTCTCCTTTACAGAGCACTGGATTTACTTTAGCTTTCTTGGCACCCTTTACTGTATAAAGCTGGATCGCGTCATAAGCACATGCTTCAACACAGGCTCCACATCCCATACACCTGCTTTCGTCTACTTCTGCTACAGAACCTGAAGCAACAACCACATCCTTGGAAAGAAGCGTGATCACCCTTCCTGCTGCTCCGTAAGCCTGATTGATTACTTCATTTATGTGTTTTGGATAATGGGCTGTTCCACACAGAAAAACGCCTTCTGTTGCAAAATCTACAGGTCTTAGTTTCACGTGCGCTTCTTTAAAGAAACCATCTTCATTCAGCGGTACTTTGTAGAGGAGTGAGATCTTTTCTGCATCCTTTGCGGGCACGACCGCAGAGGAAAGCACCAGAAGATCAGCATCGATCGCAAGTTCTTGATTTAATATGGGATCTTTTACGCTTACCCTTATAAGTTTCTTTCCTCCCTCTTCCACTTCTTGGGCAGCAGGAACATTTTCCGGAGGCTCATATCTGATAAATCTTACCTCTTTATCTGCTGCTTCTCTATAGTAATCTTCTTTAAAACCGTAGGTTCTCATATCCCTAAACAGGATATATATATCCATATCTGGATTTATCTCTTTTAGCTTAAGGGCGTTTTTAATAGCATGGCTACAACATACTCTGCTACAATAATTTCTGTCCTCGTTTCTGCATCCTACACACTGGATCATAACCACTGTTTGCAGATTAGGTAACCTTTCGTCTCCCTTTGCGATCAGCTCTTCCAGTTCTAACTGGGTCAGGACATTTTCGTTTTCTCCGTAAAGATATTCTTTGGGTTTGTATTCCTCGGCTCCTATAGCAATTACTGCTGCTCCGTGCTTTATCTCTACAGGGCCTCTTTCTGTATTTGCCTTTGTAATAAAGTTACCTACATATCCGCTCACCTCTGTTATTTCTGCACCTGTATACACATGTATTAAAGGATGCTTGTAAACTTTTTGGATCAAATCTTTTAAATATGACTGAACATCCAGTCCTTCAAGTGTGTAGTAGAGTCTCCTTGCAATACCTCCCAGTTCTTTTTCTTTTTCCAGTATGTACACCTCGTGGCCTTGGTTTGCTATAGAGAGAGCACATGTCATACCCGCTATACCACCGCCTATTACAAGCGCTCTTTTGTCTACAGGCAGGTCAAATTCTTTTAAAGGTTGTAAAGCCACCGCTCTTGCTATCGCCATTCTTACTATGTCTTTTGCTTTTTGAGTAGCAGCATCCTTTTCTTGTGAATGAACCCAGGAGCAGTGTTCTCTTATGTTCGTCATCTCAAGAAGATATTGGTTAAGTCCTGCCTCTTTTAGTGTTTCTAAGAAAAGTGGTTCCAATGTTCTTGGGCTGCAGGCAGCTACAACCACGCGATTGAGCTTTTTCTCTTTTATGGCCTCAATTATTTCTTTTGCGGAGTTTGTGGTACATGAAAATAGCTGCTCTTGTGCATATACTACATAAGGCAAAGATTTTACATATTCCACCACTTCTGGCACATTTACTACCCTGCCAATATTTGCACCACAGTGACACACAAAGACACCCACTCTTGGTTCCTCACCACTTACCTCTATCTCTTCAGGATACACTTTTTCTTCTACCAGTTCTCCGCGCCTGTAATTTAACATCTCACCACATTTTGCGCTTGCTGCACTTGCACCAAAAACAGATTCAGGAATATCTATTGGACCTTGAAATGCTCCTGTAACAAAGATTCCTTTTCTATTAGTTGTTATCGGATCGCTTAAATTTGTGCGACAAAAACCGTGAGGTTCGAGTTCTATTCCGAATTTTTCTGCTATTTCCTTCGTGTCTTTCGACGGGGTAAGACCTACAGACAAGACCACCAAGTCAAATTCCTCTTCTTTTACGCCTTCGTCAGGTGTGGAGTATCTGATAGTTACATTATTCGTTTCGGGTATCTCTCTTCCTATGGACACATAACTTCTTATAAACCTGACTTTTGGGAGACTGCTTGCCCTTTGAAAATATCTCTCAAAGTCCTTTCCATAAGCACGAATATCGTTGTGAAAGACGGTTATGTCCAGATCAGGGTCATGCTCTTTTGCCAAAAGCACATGCTTTTGAGTATAAGTACAGCACACTGCTGAACAGTAGGAATTCCCCCCTTCTAACACTTGCCTTGAGCCAACACATTGGATCCAAGCAATCTTTTTGGGATGTTTACCGTCAGAAGGTCTTACTATCTCTCCACCAGATGGTCCTGTAGAGGAGAGATAGCGCTCAAAATCTAAGCTTGTTATTACATTTTTAAATTTTCCGTAACCAAAGTCTCCTCTTACACTTGGATCGAAGATCTCGAATCCTGCTGAAAGTATTATAGCGCCCACTTTTATTTCTATCTTTTCAGGTTTTTGCGTAAAATCAATAGCATTGTTATCACATACCATTTCACATATACGGCACTTTTCTTCCTTTAGGTACAAACAGTTTTCATCAATGTAGCTTATAAGTGGAACTGCCAGCGAAAAGTAAATGTGAACGGCCTTGCTAAAACACAGGCCCTGATTGTATGGGTCAGGCACCAGCACCGGGCAGTATTCCATACATGTGGTACAGCCGGTGCAGTTTTCTTCTATTATATACCTTGGTTTTTTCAGTAATGTTACTTTGAAATTTCCAGCCTCTCCTTCTACTTCTTTAACTTCTGTGTAAGTAAGGATTTCTATGTTGGGATGACGGTCGGCCTCGACCATCTTAGGAGCAAGTATTCAGGTAGAGCACTCATTTGTAGGAAATGTTTTGTCCAGTTGAGCCATTTTTCCACCAATAGAAGGGGCCTTTTCCACAAGATATACTTTAAATCCTGACTCTGCCAGGTCTAAAGCAGCTTGGATCCCGCTTATTCCACCTCCTACTACCAAGACATCTCCATAATTTGCTTCTTTTATTCTCTCAAGTAATATGTCTTTAAGGTCTTTTTCTTCCACCCCTAACACCCCCGTTACATTTGTTAGACTACTTCTCTAATAAGTTCGGTTATGTCTTTTATTTCTAAGGATTCAGCTCTCGGATCTTCTATCGTTTTTTTGCTGTCTTCCAGCATGGTTATACAGTAAGGACAGCATGTTACTATCACTTCTGCTCCTACATCAAGTGCTTGCTGGATCCTAAGATCAGAGAACCTTTCTCCTTTCACTGTTTCCATCCACACCCTTCCACCACCACCGCCACAGCAAAGACTGTCTTCTCTGGTGTCAGCCATTTCTACAAGTTGGATACCCGGAATCTTTTTTATAATTTCTCTGGGCTCATCATATATGCCATTGTGTCTTCCCAGATAACAGGGATCATGATATGTGACTTTCTTGTTGTATTCCTTTGTGATCTTCAGCAGCCCTTTTTCTATGAGGTCGAGCAGAAATTGACTCATGTGTATGATCTCAAAATTCACCATAAAATATTCAGGATACTCGTTTTTAAATGTATGGTAACAGTGAGGAGAAGAAACGAGTACTCTTTTTACCCCGTTATCTATAAATGCTTTTATATTTTCCTTTGCAAGCTGTTTAAAAAGCTCTTCATCTCCTGTTTTTCTTATACTTTCTCCACAACAGTTTTCCTTTTCCCCAAGAATTCCATATTCTACTCCTGACATGTTTAAAAGTTCTGCCGTAGCCTTTGCCACTTTTTTCATTCTTGGATCGTAACACAAGTAGCAGCCGGGAAAATAAAGTATCTCTTTTTCTTCATCGAATTGCTGAACTCCAAGCCCTTTTGCCCACTCTGCTCTTTTTTTCCTTTCTTCGCTCAATGGATTTCCTTCTGCCACAAGGCTTGCATTAGCACTTTTAACAGGCTTTACATGTTCAGGAAATACCCCGTATTCTGAACCGATCTTTCTAAGGGATACGGTAAGATCGATCAGTTTTACCCCTCTGGGGCATCTGTAGTGACATCTTCCACAGGTGGTACAGCGCCATATGTCCTCTGTTTCTATTTCTGTCATTCCAAAACAGGCCTGTCTCACTATTCTTCTCATGCTAAAATCGATTACTCTGTTCCACGGGCATAAAGTGTCACATGTGCCACACTGATAGCAGTATTTAAATACCTCTCCTCCACTTAGTTTTATTACTTCTACTATTTCCTTATATTCGGCTACATTTTCCATGATATTTTGCGCTCCTTTTTAAGAGGTTTGCTCTTTTTTAGAAAGTCTGGCAATAGTATCTATTACCTCGTCCATTCCATATCTGTCTATTAAGGACTTAAGTCCTATTTCTAATTCTTCTTCTCTGGTCTCTTCTTCAACCTCTTCCTCTCTTTCTTCGTATTTTAAGGCATCCACCTGACAGACCTGTACACACAGCGGTTCTTCTAAAGGAGGCTCATTTTCACACATGTCACACTTTAAGGGAAGCCCTGAGTCTGGCTCTTTAAATATGTTTCTTGAGGGGCAGTTTACTGCTCTACAAAAAAGACATTCGTCATATTCTTTATCGCCAATGATATATTTGTCTCTTCCCATACATTCTGCCGCTGCATATGGGCCACCGTATACTGGTACATAAAGATTTCTTAAAGGATCCCACCACACATAGATTCTGGATCTTGCAGGATTAGTGATACTGTACTTTTGTGTTGCATGAAATGCGGAACAAATAGCCTCACATGCACGGCATCCATTACACTCATCCGGATTGATTATGATCTGTTTTACTATCTTTTTCTTCTTTTCCACGGCTCCCACCTCTTTTTTATTCTTCTTTTAAGATTCCTCTTTCTATAAATTCTTTGGCTACATAATCTAAGTTCAACTTTTCCAAAGTTTCCTTTGTCGGAATTCCATCTTTATTCCAGCCTCTATACTCATAGTAACCTTCTAAGATTTGCTTTTCGTATTCAGGAAATCTCTTCTTCCAGTGGTCTTCTGGTGGTTTTTCATCCTCTTTTCTCATACCTCTCCTTATGTTTATTGCTCTTACCAGTGTTCTGATTCTGGTGGCTATCTGCCATAAGGTATCTTCGTCTATGTCCAAGCCCGTAGCAGCAGAAATTACTTTTGGTAAGTTGTGAATATGATACGGTGGTTTTATCGGGAAGGAGGACAAACCCGCACATATTCCTGTAGCGTCGTCAATGTAATGCATTATTTCTTGCCATTCTACAAGTTCATATAAAAGTGGAGGTGGTGGATAAAATGGAAATCTATTATCTCCTCTACCCCAGTCTAAGATGAACTGTTTAAAGCTTTCTTCTTTGCCTGTAGGGACATGAGGCCAATCTTTTACAAATTCTTCTTTATAGTCCTCTGGAAGAGGTGCTTGAGGAATCTGGCCCTCTATTTGGGTAATATTTCCCTTTTCTCCAGTGGCATACATGAGGAAATAAATCGGATTTAGCATTCCGAGTTTTATGGTCATCTGCTCGTGTTTTTTAGTGGTGTTGTGGTCAAACTTTTCTGCTCCTCTTCCTATTTCACGGGCTGCCCAGTATACACCTTTTGCTAATGCATCTCCGATACCTTCTCTTTTTACTATCTTATCTAATAGATAGAAGAACCTGTCCTCGTTGTTTTTTGGGAAATTGGGTAAATCCTCGTCTGTAAGTATGCCATTTTCATAAAGCTCTACCGCAAATGCCATTACCTGAGGCGTGGTAAAACCATCTAACCCATATTCTTGGGCAAGACCCGCTATCTTAAAACCAAATTCCAAACTATCACTCATGCTTGCCATTACATATGTAAGTTTGGAATAGCATTTCATCATGTATCTGTGAGTTTTGAGTCCCGGATGTCTTATAATAGCACCACATCTTACAGGACAGTTATAACAGCTTATAAGGCGTTCTATAGCGTTTTTCTGGGTCTCCAGCCATTTTTTTTCTATCTCTTCATTCCAGAAATCCTTTCTTCTTATTCTCGCATGACCCCAGGCAAATGCTGTAGTATGCCAGCTTTCATCATATATTCTCATTTCCTGAGGTGAACCGATGTATTGGAGAATAGCAGGGACTCCTTTTATAGGATTTTGCATACGCCATTCTATATACTTCCAGATTTCCTGCATCAGCTCCCAGAGCTCTTCTCCTCTTGCTACAGGCAGGTCTTTTGTGCCACGAACAGCTATTGCTTTTAGATTTTTTGACCCCATAACAGCGCCCAAACCTAATCTGCTGGCACTGTTTCTGCCATGTTCTATTGAGGAAAAATAGACCTGATTTTCTCCAGCCAGACCTATTGCCATTACTTGAATCTTAGGGTCGTTCAGCTCTTCTCTTATTAGCATTGCGGTTTCAAGAGCCCCTTTGCCTTTTAAATGCCTTGCGTCTCTTATCTCTACTTTGTCATTATTAATAAATATGTACACTAAATCATCTGCTTTTCCACTTACAATTACTCTGTC
>CAYMUI010000031.1:0-4154 GCA_964393645.1 uncultured Desulfobacterales bacterium | reverse complement strand
AATATGTCTCTTTCTTGTTTTAAGTATACAATACCTGCTTTTACACGAGCAGCAGTAGAAAACCGTGTTATGTCTTCTCCTTGAAATATTATCTTGCCTTCTTTGACATGTAATATACCAGCAATTGTTTTTAAAAGTGTGGATTTTCCAGCTCCATTTGGCCCAATCAACAATACTTTTTCATTCAGCCTTACAGTAAAGTTAATATCTCGTAAAACATCTTTTTTATCATAAGCAACAGAAAGTTTTTCTATTTGTAAAAAACTATTTTTGCTCATCTTTTTTCTCTGACAAGTCCCAGATAAAGTTCTTTTACCTCTTTTGCCCCCAATACATGGTCAGGTCGTCCAGAAAAATAAATCCGTCCCTCATTCATGAAATATACCCAGTCAGTAGCATCTAAAATTGCTCCCATGTTGTGCTCAATAATAATAATAGTCTTGCTCCATCTTTCAGTAAGCTCACGTAAAAGTCTTAAAATCTTTTCTACCATAGTTGTACTTATTCCTGCTACTGGCTCATCTAAAAGTAATAAATCAAACCCCTTAGCTAAAAGACGTGCAAGAGCAAGCAATTTTTGTTGTCCATAAGAGAGGTCTTCTGCCTTTTTGTGACATTGTTCAGCTAACCCAACAAATTCAAGCCATTTTAAGGCTTCTTTATTTTTATCTTTATGCCAATGCATAAGTGCATAAAAAGGTGTTTCTTCCTCTGGTCTCTGCAGTGCCACAATCACATTTTCTATTACACTAAGCTTTCGAAAAATTCTGACATCTTGAAACATACGACCAATGCCTAATCTGGATATTTGCCACGGAGCTAAACCTTTTATACTGCGACCATTGTAGATTACATCACCTTTATCTGGACTAAGCTCACCTGTAATTATATGGAAAATAGTAGTTTTCCCGGCCCCATTTGGCCCGATCAATCCTGTAATCTTCTGTGGCAAGAATCTGGCAGTTACATCCTGAACTGCCCAAAAACCTTTAAAAGATTTACTCACATGCTTAAGTTTTAACTCTCCTTTTCTCATCTTACTTTACTTTAAACTCTCCTACTATTCCCTGTGGTCTAAAGTACATCAATATAATTAAAACCAACCCATAAATTATCTGTCTAACATTAGGAGCAATAGTATCAGGGATGCCTAAAAAACGCAGAGCTTCTGGTAAAAGCACCATAAACACTGTGCCCACAGCAGGTCCCAAAAGATTCCCTGAACCTCCTACTAAGAGAATTGCAATTTGAAAAATGCTTTCATCTAACATAAATGAGGTAGGATCAATATATGTGACATATGTAGCATATAGTGCTCCTGGAATAGCAGCTATTGCTCCAGAGATAATAAATGCATACAAAAAATAATGGTAAGCTGATTTTCCTAAGGATTCTGCTGCCCTTTCATCTTCCCTTAGTGCTTTTAAGGCAAGACCAAAAGGTGAATTATAAATAAGATAAAAGAAAATACCAATGATAAGAAAGAATATCCATACCAATCCAAGATAGCTAAAAAGACTATTAATTCTTAATCCAAATATTTCTGGTCTTGGAATACCTGGAATGCCATAAGGACCTTTAGTAAGTGATACCCAGTTATAGAGTATAGAAAAAATAATTATCTGAAATCCTAAAGTAACCAGCACAAACGGATCTCCTCTGAATTTAAGCCCAGGAACACCTACAAGAAAGGCTATAAAACCAGTAATCAACACAGAAACTGCGATACATAAAACAAAAGGTAGATGAAAATGCATTGAGATTAGCGTGTATGTATATGCGCCAATCCCATAAAACGCTGCATGACAAAGACTAAGAAGCCCGCCAAAACCTAATACCAGGTTTAGCGAATAGGCAAGAATAAGATAGATACCAATCATTATTAGGAGATGAAGTATATAATTCATCTTTCTTCTATCCTTGCTTCCTTTGCAAACAAACCCACAGGCTTAAAAAGAAGTACAAGGATAAGCAGAGCAAAACTGATAGCATCATTCCAATGTGCTGAGAACTTCCAAATAGCAAGACTTTGTAACTCTGCTAACAAAAAGGCAGCAAATATCCATCCTAAAAGACTATCCATTCCTCCTACAAGCACAGCTACTGCTCCTAAAAGTACTGCTGAGAGACCCACATGTGGATCCACCCCTACATCATATGCAACAAGCATAGAAGCAGTTGCACATAAGATTGCACTAAAACAAAAAATCATTTCACGTAGTCTAAAAACAGGCAATCCTAACACTTCTAAAAGCGGCAACTCATCTCCCATAGCCCATGCAGCTTTTAGGAATTTGCTTTTTTTAAAGGCTGCTATGCTACCGATTAGAAATAATATACCTATAAAAAATTGAATGATTTGAATTCTTGTAAGAATAAGCGCACCAATGGAGATAGACGGCTCAATACCTGTGTGTATTATTTTCACCTCATTACCAAATAACAAAGCAATTAAGTTTTCTATAAGGATATATGCACCTAAGGAGGCAATTAAAAGGGCTCCTGGTGAACTCCTTCTTTTTAAAAAAGGTCTGTAAATACACCACTCTATTGATAAAGAAAGGGTTATCGCTACACCTAATCCAGTAAAAACCCCTATTGCTAATCCTGCATTTTTTCCAACATACATCCCATATGCGGAGGCTGTATAAACAGCGCCCAAAGCTATGTGAAAGACTCGTGTACTACGATAGACAATACCAAAGGATACTGCCAGCAGAGAATAAATTGCGCCTGTAATTAGTCCATTAACGAGAAGCTGAGCAAATAAGGTCATGTTAGTTCTTTAAGAATACGAAGCAATTCTTCTGGATTGACAGGTTTTTTAATGAAATACTTGGCTCCAAGATTAAGTGCTTCTACTGCATAATCAAACTCTCTATAAGCACTCATCACCACCACTGGTAAATCAGGATGTTTTTCTCTTATCCACTTAAGCAGATCCAATCCTTCTTTATTTTCTGGATCATGTTCATCGAGCCGAATATCAACCAAAGCAATATCTATTGGTTCTCTTTCAATGATTTCTTTTGCTTCTTGCAAATTACGAGCTTTGAATGATTTAAAATCATCTTCAATAAAACCTTCAATAGTGTCTAAGTATTCTTCTATGTCATCAACAATTAGAACAGACTTCATATTATGTTTTTTAAGCAAGATCTATACCTAATTTTTAGACTTATCTGTGTCTCTAATTAGTATTATCTGCTCTTTCATCTAAACAGTTCAGATTTATTTTGATCTTATGCTAAATGATCTCCCAATTTCACATTCCCATATCTATTGATAAAAATTATTTTTACATAAATGCCCTGTATAGTTTTTTATATTCTTCTGCAAGTTCTGGAAACTTATTGAATATTTTTACAACCCGCCTTCTCAGGGTAAAGCGATTTTTATACCCCAAAATACGCCATGCCTCTGTTTTTTTCCACCCTGTTTTTTCTAAGGCATCCTGAATATAAATAAGTTCAGTTTCAGCTAAAATTCTTTCTATGTTATTTACCCTTTTTCTTATCTTTAAAGGAGCCAAATCGCTTGGCAAATGTGCTAATGTGATAATTTCGCTCATATCTAATTTTGCCATTAAGCCAGCACGTTCAATCACATTTTTTAACTCCCGCACATTTCCCGGCCAATGATAGTGTAAGAATATCTGCTCAACCTCAGAAGAAAACCTTTTTGCTGTTGTGCGCCCTTTTTTATAAAGATCTCTTAAAAAATACTCTGCCAAAAGCATAATATCATCTTTCCTTTCCCGCAGCGGGGGAAGCACTATTTCTATCACTTTTAGTCTATAATAGAGATCACTCCTAAAAGTGCCCTGTTCCACCATTTTTTCTAATGGAGCATTTGTGGCTGTTAAAAGCTGAATATCTACCTCAATGTCCCGCTTTCCTCCCAGACGGCGAAAGGTTTTTGTCTCCAATACTCGAAGGAGCATTTTTTGCACATCTAACGACAGATCTCCTATTTCATCTAAAAAAAGAACCCCTTTATGTGCTTGCTCAAAATAACCCTGATGCAGGCTGCTGGCTCCTGTGAATGCCCCTTTTTCATGTCCAAAAAGCTCTGAGGTGATAGTATCTTTATTTAAGGAAGATATAGCTACAGCCACAAACGGTCTTTCTTTTCTTCTGCCTATTTCATGAATA
>CAYMUI010000030.1:0-94578 GCA_964393645.1 uncultured Desulfobacterales bacterium | reverse complement strand
TTAAATCCGCTTCTAAAAGCTGATCTAAATCGGAGACAGCTTTTATTATGTAACCTTTGCCTTTTAACAGATCCTCACATGCCTTGCATATCTGGGAATCTTTCTCTAAGATAACTACACTGTTATTTTTCATTTCTTTAGTTTCTCTTTTAGCAAAGGAATCACCTGAAACATATCAGCAACCACCCCATAATGCGCAATATTAAAGATAGGCGCTTTTGGGTCTTTGTTTACAGCTATAATAGTTTTTGAATTCTTCATTCCTACCTGATGTTGAAAAGCCCCGCTTATACCCAAGGCAATGTATATCTTGGGTCTGACAGTCTTGCCAGATGTTCCTACCTGTCTGCTTTTTGGAAGCCAGCCTTTATCAGCTACAGGTCTCGAGCAAGAAAGAAGTGCTCCTATCTCTTCGGCAAATTCCTGTATAATTGGAATGTTTTCCGGTTTTCCAACACCTCTCCCAATCGAGACCAGAATGTCAGCGCTGGTTATGTCTACATCCTCTATCTTTTCTTCTATGTATTCCAAAAATCTTCTTTTTTCAAGAACTTGATCCTCAAAAGAAAGCTCTGTTATTGAAGCAGACTTGCCCAACTCTTTTACGGGCTCAAAACTGCCCGGTCTAATGGTTACTAAGTATGTATCAAAAGGCTTGAGATTAAGTTCGGAAAATACCTTTCCCCCGTATATTTGTCTCAATGTGATTATTTTCTTATCTTTGAGCCTTACATCCACACAATCTGTAACCAGAGGTATGGATAGCTCCTCTGAAAGAGCAGGAGCTAAGTCCATCCCACATGCTGAATGGGCAACCATGATAAGTTGAGGATTAACAACTGTTAAAGCCTTTTTTATTGCCTTTATATAAGGGTCGGGAGAGTAATCTTTCAGCTCAGGAGAATCAATCACTATTATCCTGTCACACACTGATTTTAAGGCCTCTGTAAACCCCTTGTCTGCACCCAAAAGAAGGACACAGAGCTGAAGAGAATTTTCCTTTGCAATTCTGTTTCCCAGATTTACCATTTCAGTAGTGACATCTCTCAATTCACCTCTTCTGTGCTCAGCAAGAACCAAAATAGACATCACAGTCCTCCTTTTTCTTTTATGATTTGAGCAAGCCTCTCGCATATCTCATCCAAACTTCCCTGAAGGATCTCCGCCCCTTCACCTTCAGGTGGAAACATAAGCTTGGTTGATTCGATAATTGAACCTTTTTCACCAACTTCATCAGGTGATATGCCCAGCTCTTCCAAACCTCTTTCTTCTATCTTAAGCTTTCTCACTCTTCTTATACCCATAATGGACACATATCTCGGTTCATTTATTCCGGTCTGGACAGTAACCAAAGCTGGCAGACTGAGTTCTACCTTTTCAAAGGTATTGGACTCCAATTCTCTTTTTACAATTAATTTTCCATTTAAAAACTGCAATTCCATAGCAAGAGTGGCATAGGGAATGTTTAGCATTTCTGCAAGCCGAACCCCTACCTGAGCCCATCCCATATCAGAGCTTTGAACTCCTGTGAGTATCAGGTCAAAATCAAGTTCTTTTATAACATGATAAAGCCCCAAGGCTATTCCTCTTGAATCAGAATTTTCAAAACCCTTCTCATCTATTCTTATCGCTTCATCAGCTCCCATGGCAAGAGCACGCCTCAACACATCTTCACTTTCTTCATCCCCAAGCGTTATGACCGTGATCTTTCCTCCATACTTCTCCTTTATCCTGACCGCCTCTTCTACTGCGTAATTGTCCCATTCATTTATGACCATTTCCAAGTCATCTTTTACGATATCCTTTTCTTCTTTGTTTATCTTTAGCTCTGCTTCTGTAACATCGGGCACCTGTTTTACACAAAGAACTATGTTCATTTAAACTCCTCCTGTATAAGCTTTTTGCTTCACCTCTTGCTTTCCGAATAATGGTTCATTCACATTTTAAGGCCATAAGTACAAGTTCGTTTAAATCCATTACTTTTATCTTATCCTCTAACTCCTTGCTCTTCCTGGCATCTTCTAACATTATAAGACACAATGGGCAACAGGTAATAAGAAATTCTGCACCGGTAGCATGTGCTTCCATTATTCTTCTTTCTGACATTCTTGTCTCTACCTCTAACTCCTCTTGCCACATCCTTCCTCCACCTCCGCCACAGCAAAGGCTGTTTTCCCGACAGTGCTCCATTTCTACAAGTTCCACTCCTGGAATAGCCTTTATTACATTCCTCGGGGAATCAAAGATTTTATTATGTCTTCCTAAGTAACAAGGATCATGATATGTTACTTTTACTTCCATTCTTTTCTCAAAGAGAAGCTTTCCTTTTTTTATAAGGTCTTCTAAGACTTGACTGTAATGGAAAAATGAAATGTCATTAATTTCTTTTAAAAGAGGATACTCATTTTTCATCGTGTAAAGGCAGTGAGGAGAAGAAACCACCACATCTTTTATTTCATATTCTTTAAAAAGTTCTAAACAAAGTTCTGCCTGTTCTTCAAAAAGTCCGTCCTCCCCTACCCTTCTCGCAATATCCCCGCAACACGGCTCTTTATTCCCGAGTATCCCAAACTTTACCCCACATCGTTTTAGTATTTTGCTAAAAGACTTTGCTATTTCCTGAGCTCTTGTATCATGTGATGTAGTGCACCCAACAAAATAGCACAACAGATTCTTTTCATCTTGCTCTGTTATGTCCAATATATCCAAGCCCTTTGCCCATTCTGTTCTTTTTTTCTTCGTGGAAACCCAGGGATTATTATACTTATAAAGCTTTTCTAAGGTCTGAATCATAAGAGCTGGGACTTGAGTTCCGTCTTCAATCTGCTCTGACCTAAGTTCCCTTATTATTTCAAAAGGAGGAATATATATGGGACATGCTTCCAAACACGCACCACAAGTGGTGCAATACCAAATAAGCCTTGAAGGAAGATTTACCTCCTTTTTGTAATATAGCTGATCTTTCAACACAGAGATTACATCTCTTGGAGCAAACGGCTCTCCTACTCCAGTGCTGGGGCATATTTCCACACATCTTCCGCATCTGGTACATGCATCAATGTGAATGAGGTCTTTGTAATAGAGCTGACCAGCCTGTTTTTGTTCTGCCGGTACAATAAAAGCGGGTTGGTCCTTTATGTATATGCTAATTGGAGATGAGATTACATGAAACATCTTTGTAAAGGGAATCGCAGAAATAAATGAAAGACTTAATATAGCGTGCAGCCACCAAAAAAAAGGATATGTTTTAAGAACGAAATTTGCAGAAAAAAGACCGCTCAGAAGGAAACCAAAGAAAGAAAAATTCTCCCATCTTGGAGACTGGACAGAGATTCTCATCGCCTCTAATAGAAAGCCTGTAACCACTATGACAAGAAGCCATACAAGTAAAAACAGATCTTCCTTTTTGTTTTCAAGTCTCTTTATTCTTATTACATACCTTCTCACAAAGGCCCATATAAGACCGGCCAAAAGCATTAGACCGGCTATCTCAAGACACAGAGAAAAAAACAGATAATAAGAACCGACAAGAAAATGATAAACCCAATGATCAAAAGCAAGAACAAGGGTGCCCAAAAAGAGGAGAGAAAATCCCCAGAATAAAAATAGATGCATTATGCCGGCACTTACATCTCCTCTTAATATCCTGCTCGCTAAGACCCCATCTAAGAATACTTGCCTTACTGACTTCCATAAAAAAAGAATCTTCCGGCTTTTTAACCCCTTTTTCCAGACAGAGATATGATACCGAACCCCGTAAAAAAAAATAAAAAGAGAGACAAAAGCTAACAAATAAAAAAGACCTTTGTGGTCTATGTGCCAAAATATCTCTCTACATGGAATCACTCTCCAAGTCTCCTCCAAAAAGACTCAGCTGCACTTACTCTACCAGTCTGTTCCAGCTTCATTCCTCTAAGCCTTGCAATCCTTTCTTCTATTGGAGGATGTGTTGAAAAAAGGTTTGCAATACTTGTGCCTGAAAGAGGATTTACTATGAACATGTGGGCAGTAGCAGGATTTGCATCTAAGGGCACTTTTCTGGAATAAAGCGCAAGTTTTTCCAAGGCATTAGCAAGCCCCATAGGAGTTCCTGCAAGTTTTGCACCAGTTTCATCTGCAAGATATTCCCGAGATCTGGATATAGCCATCTGTATAAGGAGTGCAGCTATAGGTGCAATTATTGCCATAAGTATAACTCCCAAAATCCCGAGACCACCATTATCCTCATCATCCCTTGATCCACCAAAAAAGAGACTCCATTTTGCCATATCAGCAAGTATCATTATGGCACCTGCCATAGTAGCGGCTATACTTCCAATGAGTATGTCTCTGTTTTTTATATGAGACATCTCGTGAGCTAACACTCCTTTCAATTCTTCTCTGTTCATTATCCTGAGCAATCCTTCTGTAACCGCTACTGCAGAGTGCTCAGGATTTCTACCAGTCGCAAAGGCATTTGGTGACTGTTCTGGAATCACATATACCCTTGGCATAGGAAGATTTGCTCTGCTCGCAAGCTCCTGCACAATGGCATAAAGCTCGGGATATTCAGATGGGCTTATCTCCTGCGCACCGTACATGCTCAGCACAATCTTGTCAGAAAACCAGTAACTGAAAAAGTTCATTCCCATAGCCAAAATAAAAGCAAATATCATCCCCCCTCTTCCACCAAAAAGATCGCCCAAAAAGACCATAAGCATAGTCATTGCGCCTAAAAGTAAGGCGGTTCTAAACCAGTTTCCCATAGGGAATTACCTCCCATTTTTAAGTCTTCTTTATTCAAGGATAAAAATAATCTGAGCAAAGTCAAGCATATTAAAAGTTGGCAGACATACAGTTCAAAGGAAAAAAATTTCTATGCAAAAATTTTCTATTGACACAATATCCTTGCTTTGATAAAAGTCCTCAAAAAAAGAGGAAAGTTATGAAAAAAGGAATTTGGGCATTTGTCATAATCCAATTCTGGAATACAGCACTTGTGTGGGCATCTGGTGGAGGCACACCTTATGCCAACGGAGCAGAAGGATTTTTCTGTGGTCTGGTGCCTCCTAAGGGTCTTTATCTGAAAAATTATGTGCTGGTCTATAAAGCAGAAAGCATGAAAGACAACAGCGGAGATGAAGTTCCTGCTTTTGATAGAGCAGTTGTCTGGGCAGATATAATAAGGATCATATGGATAACCGATAAAAAGATATTAGGAGCGTCTTATGGAACCCAGCTGTTTATCCCCTATGTGGATAAAGACATAAGATTTAATGTTCCGGTTGGACCGAAAAACAAAAGGCATTATACAGACAGAGGGATTCCGTGTATTATATACACTCCTTACATTCTGGGTTATCATCTTTTAAATAACAGGTTTCACTGCCTTTTTGCCACAGACATATACATTCCTGTAGGAAGTCAGGAAGATGAAAACATGGCCAATGTAGAAACCAATTATTGGACAATCGAGCCTCTTTGGGCATTTACCTTCTTTATAACAAAGAGATGGGATGTTTCTTCAAAGCTCATGTATTCCTTTAACACGGAGCAACAAGACTGCCCAACTGTCTACGGAATAAATGTGGACAGAACACCGGGACAGGAATTTCATCTGGACTATACCAGCTCTTATGGAATCACTGAATCTCTTAGGATAGGGGTAACAGGATATTATTACAAACAGACCACAGACGACGACTACGACTTGAGAAAAAGCATCCCGGCTCCTATAAGGCAATTACTAAAAGCTGATGAATCTCACAAAGGACAGGCTTTTGCTATTGGGCCTGGTCTCTGGTATCACAGGAAGAACCTTTTCTTATCCATAAGGGCTCAATTTGAGATGGCCGTAAAAAATAGACCAGATGGTAAAAACTTTTGGGCCATGTTTATTTATAGGTTTTAAAGGAGAAAGAGATATGTACAAAATGACCTTAGATGATTGCCTGTGTTACCTTACCGGTAAGGTATTTAGACAGATGCTTTCCTGTTACAACCCTTACATAAGAGAAAAAGGGCTTACTGTCTCCCAGCTCTTTGTTCTGCTTGCCCTGTATGAAAGAGACGGAATGACTCCTCAGGAGCTTTCTTCAAAACTTGCTTTAAACTCCTCTACTCTTACCGGCATACTGGATCGACTTGAGCAGAAAGGATTAGTTAAAAGAGAAATGAACGCTACTGATAGAAGGTCCATAGTAATAAAACTTACAGACAGCGCCAAGAAGATAAAAGACGAACTGTGGCATATATATGAAACAGTAAATGGTTATCTGATGTCCTGTTTGTCTCAGGAAGAGTTAAACAGGCTACACGAAATAATGGGCAAGTTGGAAAAAAGAGCACATGAAATGCATGTTAAATAAAAAAGGAGGATCAGACATGGAAGCATTAAAAAAGAGCAGTGCATTGGAAGAGCTTTTAAATGTAAAAACGGGTTGGGAAAACCCGTATGTTAAAGAATGGAAGGAAGAAGGAAAGAGGATAATAGGTTACATATGCACTTATGCACCTGAAGAACTGATTCACTCCTTTGGAATGCTTCCTTACAGAACAGGGGCTGCTGGTTGCACTGCCACAGACAAGGCTGATGTTTATCTGCACAGATTCAACTGCACATATGTGAGATGTCTCCTGCAGATGGGACTTGAAGGAAAATATGACTTTCTTGACGGATTTTGCTTTCTAAATGGCTGTGAACAGCTAAGAAGACTGTATGACATCTGGCACAGAAAGGTAAACACAAAATTTACGGACATGATTACCATACCCCATGTAATTTCTGAAAAAAGATTTAACTGGTACTTGGATGACATCAAAAAGTTTGCCGAAAATCTCTCCTCTGCGTTTGGGCTTGGTGCAATTAACAAAAGTAAGCTGAGGAATTCGATAAAGGTATACAACGAAACCCGCTCTCTCATGCAGGAACTATATGAGCTCAGAAAACAGGAAAATCCCCCGATAAGTGGTACAGAGGCAATGAAGATAGCTATTGCTTCCTTTACAATGCCTAAGGAAGTATTCAATGAGCTGTTGAAAGAAGCCCTGAAAGAGATAAAACAAAGACCCGGCATTTCCGATTATAGAGCAAGACTTATGATTGCGGGAAGCTATATGGACGATACATTTCTTTTAGAGCTAATAGAGGAGACCGGAGGACTGGTGGTGGCAGACAATCTGTGCTTTGGGTATAGACATTTTGTGGATACGGTGGAAGAAATAGGGGATCCTCTTGAAGCTATAGCTCGCCGTTATTTTTGGAAAAATCCGTGTCCAAGAATGCAAGGGGAGTTCGACAGAAGGTTAAATGAAACCAGAAAGATAGCAAAAGAGGCAAATGTAGATGGAATAATATTTGAAAGAATAGCATTTTGCGATAACCACGGGGCAGAATCCCCGATGGAAGCAAAATTCTTGGAAGAAGAAGGCATTCCTACTCTTATACTGGAAAGAGAGTATATGCCCTCTGACAGAGGGAGGTTAAAAACGAGAATACAAGCATTCATAGAAAGAATAGAAAGGAGGAAGTAGCCATGAAAGACATCCCTGTAGAATGGTTTAAGAGGTTAAGAACCACATGTGCTGTTATAGAAGCAGGTATAAATACAGGGGCTACGAGTCTTGAAGAACTTGATATGGAGGCTTTGTTAAAAGATGCAGATGACTACACTAAAAAAGTAGTAGAAATGCTTCAGCCAGATACTGTAGATGCGGCTCTTAAGCCTAAGAATAGAAATGTAACATTAGCCTTTGTGCAAGCTTACGGAGAATACTTGGACTTTGTCTTAGACGGCATCCAAAAGGGAAAAAAGCTGGTATACCACTACTTTGAATCTGTACCGCAGGTACTTCTGGCAATGGACATGGTACCTGTGTGTGTGGAGACGATCCCGGTTCTTGTAGCAGCCCTTTACAAGGACGGATGTGAACAGGAAATAGACGCCTTAGAAGCTGAAGGATTCCCAGCACATCTCTGTTCAGCCCAGAAAGGTTTTTTGGGAGCGTATCTCATGAATGAAGTGCCCGCACCGGACTACTTTTTAAAACCGTCAGTTCCTTGTGATCCCAGCAACCTTTTGTTCCAGTATCTTTCAAAGCTTACCGGAGCACCTTACATTGTATTTGATGTGCCTTATTATACAAATGAAAGAGCATTTCGATACTACAAAGAAGAATTAGACGATGCATACCAGAGGTTGATCAAACTGAGTGGAAACAAATTGGATGAGGAAAGATTAAAAAGACATGTGGAATTAACAAACAGGCAACTGGACTATATATACAAAATTCAGGAGCTCAGAAAGAACAAACCATGTCCAGATCCTGCATTTCACAGGCCCATGGACTTTGCTCTATACACCATATTTGGATTTTCAGAAAAAGTGGTGGATTACTTCAGAATCGTCTATGAGGAAGCAAAAGAAAGAGTGGAAAAAGGGATAAGCATAATACCTGAAGGAAAAGACGAAATAAGAACACTTTGGACATGGGCATTTCAGGGATATGACCTTTCCATATACCACTGGATGGAAGAGGAACACGGAGCCACTTATCTGGCATGTGGTTTGACCATTTTGCCAGAAGAATTCGTTGGTTACATAGATTCACATGATATAGATTCCATGCTTGAAGGACTGGCAAGACTTACTTTCCATTATCCTATGAGCAGACAAGTAACCAGTTTTGCTGATACATGGATAAACGATTTTACAAAGATCGCAAAATCTCACAAGGCAGACTGCGCTATATTTGCTGGTCATATGGCGTGTAAGCATGGATGGGCATTAAATAAACTTCTAAGCGACGCAATAAGAGAAGAAGCTGGAATTCCAACGCTGAGATTTGAAATGGACATTGCTGATAAAAGATTCACCCCACCTGGTGAGGTAAAAAAAGCTCTCTCAGAATTCTTTGAAACCATAAGACATTAAAACTGAGGAGTCAGGAGCCATGTACATAGGATGTGATATTGGAACAGGTTATACGAAAGGGGTATTACTGAGCGAGGATGGAAAAATAGTGGCATCCAGCATAATACCCACAAACGCAGATCCAAGATCTGCTGGAAGGAAAATAATAGATGAACTTCTGGAAAAAGCCGGCGCAAGTAAAGAAGACATAGCAGGCTGGGGTTCTACAGGCTGGGGAAGATCGCACCTTCCCGTGGATCATAAGGAATTGAGTCTTATAAACTGCATAGCAAAGGGAGCAAACTTTTTACATCCATCTTGTAGAACCGTAATAGACATAGGAGCACAACACAGTATGGTTATACTGCTGGATGAAAAAGGACAGGTATTAGAATTCAGACAAAATGACAGGTGCGCTGCTGGATCTGGAAGGTTCATAGAAGTCATCTCTGAAGCTCTTCAGGTTAACATAGAGGACATCTCCTCTCTCGTACTAAACGCAAAAGAAAAGGTTAACATTACATCCCAATGCGCTGTCTTTGCAGAAAGTGAGGTGATAGCTCATGTGAACGAGGGCAAACCAGTTGACGCTATACTTGCTGGAATAATAGAGGCGCTTGGTAGAAGTCTCGTAGCCATGGCAAAAAGACTTCTGGTGGCAGAAGACATATTTGTTTCAGGTGGAATGGCAAAAAATCCTGCGCTTATCAAGGTCATGCAGGAACATTTGGGAAAAAAACTTAATCCAGCAGAACCAGAACCCCAGCTTGTGGGAGCTATCGGTGCTGCACTGTTTGCAAAGGAAAAGAATTAGGAGGTGAGAAAATGATATTTGCTGGATGCGATGTAGGCTCTCTTACAGCCAAAGCTCTTCTTATGGACGAAAACGAAAACATCATAGCATATGAAATAATGAATGTTTTGCCCAATCCTGTAAAGTCTGCGGAAGAGATAATGTCCAGAACTTTGAAAAAAGCAGGCCTTAAGTTAGAAGAAATTACTTACTGTATAAGCACAGGTTATGGAAGAGAAAAGATTCCTTTTGCCAACAATAACATAAGCGAAATCTCCTGTCATGGAAAAGGTGCACACTGGGTAAATCCTGCAATAAGGACTATAATAGACATTGGCGGACAAGATCTAAAGGCAATAAGAGTAGACAGCAAGGGAGAACTTGTAGACTTTATAATGAATGATAAGTGTGCTGCTGGAACAGGTCGTTTCTTAGAAGGAATCGCAAAAACTTTAAATGTCGGACTTTCTGAACTCGGGCCATTAGCACTGAAAGGGAAAAATCCGATAAGTATCACCAGTCAATGCACGATATTCACCCAGTTTGATGTAATGCACCTGATAGTGGAAGGAGCTGACAAAGCAGATATTGCAGCGGGTGTGGCAAAGGCTATGGCACAGAGGATGCACAAACTGGTAAGAAAAGTGGGAATAAAGAAAGAAGTGGCAATTACAGGAGGGGTTGCAAAGAATCAAGGAGTTGTAAAGTACTTACAAGAAATAATAAAGAGCGAGATATATCAGTTTAAAGATATTGATCCACAGGTAATGGGTGCACTTGGGGCAGCGCTGTTTGCAAAAGAAGAGTATATTACCGTAAATCTTTAACTATACTTGACAATATGTATTAAAAATACTTCATTTCAGAACATGAAAGCGAAAGAAGTAATAGAAATGTTAAGGATTTCAAGGTCAACGCTCAGGAAGTTAAGAAAAGGAGGAGTTCTGAAGGCTAAGAGACTTCCCAATGGGTACTATGATTTTGATCCTGAAAGTGTTTACAGGTATCTTCTTGAAAAGAGCGGTAAACCAGCAGAGCGAAAAACTGTTATTTACGCAAGAGTATCAACTCCGAAGCAGAAACAGGATTTAGTTAATCAGATAGAGGTGGCTAAGAACTTCTGCATAGCAAGGGGGTGGAGAATAGATGGAATTTACAGGGATATTGCAAGTGCTTTAAACTTTGATAAGAGGAAAGATTTTCAGCTTTTGCTTAATGAGATTCTCTCCTACCGTATAGCTAAGGTAGTGGTAACATTTAGAGATAGACTTACAAGAGTGGGACTTAACTTTTTTGAGAATTTGTTTAGGCGTTATGGGGCAGAGATTGTGGTGATCAATGATTACACTGAGGAGAAGAGCGATACAGAGGAGATAATTGAGGAGATAATCACACTTTTACACTCATTCTCAATGAAGTTTTACAGCAACCGAAGGAGAATCAGGAAGGTTTTAGAATATGCTCTCAAATAGAGTTTTAAGCATCAGGGTTTCAGGAAAAGAAAGAAAAGAAAAAATCAGAAAACTTCTCTTTGATCTTGCTCATACAAAAAACCTTCTAATCATCCTGATCAGAAAATACAAAGACCTTTACGGACACTATCCATCTGACCAATCGATTCTCTACGGACTTATTGCAGAAAGAGAATACTTTTCAAAGAAAGAAGAAAGACTCAAAAAATTTCAGGAAGTTAAAAACAATATTCTGAAAAACGGAAAGCTAACAGAACTTTTAAAAACTTTAAAAGAGCAGAAGAAAAGAACAGATAACAACTACCTGTTTCAGCAGGTAATAAGAGGTATAGTAAAAAGCTTTAGCGACTACAGGAAAGCATACAGGGAGTATCAGAAGAACTCAGAAAAGTTTAAAGGAATTCCAAGCCCACCAAAACCAAAGAAACTGAAGTTTTTGATGAACTTCTCAGTAGAGCTTAACGTGAACACATTCAAACAATTAGATGATTCCATACAGATTAAGCTGAGAATCCACAACAAAGAGTTTCTGAAAGTAAAACTACCCAGAGGATTCAATCATCCAGTAAAAAGCATAAGGCTTAAAATCTTTGGAACAGACATTTTCATAGATACCGTTTACAAAATAGAAATTCCGGAAGGAGCAACAGGAAAATACAAAGCAGGAATAGATTTAGGACTTAATAACCTGATAGCTTTAATATCCACGAATCCAGAGCTTAAAAGCTTTATAGTTTCAGGAAAAGAGATAAAGGCATTCAACCAGTGGTTTAACAAAAAGAAGGCCAAGCTACAATCTGAAATAGATACACTCAAGGGTAAGCTTTCACAGGTAAAAGATAAAGAAGAAGCACACAGCTTAAAACAGCTTATCACAAAAAGAATCGTAAAACTTAAAGAGCTATCAGCATACAGAAAAAGAAAACTTAATAATGACTTTCACAAGATAAGCAGAAAGCTCATTGACCTGCTTGTAGCAACTGAACATAAAAAACTCTACATAGGAAAAGGAGCAACAGAAAGTAAGGACGAAATAAACATAGGAAAGAAGAACAACCAGCACTTTGTATCAGTTCCGTTCAGAAGACTGATAGAGCTAATTAAATACAAAGCAGAAGAAGCAGGGATAGAAGTTAAAGAGATAGATGAAGCTTTTACTTCAAAGACTTCACCACTTGCAGACATACTTGAAGTCAGAAAGGTGGGACAGAAATACTTAGAAGCAAAAAGCAAAGAAGACAGCAGTTTGCTTAAAAAACTAAAAGAACTCCGAAAAGCTGTGAGAAGATCACAAGGATTGCTTAAGTGTAAAGTTCTAAACAGAATTTTTAATGCTGATCTTGTAGGAGCATACAACATAGCAAGAGTGGGAGAAAACTCCCCAGGACTGATAAAAAACTTAAAACTTTTGTTTATCAAGCTGTGCAATCCTGTTAAGATGAAGTTGATTGAATTTCTTTACAAAGTATCTCCTGAGTCCTTCAAAAGAAGGATAGGGAGTAGTGGTTCGCTTAGTGCAGGGTTGAGTCCCAAAAGCTGCCAGGTGTGTGTAACTACATCTTGACACATCTGGTAGTCAGAGGGAATACCTGAGGAAAGGCTAATAATGGGAAAAGTAATAGCAGTGGGTGGAAAAGGCGGGGTAGGAAAAACCTTTATTTCAGCAATACTTACGAAGATATTACGAGGCAAGGTAAGGCTTCTTTCTATAGACGCAGATCCCTCCTTAGGCCTTACTCATGCACTCGGCGTTTCTCCAGAACAGATAAAAACTATATGGGACATAAGAGAGGCGCTAAAGGAGGGATCTGGTAGAAAGAAGCTATTCGGAGATCAAGATCCTCCGTTGAAAGAAGTTATAAGGAAGAATGTTGTTCTAAGAAAAGACGGATTCGATTTTTTAGTCATGGGAAGATCTGAAGGACCCGGATGTTTTTGTAGCATAAACGAACTGCTCAGATACGCCATTGATTCCCTTGCAAAAGAATACGAAGCGGTGATTGTTGACTGTGAAGCAGGACTTGAACAGGTAAACAGAAGAGTCCTGAGAAATATAGACATTCTTCTGCTGGTCTCTGATCCCACAATAAGAGGGATTCAAACGGTAAAATATCTTAGCAAAATAGCCTATGAGCTGTCTGAAAAAAAGCAGTTGAGCATAAAACTTATATTCAACATGGTAGAAGAACTTAGTAGTACCAAAAAACTTAAAGAGCAGTTAGATATTCCCGTCATAGGGTATGTACCTTCTGATAAAACAGTGAAAGAGTATGACCTTACAGGAAGATCATTGCTGGAATTTCCTTCTTCATCTCCTGCATTTCAAGTACTGTTAGAATGCGCCAAGCTGACATTTGGTTATCTTTATTCCTAAGCCCTCACAAGCTGAAGAAACCTCTGTCTTTCTAATCCCGAGTCTTTTTGCTATTTCCCAAGCCTTCTTACAGGACAGCTTCCCTGCTTCTAAGTTTCTTTGGATCTCGTTTTTTAGCTCCTCTGGGATGTCTTTTTTAGCTGTTATAATCTTTTTTTTCGGCTTATATCCGAACAGTCCTAACTGACATTTTACTATCGGTATGTTCAACATATCTGCTGTTAGCCCCACTTCTGCTGGAGAAACTTTCAGCTTTTCAGCAATGGCATGGGCAACTGCACACGCTATCTCTCCATCTTTCATCCTGTTTTTTATCTCCCGCACGACTTCTTCATTCAATTCTTTCACTTCAGGGTGTTTTTTAGAGTAGTCTGCCATACCGAATCCTCCTTTTTAACCACCAATGGTAGACATGGCTTTTCCTATAACATTGTTTTCGTGAAATATTGGTTTTTCTTTGACTGCCTTAATAATAAGCGCTTTTATATCTTCATCATTTGCACCGGATCTCAAATAAGACTTTATGTCGATCTGGTAAGAAGAAAGAAGACAAGGTTTTAAATGACCGTCTGCAGTAAGCCGGATTCTGTTACATGCGTTGCAGAAATGCGAGGTTATAGGATCTATAAAACCGAGCACACCCTTTGCTCCTTTAAGTTTATAGTACCTTGCTGGTCCAGGATAAGAGGTACTTTTGTCCTCCTCTAACATTGACATCTCAAATCTTTTTTTCAGATATCCTCTCACATCCTTTCCAGATACTAAAAAAAAGCTTTCATTCCCGGAGCAGACGGGCATGTGCTCTATAAATCTTATATAAAATGGCTCTTTTACACTTAAAAGAGCGAAATCTATTATTTCATCCTCATTTATTCCCTTTAACAAAACCACATTTATCTTTATCGCTCTAAAACCCATTTTTTTTGCTTCACAAATAGCAGCCCAGACTTTGAAAAAATCGTCACTTCCCGTAATTGCCCTGTATCTATCAGGTCTCAATGTATCTAAGCTTACATTTATGGTCTTCACACCTGCACTTTTTAATACACCTAAATACTTTGACAATAATGTGCCATTGGTAGTGACGGCGATTTCTTCTATCCCTGAGATCTTGGACAACTCATTTATGAACACATCTATGTCTTTTCTTACAAAAGGCTCGCCACCGGTAATCCTCACTTTTTTTATACCAAGAGTTGCTGCCAGTTTCACGACTCTTAGGATTTCTTCGTATCTTAAGATCTGATCGTGACTCAATCTTGGAATCGCATGACCCACTGGTCTGCAGTAGATGCATCTAAGATTACATCTATCGGTTACGGATACTCTTAGGTAGGTTATTTTTCTTCCGTAACTGTCTACAAGCATCCTTCTTCCTTAAAAGCAGAGAGGATATTCTGTATATCATCTTTTAGTTTTTTTATAGCCATTGCTCTATGACTTACCCTGTTCTTCTCTTCCACATCCATTTGGGCAAAGGTCTTTTTCAAAGGAGGATAGTAAAAAACAGGATCGTATCCAAAACCTTTATTTCCGAGCGGGGCTTCTGTAATAAGCCCTTCGCATCTGCCTTCATAAATAAATGTTCTACCTTTTGGCGATACTACAGCAAGAACACAGACGAAAGCCGCCTCTCTATTAGTCTTGCCA
Organism: uncultured Desulfobacterales bacterium; assembly: GCA_964393645.1. Taxonomy (GTDB): domain Bacteria; phylum Desulfobacterota; class DSM-4660; order Desulfatiglandales; family JALVZP01; genus JALVZP01. Next base: position 79,398 of record CAYMUI010000030.1, on the reverse strand, counting down.
CGCATCTCTTGGAGCAACTTTAAGTTGTTTTGTTCGTCAGTGGCAGACTCTCCAGCAAAACGGGCTGAGTAGACACCCGGTCTTCCTCCAAGTGCATAGACCACAAGACCGGAATCATCTGCTATGGCCGGCATTCCTGAACGCCGGGAAACCTCTTTTGCTTTTTTTAATGCGTTTTCTAAAAATGTTTTTCCATCTTCTCTTATCTCTACATTTTTCAACTGTGGAATTTCTTCCATACCTAAAAGTTCGACCTCGGGAAGATCGAGCATCCTTCTAAACTCAATCAGTTTCCCTTTGTTTTTTGTTGCAAGCACAAACTTCACTTTTTTCAATCCTGAAAGTTTTTGTCTTGTCCTCAAAGCCACATCGTTGTAAATTTTATATATACCCCCACTTGATATATATGTCCAGTAATGGTATCTAAAGCCAAAACTCGAGGAGGACAAAAATGGCATCCAAGACCCGAAAGACCAGAACAATAAGAAAAAATAAGAGAAAACCCAACAAAGAGAACCTAAAAAAGTACATGAAAAGACTCCAAGAAAACGTTCGGATTCTCAGACAGCTTGAACAGATGGGAAAAGAGAATCAATAAACCTCTTCGTCTTAAGTCTGTTCCCAAGTATGTAGGTTATGTGTAGTTGAAGTACATTTCTTATTTTTTTTAGTGTGGAAGGAGTTAGCTGGGTGTCAGATTCTATTCGAAAAGAGGGAGATTGAAGAAGACGCAACATTTTTATTTCTTGGGGATGCATAATAATAAGACACGAAGAGCTCTTAACACATCTGAGGCAGATTATACCTCCTTTGTACACCAAGAACGCACCGCTTCCTTCTCCTTTATATGTCCTTCCACATACTTGGCACTTTTCCAGATTTATTCTATACCCACCTATTGACATTGCTTTTGCTTCGTAATTGACAAGCACTTTTTCAGGATCAAACCCTTTATTTAAAAGGGTAAAAGAATCCCTTATAAGCTGAAACATATTATCATCTGTGACTCCCACTGGAAATAAAAGACTTGCAAGTTCTATCATGTAATTAGCCGTTACAAAGCATGTGTAACTTTCTCTTATATTGGTAAAAGGTTCAATCAGCTTACAAGAGTGCAGAAAACAGATGTTACTATTCTTCTTCAGTTCCAACTCTACCGAAACAAGGCAAAATAGATCGAGGCAGTTGAAAAATCTCCTTTTACTTCTCTTTGCTCCTTTAGCAATTCCTGTCAGTTTTCCTTTTTCCTTTGTGAAAAAAGTAACTAATAGATCTGATTCCCCTATCTCTTTTGTATCCATTACAATAGCTGATAAAGCCGTAATAGCCATTCTTGAAATAATAAAGAAATGATTTAAAATAGTAAAAAAACGACCTTCACGAGGTATAGATTATGGACGATCTCATTCAAAAGATCAACGAGCTGAAGAAAAAAGTAGAAGAAGTAAAGGAGTATCTTTGACTTAAATAACCTGCGAAACGAAACGGAAAGATTGGAAAAGATAATGGCTTCCCCTTCCTTCTGGGAAAGAAGCCAGGAAGAAATTTCTAAGATCTCAAAAACCCTTTCTCTAAACAAAGAAAAAATAGAACAATGGGAACACTTAAATAAAGAACTGGAAGACCTGGCTTTGCTCACAGAAATAGCGGTAGAAGAAGAGGATAGTTCTGCTTTGCAAGAGATCTCAAGGGAGCTGAAAGCCTTAGAAAAGCAGGTAGAGGAAATGGAGATTCAGGCTTTATTTACAGACCCCGACGATTCAAGAAATGCCATTGTTTCCATAAACGCCGGAGCCGGAGGCACGGATGCACAAGATTGGGTTCAGATGCTTCTAAGAATGTTTCTCAGATGGTGTGAAGACAAGGGAATGGAAACCAAGATAATAGATATGCTGCCGGGAGAAGAAGCTGGACTTAAAAGCGTAACATTCACTGTTACAGGCCCTTACGCTTATGGTAGACTTAAGGCAGAACATGGAATCCACAGACTGGTGAGGATTTCGCCATTTGATGCTACAAGAAGAAGACATACCTCTTTTGCCTCTGTATCTGTTTATCCCGAAGTAGACACAGACATAAAGATAGAAATAAACGAAAAAGACCTGAGAATAGACACCTTTAGAGCAAGTGGTCCGGGTGGACAACATGTAAATACCACGAGCTCTGCAGTAAGAATAGTTCACATCCCCACAGGGATTGTGGTCCAGTGTCAGAACGAAAGATCACAGCACAGAAACAAAGAAATGGCTCTAAAAATTCTGAAAGCACAGCTTTACGAACTGGAAAAGAAAAAGCTGGAAGAGAAGAAAAGACAGATCCACGAGTCCCAGAAGGAGATATCTTGGGGAAATCAAATAAGATCTTACATCTTTAATCCATACAGATTAGTAAAAGACCACAGAACAAATTTAGAAATTGGGGATTTAGAAAGAGTAATGGATGGAGATCTCGATCCTTTTATAAATGCGTATCTAAGGATGAAGGCTCGAGCTGTATAAGAGAACCTGCTGATACATCAATGTAGTCTTCCTTGTATTCTTCTTGCAAAAGTTGCATGGCATATTCGCCTGTGCAATGACACGGTGCTATCTTTTTTACGCCTATGTCTTTTAAAAGAGCTATGATCTGGTTGATGTCTTTTTTTGTGTATCCTCTCAGATGCAAACCACCTAAGATCAGATATACTTCTTTGTTCAGATAGTTCTTTGCCTTAATAGCAAAGTTTGCAACTCCCGGATGAGCACATCCTGTAATCAGGATAAGCCCAAGGTTTGTGTCTATGATAAGTGCCTGTTCTTTTGGAGATCTTCCAAGTTCGCCGGTAGAGTAGACATTGCTAAAAAGACGGGTTGCTTTGCTTACAGCTTTTACCCTTGCTCCATAGCTTCCGATGTCAAACTTTGCAGATTCAGGGAAAGATTCGGGCAACCATACCGTAACATTTGGTTTCTTTTCCAATATAGAAATCAGCCCGCCCGTATGATCGCCATGAATATGTGATAAGAATATGTGTTTCAGTATTTCTGGCTCAATTCCCATCTGCTCCATGTTGTAAAACAGAATATCTCCTCTTGCGCCTGTATCAAAAAGAATACTCTGTTCTAAGCCAGAAATAAGACAGGAAAATCCCCATCCGTATGTAAACTTTCTGTTTTTGCTTCTGTTATCGTACAGGATGCTGATTTTAATCATTCTTTATGAAATACCTTTTTCCATTCACGGTAATAAAGTATTTTCCTTTTTCTTCTTCTATGTAATCTGCTATCTGATAGTAAGCAGGCCTTAAAAACTTAGCTGGAAACTTACCTTTCTTTACCCTGCAGTATAAAACATTTTCTTTACCCACATATAATGTCTCAGGATCAAGTTCTTCTTGGGTTCCATCGCTCAGATAAAGCAAAAACCCGCTTTTTGTCTTGTCAACCCTTTGCACAAAAAAAGCAGTATCTTCCACATCTACAACACACTTTTCGTTCCTCCACGAGATAATGTATCGCCCTTCTTCATCCAAATCTAAGTGTTCATAGAAAAAGTTTATTATATCTTTTCTTATTATCTCCACACCCTTGTGATACCATTTTCCGTCTGCTTTTATGAGAATCTCACAAGGGGGAAGTTCTTTTACATTAGAAACCACTTTGTCTCTCCCTTTGTTTAACTAAATTCACAACCATCTCTTCTGCTTCATTCATACTAATACGGTCCATGTTAAAACAGATTGTGTACAAAAGAGGATCATCGTGATTTTCTCTTTGGGAAAAGTAATATAAAAAGTCAGATCTTATCATATCTGCCCTCTCGATTGCCCGTTCTGCTTGTTCCTCGCGCAGTCCGTAGGTATCCATTAAAAACTTTAAACGGAATCTTTTACTCGCCACTACTAAGAGATGAATAACATCGGGTTTGTTCTGAAGTATGTAGTGACTTCCTCTCCCTATTATAACACAGTTGCCTTGTTCATATTCTTTAAGTATGACCTCTCTTATCCCATCTATATACTCTTTCACATCTATAGGTTTATATCTTCTTTTTCTTTCGATAATATCAACTCTTATCACTTTTTCCAAAAAAAGCATCAACTTGCTGGGCCTTTTCCTTTTTTCTATTGAGGTAATGTCTTTTACAGATGCTCCTACCTGCTTTGCTACCTCCTTTACCAGCTCGTCATTCAAATACCTGTAACCCAGCCTCTTGGCTATCCTTGCTCCCAAGGTTGCTCCTCCAGCACCAAATCTACGGGAAATAGTAATTGTTGCCATTTTACCTATCCTCCTCTATATTAACTATTCCGAAAGCTATTAATAGCACTATTCTTAAAAAATGCAAACCACAAAGATAACAGAATTGGAAAATATCGTGCATCATTTAAACTGCAGAATAAAAATCCACGCACTTTATACCTGGATAGGAATTCCTTCCATATTCAAACTCGACTTCATATACAGAGGGTACGAACCTATACTTAACCTGCGAACAATAGAAGAAACCTCTTTAATCAAGGACAAAAAGAAGAAGATATGCATAAAACACGGTCTTATTGATCACTATCTTCAATACCAACTTATGCCTTACGAGGCAGAGATGAGAACCTGGATGCTCGGTGCTGCCGCCTATGTGGAAGGGAAAAAGATATATCTGAGAGAAATTATTCCATACTGTCAAAAATCCAGCACTTGTGCCCAAAGACGTGCTTTACAGAAAGAGGTTTCGGCTTTATGTAAGTTTTTGAAACCTTTTGCATATAACTACTGGTCAATCCTTTTGGAACTTATCAAAAAAGATTTGGGATTCAAAAATTATCTAAGCTACTGTTCTCAGAAAAAAGGCTTAAGTTATGATCTCTTTTATGAAAAAGTTCTTTCGATACTTTCTATTACAGATAGCTTTTACTACAAACTCATGAATCAATGGACAAAAAGAAGGTACGGCACAACCTTGGAAGGACTTACCAGATTTGATGCCATAAACCTTCTGGGTATGCAAGAGTTTGATCACCTTGCTCCATCAAATGGAATAAAGCTGTTTCTCAACTCTTTAAAAGAATGGGGAATAGACACAAAACAATTACCCGGGCTTCACTTGGATGTGACATTTAATAAGAAAAAAAGTGCTCAGGCCATCTCCTTTATGGTACAGATTCCAGAGGAGGTGTATGTGGTCATAAGACCAGCTGGTGGTTGGATAGATCTGGAAACTATAGCTCATGAATTAGGACATGGGATATCAGCAACACTTACAGATCCTGATCTACCCTTAGAAGATCGAGATTTAGCCACAAATTACATATTGTCAGAGTCATTTGCTTTTTTGATGCAGAATATTGCACTATCGAGACCATTTCTTATGGAGGTTGTGGGACTCGATAAACAACTGGCAGATGAGCTTTATTTTTACAAGGTACTAAAAGATCTTTCTATATTTAGAAGATATGCAGCAAAGTTTCTGACAGAATATGAAATGTTTTCTTGTGAAAACATCTCTAACGGAAAACTTTATTCTGAATATATGAGCCGATATACTGGTTTTTACTATCAGCCAGAAAGTCACTTGTTTGACCTTGTGCCGGAATTCTACTGCCTTGATTATCTTATTGCCTGGATTACAGAAGCGATACTTGAAAAATACCTGTCTCAAAGATATGGATCTGATTGGATGTTTAAAAAAGAAGCAGTAAACGAAATAAAAAACTGGTGGTCACAGGGAAATAAGTACGATGTCTTTGAATTTTTGAGAGTAAACGGTATAGGAGAATTCAGCATCACACCGATCTTAGAAAGATGGGAGAAGGTGCTATGTCAGGGATAGAAAAAGAGGAAATTTACAGCAGGATCAACAGGTTTCAGAAGTATCTAAAAGATCTTGATATTTCCGGAGCACTTATTTTACAAAATGTGGACAGATTTTACTTTTCAGGAACACTTCAAAACTCTACCCTGTTCATTCCCGCTGAAGGAGAAGCAATATTGATCGTTCATAAGGCAATTGACAGAGCAGTAAAGGAATCTCCTTTGAAAAATATTATTTCAGATAAGCCTTCCAGTATAAAGAAAGTCCTGCAAGATTACGGAATAGATCCTAACAGGATAGGAATGGAACTGGATGTAATTCCAGCAAACATGTATTTGAGATACAAAAAGATGTTTGAGTTGTCAGAAATAGTTGATGTATCTCATATCATAAGAAAGACCAGGATGATAAAGTCTGAATACGAGATATCTCAAATAAGAAAGGCAGCAAAGATATTGGACGAAAATCTCTATGAAGTTCAAAAGATACTGAAGCCGGGAATAACCGAATTGGAGGTAGATGCATACTTGGGCTATCTGATAAGAAAAAAAGGTCATATAGGAATGATGAGAATGAGAGGCTGGAATCAAGAAATGATGTATGTACATGTGCTTTCCGGGAAAAGTGGTTCAGTAGCTTCTTTTTTAGACAGTCCTCAAGGAGGAATGGGAATAAGTCCTGCTATAGCTCAGGGAGCAAGTTACAAAAAGATAAACAAGAATGAACCCATAGAAATAGATCACGGAATATGTATAAACGGATACATAGGGGATCAGGCCAGAACATTTGTAATAGGAGATCTGACAGATATGCTTAAAAAAGCACACGAGTGTTCTTATGAAATTCACCAATTTTTCTTAGAAAATGCAAAGATTGGAATTACATGTGACAGTCTTTATCAAGGTGCTGTTCAGATTGCAAAAGACTGGGGGCTTGAAGAATATTTTATGGGATTTGGGGATGGAAAGGTAAAATTTATCGGGCATGGTATAGGCCTCGAAATAGACGAATATCCCATTATATCTCCTCATTTTAGGGAACCTCTTCAGGAAAAAATGGTCTTATCTCTGGAACCGAAATTTGTATTCCCTGAGCTTGGAGTAGTTGGAATGGAAGACATATATCTCATTGGCAAACCCACAGAAAGGATCACCAGTATAGAACAGAAAGTCTTTAAAATAGAAGCCTAAAAGTGGACCTGATAGACCAAATAATAAACTGGGTATCAAACCTGCCCGCGAATTTGATATATGTATTTTTATTTGTGAGTGCATTTACAGAAAATGTATGCCCTCCTGTTCCCGGAGATACCATTATCGTATTCGGAGCTTTTTTGGCAGGTCAAAAAAAGATAGACTTTACAAGTTCTTATCTGTGCACCACCTTTGGAAGTTGGGCAGGATTTATGTTTGTTTATTGGCTCGGGATTAAACTGGGGTCAATCAAGAAAAAGATCCCTTTTTTTAAGCCAGAAGACATCCTTAAGGCAGAAAACTGGATAAAAAGATACGGATACCTCGTAATACTTGTAAACAGATATCTTCCCGGAGTAAGAGCGGTCATATCTGTAACAGCCGGAATAATGGGGCTTTCCTTTTGGAAAGTGAGTATCACCTCACTTGTAGGATGTGCGAGCTGGAATATGGCGATAATGTATGTGGGATTAAAGGCGGGTTCCAACTGGGAAGAGATAAAGCACAGGGTTTCTTTTCTGTTGTCAAGATATAACTTAGTTGTTGCGCTTCTTTTAGCGGGTATAGTAACTGTAATCCTACTAAAAAAGATACTCAGCAAAAATTAACCTTTTGTCTCGCTTCTTAACCACATAAGAAACTCTGGAACGCTGTCTTCCACTGGCAAAGAAATAATGCACGGACATTCATAGCTATGAAGCTCTTTTACTCTACTCATGAGCTTACGAACGAGCTCTTCTGTCGTCTTTGCAATGAGAATAGCCTCTCTGCTTTCTTCTATCTTTCCTTTCCACCAGTAAAAGGAATGCATATTGTCTATTATGTTTACGGCGGCACAAAGTCTTTCCTTTACTATCTGTTTTCCTATTGCTTCTGCCTCAGATCTGCCGGAACAGGTTATATAAACTAATCTCATCTCCATGGGACTGTCCTCTCTACAAATCTATTTTTATTGCACGGTGAGAATGACATTGAAGGTTTACGGCAACCGGGAGACTTGATATGTGACATGGCATCATATTTATATGGACTGCAAAAGCCGTTATCCTGCCCCCCATTCCCTGAGGCCCTATGCCTGTTTTGTTTATCTCTTCTAAAAGCTCTTGTTCCATTTTAGCAATCTGGGGATCGTCACTTTTGCTACCAGGCTTTCTCAAGAGAGCCTTTTTAGCCAGAAAAGGGGCTGTTTCGAAGTTTCCTCCTATACCCACTCCTACAATGAGTGGAGGACACGCACTGGCACCCGCCTGTATCACTGTTTCTATCACTTTTTTCTTGATCTCTCTCCATCCATCCGTGGGAAGAAGCATATATAATCTGCTTTTGTTTTCTGCTCCCCCTCCTTTTGGCAGCACCCATAAAGTAAACCTATCTCCCGGCACAATCTCCACATGCACAATGGGGGGAGTGTTATCCATGGTATTTTGTCTTGTAATGGGGTGACACACAGACATCCTCAAGTACCCTTCCGTGTATCCCCTTTTTACACCTTCTCTTAATGCATCCATTAAAAAACCGTCTTTTACAACTACCTCCTGACCCATTTCTACTATTATGTTGACAATGCCGGTATCTTGGCACATAGGCACCCTTTCCTCTTTTGCTATCCTCGCATTTTCAATAAGTTGAGAAAGAATCTGTTTCCCTATTTCTGACTCCTCTCTCTTCATTGCCTCTTGAAGCATCTGTTTCATATCTTCAGAAAGCTCCAAGTTTGCAGCAATCACCGCTTCTTTTACTTTATTCACGATCTTTTCAGCAGATATGTATCTCATTATCCCTCCATTAACATCTGGCTCATCTCTATAACAAAATTAACATGAGCTTGACAATACAATATGCAATGTATTAAACAAATCGTTACCCCTTAAATCCAGAAAATAAAAAATAAGGAGGAGTTATGGGAAAGCTGATAAAAACCGTAGAAGGCAACGAAGCTGCTGCCCATGTTGCCTATGCATTAAGTGAAGTGGCAGCAATATATCCCATTACACCCTCAAGTAGTATGGGAGAGTACTGTGATGAATGGGCAGCCCATGGAAGAAAAAACATATTTGGACAGGTGGTAAAAGTGGTAGAAATGCAATCAGAGGCAGGGGCTGCTGGTGCGGTGCACGGTGCACTTGCAGCAGGCACACTGGCAAGCACATTTACCGCATCGCAGGGCCTTCTCCTTATGATTCCTAATATGTACAAGATCTCTGGAGAGCTTCTGCCAGGAGTATTCCATGTAGCAGCAAGGGCTATCGCAACACATGCACTTTCTATATTTGGGGATCATTCTGATATAAACGCGGTAAGAGGCACGGGCTTTTCACTTATAGCGTCTGCTTCTGTACAAGAAGTAATGGATCTGGGACTTGTGGCTCATCTTTCTGCCATAAGAAGCAGTTTACCGTTCTTGCACTTCTTTGACGGATTTAGGACCTCCATGGAGATCCAAAAGATAGAACTCTTAGACTATGACACCATAGCAACCCTCGTGGACTATGAAGCAATAGAAAGATTTAAAAAAAGATGTCTTGATCCAGAGCATCCTCAAACAAGGGGTACCGCACAGAATCCTGACATCTTCTTCCAAAACAGAGAAGCGTGCAGTCCATTTTATGCTAAGATCCCCCAGATAGTACAAGAAGAAATGGAAAGAGTGGGAGATGTTACTGGTAGAAGATATAACCTATTTGATTATGTAGGAGACCCAGAAGCAGAAAGGGTGGTCGTAGCGATGGCCTCAAGCTGTGATGTTATAGAAGAGACAGTAAACTACCTGAATAAATTAGGAGAAAGAGTTGGTCTAATAAAGGTAAGACTTTATCTTCCTTTCTCAAAAGAACACTTCCTCAAATCTGTTCCAAAAACCGCAAAGAAGATAGCTGTGCTGGATAGAATAAAGGTGCCCGGAGCAATAGGAGAGCCTTTATACCAAGATGTATGCACGGCGTTCTTTGGGGTAGAAAATCCGCCCCTTATTGTGGGAGGAAGATACGGGCTCGGAAGCAAAGACTTTACTCCTGCAATGGTAAAAGCGGTTTTTGACAATCTGAAATCAGACTCACCCAAGAATTACTTTACCGTTGGTATAAATGACGATGTAAGCGGAACCTCACTGGAAGTGGGAGAGGAAATAGACACCACTCCAGAAGGAACGGTAAACTGTAAGTTCTGGGGGCTGGGAGCAGACGGAACAGTGGGTGCGAACAAAAACACCATAAAGATAATAGGAGAAAATACTCCGCTGTATGCTCAAGGATATTTTGCATACGATGCAAAGAAGTCTGGCGGAATTACCATTTCGCATCTTCGTTTTTCACCTCACAGAATTCAATCCCCTTATCTTGTTAAGAAAGCAGACTTCATAGCATGTCACAATCCTTCATTTGTCAATAAATATGACATACTCGAAGGGATAAAAGAGGGCGGAGTATTCTTGCTCAACTCTCCATGGACCACTTTGGAAGAGATGGAAAAAATGCTTCCTGATCACATTAAAAGAACCATCGCACAGAAAAAGCTCAAGTTCTACAACATAGATGCTGTAAAGATAGCACAAGAGGTAGGATTGGGCGGAAGGATCAATGTTATTATGCAGGCAGCATTTTTCCAGATTTCAGGAGTACTTCCTCCTGAAGAAGCCATAAAGCAGATGAAAGAAGCAATAGTGAAAACTTACGGAAAAAAAGGAGAAGATGTGGTTAGAATGAACATAGAAGCGGTAGACAGAGCACTCGGTGCTCTTCAGAAAGTAGAATATCCTGAAAGTTGGAAAACAGCCGGACATGAAGAGTATATGAAGCTGGAAGAAGAGGAAGGAGTTCCTGAGTTTGTAAAAAAGGTTATGAGACCTATGCTTGCACAAAAAGGAGATACGCTTCCTGTAAGTCTTATGCCGCCTGATGGTGTATTTCCAACAGGTACAACGAAATACGAAAAAAGAGGTATCGCCATAAATGTTCCTGAATGGCAACCTGAAAACTGTATCCAGTGCAATCAGTGTGCTTTTGTATGTCCACATGCTGCCATAAGACCAGTGCTTGCCAGACCAGAAGATCTAAAGGATGCACCCGAAGGATTTATCACGATAGATGCCGTAGGAAAGGAACTAAAAGGGCTTAAGTTCAGGATACAGGTAAGTGTATTGGATTGTACAGGTTGTGGAAACTGTGCCGATGTATGTCCTGCAAAGAAGAAAGCGCTCATAATGAAACCTCTGAACACTCAGAAAGAACAAATCAAAAACCACATTTTTTCTACAAAACTTCCTGTCTTGGACAACCTCATGCCTTATACCAGTGTTAAAGGCAGTCAATTTAGGCAGCCTCTGTTTGAATTTTCTGGAGCTTGTGCAGGCTGTGGTGAAACACCTTATATAAAACTTATCACCCAGCTTTTTGGAGACAGAATGATCATTGCCAACGCAACGGGTTGCTCTTCTATATATGGCGGATCTGTGCCATCTTTTCCCTACACCACAAACAAAGAAGGACATGGACCTGCGTGGGCTAACTCTCTGTTTGAAGATAATGCGGAATTTGGATTTGGAATAGCTCTCGGAGTGAATCAAAAAAGAGATAAGCTGGCTGACATGGTTAAGGAGGCAATAGGGCGTGATATCTCAGAGGAACTTAAAGGGCTGTTTAAAGAGTGGTTAGAAAAAAAGGATGATGCAGAAGCTTCAAAGCAATTGAGCAGCAAAATAAAACAGGTTTTAAAGAGAGAAATAGATAAGGATCAAAAAAATAAAGAAATTCTTTCTAAGATCATGAATATGTCCGATCTTTTCACCAAAAAATCTATCTGGATCATAGGTGGTGATGGATGGGCGTATGACATAGGATACGGTGGATTAGATCATGTGCTTGCCATGGGAAATGATGTAAATGTACTGGTGTTAGACACAGAAGTTTATTCTAACACGGGAGGTCAGTCTTCAAAATCGACCCCACTTGGAGCTGTGGCAAAATTTGCTGCAAAAGGAAAACAGTTTAAGAAGAAGGACTTGGGACTTATGGCAATTACTTACGGATATGTATATGTAGCATCTGTCGCAATGGGAGCTAACAAAAATCAATTGCTTAAAGCACTTATAGAAGCGGAAAGTTATCCAGGACCATCACTTATAATTGCCTACGCTCCGTGTATAAATCACGGTATAAACATGGGAAAGAGTCAAGAAGAACAGAAAAGAGCAGTAGAGTCCGGCTACTGGGTTCTTTACAGGTACGATCCGAGACTTAAAGCAGAAGGGAAGAATCCCTTCATTCTGGACTCAAAAGATCCCAAGATGAGCTTCAAAGAGTTTCTTATGGGAGAAGTGAGATACTCCAGCCTTACCAGAACATTCCCTGAAGTAGCAGAAAGACTGTTTGAAATGGCAGAAAAAGAGGCAAAGGAAAGACTGGAATTTTTGAAGAAACTGGCACAAGGTTAAATCTTCCACTGGAAAGGCTGAACTTTTTTCAGCCTTTCCAGTTCTCTACTACTTGTCAAATCACAGCTAATAGGAGTTATGGTTATCATGTTGTTTTGAAGTGCAGCTATGTCCGTATCTGCCCTTCCGTTTTCTTCTATTACGATTTCCCCTGCAAGCCAGTAATATACATTCCCTCGCGGATCTACCCTCTTCTCGAAGTATTCCCTGTATTGAGTTATTGCTTGTCTTGTAAAGACGACCCCTTTTATCATCTCTTCAGGCACTGCCGGAATGTTTACATTTAAGGCCACCCCTCTTTCTAAGTGATTTTCCAAAAGGAATTTTATTACCTGCCTACTAAATCTGCTGGCAAACGAAAAGTCAGGATCCTTTCTGGTGGCAAGTGAAAGGGCAGCAGACTTTATCCCCAGATAAGCACCTTCTGTTGCAGCAGAAACAGTTCCAGAGTAAAGCACATCTATTCCTACATTTGAGCCCAAGTTTATTCCTGAAAGCACAATATCTGGAGGTTCATCCCTCAGCAATTCTTGAACAGCTATCTTAACACAATCAGCAGGAGTTCCCGTGATCGCGTATCCATAAAAAGATCCGTCTCTGTACACCTCTTGTACTCTTAAAGGGGAGTGTAAAGTGATTGCGTGTCCTACAGCACTCATCTCTGAGTAAGGAGCTACGATATGAACTTCATAGTCTTTCTTCAGTTCGTTGTAAAGGCAATAGAGACCGTTTGCGTAAATACCATCGTCGTTTGTGAGCAGGATTCTGAGCTTATCCATGCCTCCTCCTCAAAAATTAAGCCCTATTATAGTCAGTTTTTTGAATCAAGCAACCACAAAGTAGCTCTTTCTAATAGAGAAGTAATTTTCTTGACTTATGCCTAAGTTATGCTTAAGCTTGTAATCAAAAACCGAGGAGATCCGATGTTTCCCATTCAAGATATTGCTCCCAGACGCAAGGTTCCGATTGCAACTTACATCCTCATAGGGATAAACATAGGGGTCTTTTTGTTAGAGGTATCTCTTCCACCTGAGATATTAAAAATGGTGGTATTTCATTTTGGAGTTGTACCTGCCAGATACACAACGGACTCTTTTGTGGCGAAAGAGCTGTTGCCTGGGTTTAAGTATATAGATCTTGTCACATGCATGTTCCTGCACGGTGGGTGGGTACATCTTTTTGGCAATATGTGGACTCTTTGGATATTTGGTGACAATGTTGAAGACAACATGGGAAGCCTTAGATTTGTGATTTTTTATCTGACATGCGGAATAACCGCATCTCTTTTTCATGTATACATGCATCCAGATTCTCTAATTCCTATCATTGGCGCATCTGGAGCAATCTCTGGGGTATTAGGAGCATATTATGTGCTTTTTCCTTTTTCAAGGGTAATCGTGTTAGTGCCCGTCTTTTTCCTTCCGTTTTTCTTCGAAATGCCAGCGGTACTGTATCTGGCATGGTGGTTCTTTCTTCAGCTATTTTCTGGTACTCTTTCTGTGGTACACCAGCAGATCGCAGGAGGAGTTGCTTGGTGGGCACATGTGGGAGGTTTTATCGCAGGGGTGGTGTTACATAGATTTTTCTGTTGGGGGAGAAGAACATCGGTTTACAAAGACGAGCAATCACCGTGGGGAGTACTTGCACTATTTCACGAAAAAACAAATCGCTAAAGGAGGTCATGTATAATGAGCGGTTTTGACATATTTTGGCTTTTCTTCATACTCATGAGCCTTCAACCCCTCTTAAGACAAAAATTCTTAGAGGCAGCAAGGCAGAAGATGATAGAAAAAATAGAAAAAGAAAGAGGATCAAGGGTTATACTTCTTATTCACAGGCAAGAAACCATGAGTTTTTTTGGATTTCCAGTCATGAGATTTATTGATGTAAACGATTCGGAACAGGTAATAAGAGCAATTCACCTAACAGATGAAGATGTTCCCATAGACATCATCTTGCACACTCCTGGAGGATTGGTATTGGCAGCTCTTCAAATTGCAAAGGCATTAAAAAGGCATAAAGCAAAAACCACAGCATTTATTCCCCACTACGCTATGAGTGGAGGAACACTCATAGCATTAGCAGCTGACGAGATAGTCATGGATGAACACGCGGTTTTAGGCCCAGTAGATCCGCAGATCGGCCAGTATCCAGCAGCATCTATTGTAAAGATAAAAAAAGAGAAGCCCATAGATAAGATAGAAGACAAGACTCTTATAATGGCGGATGTATCCGAAAAGGCTCTTAATCAAATGAAAAATCAGTTAAAAGAGCTTCTTTCGGGAAAATATACGGAACAAAAGGCGGAAGAACTTGCAGAGATCCTTTCACAAGGAAGATGGACACACGATTATCCCATTACATGTGAGGAAGCAAAAAAACTTGGTCTTCCTGTAAGTACAGACATGCCGGTAGAAATATATCAACTCATGAACCTGTTTCCTCAACCTCTTAAACAGCACCCATCTGTAATATACGAGCCAACTCCCCGCAGGATTGGGGGCGAAAACAAACAGGACTAAGCTTATGCCAAAGCAAAAAGAAACGGTCTTTGTATGTGAAAGTTGTGGATACCAGACCCCAAAGTGGATGGGCAGATGCCCTGGATGTGGCCAGTGGAACAGTTTGGTGGAAAAGATATTAGAAAAAAACACAAAAAAAGAAGCAGCCAAGGAAATCATTCCTCCAATTCCGGTAAAAGAGATCTCCCTTGAAGCTGAAAACAGAATAAGAACAGACATAGAGGAATTTGACAGGATCTTGGGGGGTGGCATAGTACCCGGCTCGGTAATCCTAATAGGAGGCGATCCAGGTATTGGAAAATCAACGCTCATGCTTCAGGTTTTAAACAGCCTCAGCAAAAAAGGAATTACCTGTCTTTATCTTTCAGGAGAAGAATCGCTCCAGCAAATAAAAATGAGGGCAGAAAGACTTCAGGTGGATGCTTCAAAGCTGTATATATCCATAGGTGCTAATTTAGAAGAACTATTAGAAACAATAAAGCTGATCAAACCTGCTGTATTAGTGGTGGATTCTGTACAGACCCTTTATACCGATACCTTGTCCTCTACTCCTGGAAGTGTGGCTCAAGTGAGAGAAACAGCTTACAGGCTGCAAATTATGGCAAAACAATCTGGTATATCTATATTTTTGATAGGTCATGTTACAAAAGAAGGGCTTATTGCTGGACCAAAGGTTCTGGAACATCTGGTAGACACGGTGCTCTACTTTGAAGGGGATACAAATCATATGTACAGGATACTGAGGGCTGTGAAAAACAGATACGGACCTACCAACGAAATAGGTGTGTTTGAGATGAAAAACACTGGTCTTCATCAGGTATCTAACCCGTCTCGTATATTTCTGGAGCAGAGGCCGGAGGGAGTTTCCGGTTCAGTAGTGGTGCCGTGTATGGAAGGAACAAGACCTGTTTTTCTGGAAATACAAGCTCTGGTAAGCCCCTCTCATTTAGGGGTCCCCAGAAGAACCACGGTAGGAGTAGACCACAACAGAGTTTCTTTGCTCGTAGCTGTATTGTGGAAAAGACTTGGACTTAGGCTCGGAGACCATGATATATTTGTAAATGTGGCGGGGGGGATAAAAGTGGATGAGCCAGCGGTAGATCTTGGAATAGTTACTGCAATCATATCCAGTCTGTTGGATAAACCGGTGGACAGAGATGTGGTTCTTTTTGGGGAAGTAGGACTCGCAGGTGAAGTGCGAGGTGTGAGCAATCCTGACTTAAGGATAAAGGAAGCGGTAAAACTCGGTTTTTCAAAATGCATCACCGCAAAGACAGGGATTGAAACAAAGATGACCTTAGAATTTCCGATAGAAATCCTAAGAATAGAATCAGTGCAACAGCTATTTGACCTACTATTTTAAAAAGATGTCATGGAAGCAAGCCCATCCTATCTCTTTTTGAGGGAAAAAGATCCATTTGGATTTATAAGTCCGGCAGAATTTGAAGAGCTGGGTATAGATCCAGAAGACATTCCCTTAGGCACACTGCCGGCCTTGAGACATCCTGCCAGGATTCCCAGCAGATTCGGTGGAGATGCCTATGGGTTTGGAATTACCGAGGGATACGAACGGCTCACAAAAGAAGAATTGGGCCTGCTTTTGTCTATAGACTTAAGAAATGAAAATTCTATAAAAAAGCACTATAAAAAATTAAACGAAATTTACAAAAAATTAGGACTATTAATAAGATTTTCCAAAAAGGGGAAACCATATTATCTCATTCCTCTTCATTTTGTCTCCAGCTCTCTAACAGACATAAAAGTGAAAGTGGATCAAATAGTTGGCTTTATTAAGGAGTACAGAAAGCAACGAACCAAAGAAAGCTATAACATAGGCATATTTTTAAGACCTACAGATCTTATATTTCAAGAGCTTTCCTATATATTTTTGGAACACAATTTTATTCCTGTAGATTCAATAGCCAAGCTAAAGGATATAAAGCAAAATTTAGATCTATTTATCATAACCGACGACATATATGAGATTATAAGAAGAGAGAAAAGCCGGTTAAAAGAATACGCAAATTATGTGATGACAAAGATATATAAGTCATTGGTCCCGGAAGGAGAGCTGTTTGTTATTTCTGAAAGATATTTTCCTGATAGATGCAGGCTTATAAAGGTGAAATTTAAAACAGAAGATGAAGAAAAAAGATTTGCGCTTTTTACTCATCTTTTTAAAACAAAACACAAATACAGATTTAACAGAAATCCCGTATACATAACTGAATTTGAATTTTACAGTTATCTGAGAGGGATATATGTAGAGCCAGAACTTGTAAATAAGCTCTTAAAAGGAAAAGACATCTCATCTCTAAGCCTTGAGGAAATAAATGATCTTCCGTATCTGGAATTTTCCTTACCCAGAAAATATGTCACAAAAGATCAAAAGAAGGTATGGATCGAACTGTTTGACAGGTATCTGGAAAAAAAGAATTTCTGCGCCATTACTCCTGAGGCGCTAAAAAAGGAGTGGGAAAAAAGATTTGAATTTTACGACTACGAGCCTGAATACATGCTTGTTTATCAAGGCAAAAAGAAAGCCCTTCCATTTAGCCTATCCGTTATTACAAAAGACATATTAGAGAGCAGGATATACGGGGCGTCGCCAGAATTAATGCCAGATTACAGAAACTCTTTTGAGTATGTGCTAAAAGTAATAGAGGCAGTAAAGAGACTTAAAGAAGATGTAAAAGCATATGAGAATATACCCAAAATTTTCATGGATCGTTTAAGAACCCCCCTGTACTATAAAAACAGGAGACATAAAGGAATAAAAGCAGTACTAAGTTTAGTAAAAAGAAAAAATAAGATAGCCGAACTTATTCATTATTTTAATCCTGAACAGATAGAAGGTGTAAACACAAAGCTTATAGAAAACTTAGAACTGCTCGGACTTTTTGGCTTTAATATCGAACTCTTAAAAGAACTGTTCCTGACTTCCTTAGGCCACGGTCCTATAAGGAGAATAATAGCCGGAAAGATAAATGAAGCTTCCCTCAAACCTGTAATAGATGCGGCAAATAAATATGGGATAAGAACTGCGCTTAACTTTCTTAGATACTTCCGGCTGATGAGTTTTGCAGAGATGGAAGCATCTACTGGAAGGACGGTTGAAACAGAAGAGGTGAGAGAGCTTTTTAGAATATATGATCTCATGGTAAGAGCGGTTATAAGCAAAGATGTAGACTGGCAGGCCGTTGTATACGAGGGAGCAGACTCTATAGAGGGCCTTAGAAGAAAGGTCATTAAAAGGGTACTCATGATGATGGGCTATCATAGGTTCCTGAACAACTGGCAAGAAATAAAAGAGAAGGGTGAAAAAGAGCTCGAAGCCTTAGCAGATTATGATCCAGAAAATCTTAAAGACATCTATAACATGAGAACCTTAATAGACATAATGAATCAATTTGAAGACATATATCTTAAATCTGATCCTTTACAAATTACTACCTTTTACAGGAAGATCCTTCGTTCAGACCTGCACGGAACAGCCCGTGTGTTTAGAAAGATGAGCAGTAAGAATGTATTTTTGCTTTTGTGGATTACCATAAACTCTTCGCCAGCGGACATAATAAATTTCAATCCATTATTAGAAGAGATTGCTCAAGAGCAAACAGATGAATTTGTCAAAAAGATCGACTTAGAAACTTCTCATATAAATCTGAACCACTTAGATTCAAAAGGCATTAGGAATCTGTCAGAACAATTAAACAAAAACAGATTTACTATCATCGTGGGTACGGGATTATATCTAAAACTTGAAACAGAAAAGAAGATTCTGGCTGTCGGATACATGGATCTGGATAACAACATAAAGGTACTGAACGCATTTTACAGCTCATTTTCAAAATCTCCAAAGATACATCGCATCTCTAACGAAGGACTTAGAGAACTGGAAAAAAGATTCTCGGAAGTGGAACTATTTTATCAAGCTCATAAAGGTATTCTCCATTTTATGGAAGAAAGGCTTCTGCCTTTAAGACACAAAAATTGGGTAAAAGAAGTGGAGAAAATAAGGGAAGAGCTCAGAAAGGTATTTTTAAAAAACATGTTTCAACCGGATTCTTTTTATACAAACTTAGAGGCATTATATAACTATGCCCCATCTGTGCTAAACTTTCTGTTTCCGTTTTTTAAAACCTTACAACAGATGAATCTCTCTTGGCATATATACATGAGGCTTTCTCCTCTTAAATATATCCTCAACACTACAAAAAAGCTTTATGCCCTGATAAGACATGAAAAAGAAGAGTTTCAAGATAAAGAATTCTTGCACAAGCTTGCTAAAAAGGAATTCGGACTTATGGCTACAGGAACTGTGGGAGTAAGTGATGCTCAATTAAGCAGTTTGATAAACATGCTGGAATCCCTGAGAAACAAAAAACCAGTGCTTTTCAATGCGCTTATTAAGGCCTTCTTCTTCCAAGAAATAGGAAGAGTGCCTTACTTAAGAGAGAAGTATAAAGGAAGATTCAATCCCGCAGACCTTGGAGATGCAGGAGCTGTGTTTATAAGACAAGAAAATATGAAGAAACTCTACTTAATAGAAGCAGAAGAGGAGGAATATCTTGTATTTTTGGTAAAATATCACAGTATGCTTCATCATATGATAAGGGGAGAGTTTTCATTCTTTGCTATAAAGGAAATACTTGACAGAAGAGATCAACAGCTTTTTGATGCGTTCTTTATTTTTTCATTCATTATGTTATCGGCTATCAGAGAAGACCTTCTGTTAGAAGATCTGGCAGGAAGGCTCTTTAAGATAAAACAGATATGTGACAGAATAATAGCTCAGGATATGACCTTGATGGGATATATGAACAAACTCTTCTCAAAAAGAGGGGCTCTTTACCTTCAGGTAAAAGAGTACTTAGAGAAAGGTCTGGCAAATGACGAAGATAAAATCAGTGAAAATACACACGGAAATCTTATAAGCATGGGCAGAATGATCTATGCCTTGGAAAGGATACTTAGACTAAGAGGTATAAGGTATGTGGAATTCCCAGAACTGGCAAAGCTTTTAATGGATAAACCTATAAATCTCATTTACAGACAAAAAGGATTCCTGAGCATAGGATATTCGACATTTGAAAAGGAGATGTTTGAGGCCTACAGGATATACAGAACATTTCAATCGCTTCCCGAGTATATCAGACACTATATCTTAAACTGGCTGGTAGATGACAAAGTCCGCCTCTTTGGATATGAAAATGTCACGAATTACATGGGATACGAGAATCAGATAAAATTGCTTCTGCTTTGTCTTATATCAGCAGAAACCTTTGATTTGAGCCGTTCTCCTGTATCCATCAACTTTTTGGATATGTGTCAAATAATAGACAAAAGATATGAAGCAATAAATAATTATTTAAACGGGCTTTCTATAGAAAAAATATGGGGTTATAGGGAAGATCCTTATTCTCTGTTTTCAGAAAAAGAAGGAATATTCTTCGTAAAAGAAGAATTTCCAAATGTTCTGACAGTAAGGTTTAAAGAAGAGTTGAACATTCAGGAAAAAATAGCTCTTATAAAAGAAATAAAAGAAATGGAAAGGCTTAGAAATTACTACGAAAAACTCTTAAATGAGCTCAATTCTTATCCCTTCTACTCAGATGACTACAAGATCATGTTAAAGGAGGCTTTTGAAAAAAGAGCAAAGGAACTATTTGAAGAGATAGTGACAAAAGCAAAAGAAAAGATGGATCAGGCAAAAGACTTTCATCAGCTTTATCTGGCTCTTAAAGACATAATAAAGAGAAGTGAGTCAGAGCAAATTCCAGAAGAGATAAAAAACAGGATTATAGATGTATATGAATTAAGAAGAGATACGCTTAAAAGAGAAAAAATCTCAGAGATAGACCAAAGATTAGCAGAGCTAAAGAGTCTTTCAGAACTGAACAGCTATTGGAATGATATAAAACTATATCTAAAACAAAACAGACAATACATTGGAAGAGAATTTGAGCTTTTGATTGCAAAAAAATTCGACTTAAAAGAAAGAGAGCTATTAGCAGAAAATGTGTGCTGAAGAAACATACGATGCAATAGTTGT
The DNA here is from genome assembly GCA_964393645.1 of uncultured Desulfobacterales bacterium. Taxonomy (GTDB): domain Bacteria; phylum Desulfobacterota; class DSM-4660; order Desulfatiglandales; family JALVZP01; genus JALVZP01. The sequence continues at coordinate 58,413 of CAYMUI010000030.1, read as the reverse complement.
TGGAGCTGGTCATGCAGGCTGTGAAGCAGCCCTTGCAATAGCAAGGATGGGTCATAAAGTGCTTTTGTTGACCATTAATGTAGACAACATAGCTCAGATGAGCTGTAATCCAGCTATTGGAGGGCTTGCAAAAGGGCATCTTGTAAAAGAGATAGATGCCTTAGGTGGAGAAATGGCAAAAAACGCGGATGAAACAGCAATCCAATTTAGGAGACTTAATACTAAAAAAGGCCCTGCGGTACAGGGAACAAGAACCCAAAATGACATGTATCTTTACAAAAGAAGAATGAGAAGGATTTTAGAAAAACAGGAAAACATCCATATCAGACAGGCAATGGTGGACAGACTTCTTGTAAAAGACAGAAAGGTATACGGAGTAGAGACTCACATAAATGAAAAGTTTTTTTCCAAAACAGTTATCCTGACCACAGGAACATTTTTAAGAGGAGTTATACACATAGGCCTTACCCATTTTCCTGCGGGAAGGATGGGAGATCCTCCATCTAACAAGCTCTCAGAGAATTTGATGGAATTAGGTTTTAAGATAGATCGTTTTAAAACAGGTACAACCCCCAGACTTGACGGAAAAACTATTGACTACTCAAATCTTGAGGTCCAGAAAGGAGACGAAAATCCTAAACCGTTCTCTTTTAGCACAAAGGAGATAAAACTTCCTCAGTTACCATGTTATATAACCTACACCACTCCCAAAACCCACGAAATAATAAGAGAGGGGCTTGACAGATCTCCTCTTTACACAGGGATTATAAAAGCAAGAGGAGTAAGATACTGCCCTTCTATTGAAGATAAGATAGTAAAATTCCCGGACAGACCACGACATCAGATATTCTTGGAACCAGAAGGGTTAGATACAGTTGAAATATATCCAAACGGCATATCTACAAGTCTTCCCGTGGATGTACAGATTAAAATGGTAAGATCTATCCCTGGATTAGAAAAGGCAAGAATTATAAGACCAGGTTATGGAATCGAACACGATTACATAAATCCTGTGCAGATAAAACCAAATCTGGAAACCAAATTAATAGAAGGGCTCTTCTTTGCTGGCCAAATAAATGGAACCACAGGATACGAAGAAGCCGCTGCACAGGGTCTTATGGCAGGAATAAACGCTGTGCTCAAAATAAGAGGGGAACAGCCGCTTATATTAGACAGATCTCAGGCTTACATTGGCGTCCTTATTGATGATCTCGTCACAAAAGGCACGGATGAGCCATACAGAATGTTTACTTCAAGGGCAGAGTATAGACTTTTATTAAGAGAAGATAATGCAGACTTCAGGCTTATGGATATCGGATACAAACTCGGGCTTGTAGATGAGGAGACATATAAAGCATTCTGTGAAAAAAGAAGAAAAGTGGAATCTCTTATAAAAAGGTTAAATGAGTTTAAGATAAGGCCCGAACCTGGAATCCAAGACAAACTTAAAGCAATGGGAACAGCTCCTATAAAAAATGTGACTTCTCTGGCTCAGCTTTTAAAAAGAGCAGAAATATCTCTTGCACAGCTAAGCGTGTTTGATAAACAATTAAAAGATTTGGACTCTCAGGTGGCAGATGAAGTGGAGATAAGAATAAAATATGAAGGGTATATAAAAAGGCAAGAAAAACAAGTTGAGCAGTTGAAAAAGATGGAAGAAATAAGAATTCCTGAAGACATAGACTATACCAAGGTGCATGGCCTGACAAAAGAAGCAATTGAAAAACTGTCCAAAATAAGACCTTTAACATTGGGACAAGCCTCCAGAATTCCTGGAATCACACCAGCATCTATTATTGCGTTGCAGATTTATATGAAAAAGAGGGAGAAGAATGAAACAGACACTGATATGTCCGCATTGCGGTAAGGTAGTGGAAAAATACAAAAACCCCTTTCCTACGGTAGACATTATTATAGAACTGATAGACATAGAAAAAGTTCCTATCGTTCTGATAAAAAGGAAAAATCCTCCATACGGATGGGCTCTTCCCGGAGGTTTTGTGGATTACGGAGAGAGTCTTGAGCAGGCAGCAGTAAGAGAAGCTAAGGAAGAGACAGGACTTGATGTAGAGCTTAAATATCAACTTGGAGCATATTCTGATCCCAAAAGAGACCCAAGATTTCACACAATTTCTGTAGTATTTGTGGCGCAGGCTAAGGGAATGCCAAAAGCAGGAGATGATGCCAAAGAGACAGGAATATTTTACAAGGATAACTTACCAAAAGAGCTTGCCTTTGATCATGCAAAGATCTTAAAGGACTATTTTGAAAGAAGAGCGAGAGAGTAATTTGAACAGAAAGAAGGAATTAACAATAATAGCGTGTATCTTACTTTTCTGTTTTTTTTCTTTGTTTGTGGTAGCTGGTATACTTATAAGCAGACCTTCTTTTCAACAAAAACTGTTAAGAAAGATCTCAGAAAAGGTAGGATATGAGATACGCGCAAAATGTATAAAAATAAGCTTGCGACACGGAATAGGAATAAAGATAGAACAGTTAGACATTCAGCCAAAACAGGGTGAATTTATTTTTTCCTGCCCCACACTTTTTTTTAATTACAAGATATCAAAACTCATAAAAGGAAGACTGATCCCTGAAACCGTCATACTTGACAGGCCAATTATTGAAATAGAAAAAGAGAGCTTCTCTTCAGCAGAAAAGGAAGGGTTCTCTAAGGAAAAGCTTCTTTTTTTGTTTACCAATATCCCGTCTACCTACATAAAAGATGCAGACATATCTGTTAAACCTTTTTCTATAAGTGCAAGGAGTGTAAACCTCTGTGTTAAAAAACTTTCAAATAAGGCTATATCGTTAGACCTTAAGTCAAAGGTGTATTTTAAAGAAACATCTTTCCCTTTAAACACAAAAGGAAGGCTATATATCAGTGAAGATGGAGATCTAAAAGTAAAATTCGAAACAGAGCTAAAAGGCTTTCCTCTCTCCTGCATAAGGGAAAAAGATATCGTCATCTTTTCAGACGGAACCGCCTCCGGCAGGTTCTACCTAAGCGGTTCTTTTCAGAAGAGCATAAAAGTAAGCGGTAAGATAAGACTTAACAAACCAAACTTTTTGCTTATAGGAACAGACAGTCAGAAGAAGACATATAAATTTTCTTATCTTAAGATCCAGTTTACGGGAAATGTTAAAGAAAAGAGGTTTCTCTTCCGACCAGTAATCATATCTGCAGAAGGACTCAAACTTGATATAAACGCTAAGCTCAGTCTGAACCAAAAATCGCCTTTAATATTTCTTAAAGTAAGCTCTCCTGAGATGGAAATGGCCATGTTTAAAAAAGTGTTTCCATCTTGCTTGCTTCCAGACTGGCTTGAAAACAGGCTTTTCCCGATAATAAAAAAAGGAAAACTAAAAAAGATCAGATTTTCCCTTGCTGGCACAGTAGAGCAACTCGAACATCTGGATAACCCAGCAAATAGAAGCGTGCTTTCAGGAAGTCTCCTAATGGACAAACTTCTTTTAATGCCAAAAGGTGCTGGAGCCCCTTTAAGAAACATAAAAGGTAAATTAATACTCAAAGACGGAAACCTTCTTATAAAGGAAATAAGTGCAGAGCTTTCTTCTTCTAAAATAAAAAAGGCCACTCTTCTGATAAAGGATATCTACTATGACTCGAGACACTACTGTCTGTTTCTGAAAGGCAAGTTCAACCTTAAAGACCTGATGTCCCAGCTTCACATGGAATTTACTCCGCAAGTCATACTGAAGACCGTTAAAGGTTTAAAAGAAATATCGGGAATAATGGATACAACAGTTGTATGTGAGTATGAAGAATCTTGGAAGATGCCAATATTTAACAACTCTTCTGCCCATTTTCTCAATACCCGGATAGCTTACAACAAGCTACCCCAGACACTTCTTATAAAAAGAGGCAGCTTCTGGATAGACGCTACTGGCAACTACCATTTTAGTGGGACTACCAGATTAGGAAGTTCCACACTCTATGTAATGGCTGATGTTGATCAGCATCTTAAACATATAAAAGTCAATGTCTCCGGAGATGTTAGACCTGACAGATTTTGGAGAAAATACTTAGGAAAAAACATAGTGATAAAAGGGCCTCTTAAAATAAAGATAAAAGCCAGCAACCAGAAAGATCTCTGGGATATCAGTGGAAGGGTCTCTTCTAAGAGAAGAGTGCCTTTATACTTTTATTCTGCTGCCTTAACCCCATATCCTTTCTGTATAAAGTTTTCTTTGAGATATAGCCCAAACAAAGTTCTTATAAAAAGCTTTAACTTTCGATCAAAAAAATCCCGTTTGTATGCTTGGGCTGTAATCAATAAGAAAAAAATGAAAATGAAGATCAAAACACAAAAACTTTACTTAGAAGATCTGGGAATAAGATATGCAAATATGATTTCTTCAATCAAAGGTCTTATAAATGCAAATCTAAAGATAGAATATGAGTTTTCAAATCCCATAAACACCCATTTATACGGAACAGTTAGGGCAAAACATCTCTTTGTCCAAAAAGACCTTATAAAAGATTGCAGTATGAAACTTGGATTCTTCGGCAAAAAGGTAAGTATATATTCTTTGAAAGCCAACATAGAAAAGTATCCCCTGCATGTTAAAGGGTATCTAAAAGGCTGGGAGGGATTAAAAGGAAAACTTTATGTGAAGTTAGATTATCTTGACTTAGATAAGCTAAGAGCTTTAAAGCATAAAACAAAAGAAAAGAAAAGCCCAAATAAATTCTTAAAAGATTCTGATCTATATGTACATGTAGAAACAAAAAAAGCTGTTTGTAAAGACATAGTTTTCAAGCCAATAATTGGAGAGTTCTTTTTAAGAAATGGCGATATTTCTATAAAGAAGCTTTTGGCTAATATGGATTATGGAAAACTTACTGTGGACGGAATACCCGAAAAAAGATGGACTGATTATCGATTGCACCTTACTTTAAAAAACATGCCCTTAGAACGCATATTTTCGTGTCTTAAGATCAAAAAATATATAGACGGAAAGATCACTGCAGAAGCAATGATCCACACAAAAGCAGAACACATGAATCAGCTCATCCCTCACATGAATGGCAAATTAAAGGTTTCCATAACAGATGGAAAGATATACAAGGCTCAGCCTGTGCTTAAGATACTTGACTTTTTTAGTCTTGCTAACATATGGAAATTCAACCCGCTGTCTGTGTTTGAAGAAGGGGTTCCATTTGATTTTATAAAAATAAAGGCTTCCATAAAAGAAGGGGTTGTGAGCTCTGACAAAATGATACTTGAAAGTAAAGCGCTAAATGCAGCAGGAAAAGGAAGATTAGATCTAAACAAAAAGTGGATTGATCTGGGAATTGCGATCCAGCCTCTCGGAACGATAGATTCGATTATAAGCAAACTACCTATTGTGGGCTACATAATTGCGGGAAAGGATAAAAAAATTACGCTTTATTACTTTGAAGTAAAAGGCCCTCTGAGTAATGTAGAAGTAGTGCAAAAGCCTATCAAAAATCTTGTCAATGGAACTCTAAACATATTTAAAAGAATCCTGCTTACCCCAGCTCATATATTCGAAGACATTGGGGGTTGATAACAATCTGCCTTTTTTGATAAAAATCCAAAAATCTTCACAGGAGAAAATTCATGAAAGAAGAAAGTCTTGTGGATATCTTTAAAAAAAGAACCAGACATCTGTTGAGACCAAGGGCAAGCGACATAATTAACAGACTATTCCCTGATTACGAACCTTTTGAAACCCCGTCCAAGTCTCTGGTTGCGGGCAAGTGCACCTTCTTGGAAAAGAAGATGTATGTTATTGGGCAGCAAAAACCTAAACCAGAAGATTTCAAAAGCAGTCAAGACTTAAAAGTCTTAAATTACGGAATGCTTACAGCAGATGACCATTCTTATATTTTGAGTTTATTAAAAGAAGCAAAAAAAGAAAACCCAGAAGAAACCCTCGTTTTCACCATAATAGACACTTTTGGTGCGGACATATCAATGTATTCTGCTGAGAGATTTCAAGCATTTTTTATAGCACATCTTATAAAAGAATTTCTTCTGCTACCTTTAAGAAGCATCTCTCTCATATTGGGGGAGGGAGGAAGTGGCGGAGCTTTAGCTATTCAGGTCACAGACATAAGAGGTCAAATGGAAGACGCGATGTATGCTACAGCGCCTCCAGAAAGTATGGCGTCTATAATATTCCGTGATCCTAAACGAATAGAAGAAGCGCTTTACATATCAAAGCCAACTGCTAAGGAACTAAAGAGACTCGGTGTAATAGATTACATAGTGCCTTCACCTGAAAATGTGGCTGACTGCGACAAGATGGCAAACAATATTTATCAGTTTCTTACAGCATCTATAAGAGAAGTGTTCAAGATAAAAATAGCCAAGCTGATAAGAAGAAGAGAAGAAAGAGCCATGAGATTTGGGGTATACAAAAAAACGGGTCTCATATATGACCTAAAGAGATACATAGAAAAGCCGATAAAAAAAGCCTTTAAAAAGCCCCCCTTGGACATAAAGATTATTAACTATTCCAGTCTTACAGAAGTAAGCGATTCTTACGGGGAAGTTTCCCTTAAGATGGTAAAAAAGGAATTTATAAAGTGTGGAGATGGAAAAGGCAATGAATCAGGAAAAAAAGGATGTGGAAGGCTAATAAATCTTAAAGAACTTGTGGACAATTACAATGTCTGTCCTTACTGTGGTTATTCTTATCCACTGGATGCGAGCGGATGGATAGATTGTCTCGTTGATCCGGGTACATTCCACGAAATGGACAGAAATCTGAGCGTAGATGATCTATTGGATGAAGATTCTATAACAGAATACTACAGAGACTTTCTGGCAAGACAAGAAGGCAGAACAGATTTTAAGGAATCGCTTGTGATCGGTACAGGCCGTATAAACCACTTTCAAGTAGTTTTGGCTATAAGTTCGTTCTACTATTGCGGTGGTTCTATGGGGGTGGTTTTTGGGGAAAAATTCAGAAGAGCAATAGAATACGCAATAGAAGAGGCTCTTCCCGTGGTAAGTGTTTGCTGTTCAGGAGGAGCCAGACTTTATGAAGGAATATCAGCACTTATGCAAATGGTAAAAGTGGTAGCAGCAGTAAACAAACTGAAAAAACACGGCTTGCCTTTTATATCCATCTTAGCCGATCCCTCTACTGGAGGGGCTATAGCAAGTTACGCTGCCTTAGGAGATGTCATAATTGCGGAACCAGGTGCGCTTATTATATTTACGGGACCAAGAGTCATGAAATCAAGAGGATTTGAGGTAGACGAAAAAAGGGTTCGTTCTGAACACTTGCACGAAATTTCAAAAAAGATATACGAAAAGGTGGACTATTTTCATGATGTAAGAGGCATACAAGAGATATCTCAAAGAAAAGATATGAAATACACTGTAACAAAGTATCTGGAATTTTACAGCAGAACAAAAGGACCTGTTATAAAGATTAAGAGATCTAAAGCAAGAATGTTATTTTTTTAGTCTCACTACCCGTATCTCTTTTTTATCTTCTCAAGCTCTCTTTTTAATTCTTTTTCTTTTAATTCTCTTCTTTTATCGTATTTTTTCTTTCCCTTTGCCAAAGCAAGTTGAACCTTTGCCCATCCTCTCGGAGAAAAATATACCTTTATAGGTATAAGCGTGTATCCCCTTTCCTCTGTTTTACCTATCAGCCTGTCTATTTCTCTCCTGTGCAACAAAAGCTTTCTCGGTCTTGTGGGATCTATGGGCATATGATGAGCATAAGGATAGGGTTTTATGTACATGTTATAAAGATAGACTTCGCCTTTTTTTATTTTTGCATAACTATCAGATATACTCGCCCATCCATTCCTTAAAGACTTTACCTCTGGCCCCAGAAGGACCATTCCTGCTTCATAAACCTCGTCTATAAAGTAATCATGTGCGGCTTTTCTATTGTAACAGACGATCTTTATGTTTTCTTCATCACGGCTTTTCTTTCCCATTTGACTCTATCCTTGCATGTAGAAGTAATCCCCTATTGCATCTATCTCGGGAAATAGTCTTTTCATGCATGTTAGCATATGAGAACGGATTTCTTCGGAAGTGTTCAGTTTAAAGATCTCTTCTGTGTCTTTTTTTAAATCCTCCACAGAGATAGACCTGATCAGCTTTTTTATAAAAGGAATGATCTTAGGGTTCATACTGAGTTGCCTCATCCCAAGTGCAATGAGTAAAGGCACACATAGTGGGTCTCCTGCCATCTCTCCACAAATGGAAACAGGTACTCTGTTTTCCTCTCCTATTCTTATTACATCCCTTATCATTCTGATTATAGAAGGATGAAAAGGATCGTACAGGTATGCTACTTCTTTGTTGGTTCTATCTATTGCCAGCGTGTACTGTATGAGATCATTGGTGCCGATACTGAAAAAATCTACATAATTTGCCAAAAGGTCTGCTATCATTACAGAAGAAGGGACTTCTAAAATTATTCCTATCTTGGTGTCAGGGTTATAAGGTATCCCTTTTTTATCGAGCTCTTCTTTTATGTCTCTTATAATCTCCTTTACTTCTAACACTTCATCAACGCTGGATATCATGGGGAGCATGATTTCCACATTTCCGTAAGAGCTTGCCATTAGTATAGCTTTTAGTTGAGATCTAAATATATGGGTATTCTTCAGGCAAAACCTGATTGCCCTTAGTCCTAAAGCAGGATTTGTTTCGTTTGACTTAGCAAATTCTCCTTTAAACTTATCACCGCCTATGTCCAAGGTCCTGATTATCACTGGATCCGGAGCCATTACTTGAGCTGCTTTTTTATAATCCTCAAATAGCTCTTCTTCTGTAGGAATTCCGCTATGACTTAAGTATTGAAACTCTGTTCTGTAAAGCCCTATCCCCTCTGCTCCCAACTCCCTAAGACCGTACACTTCTTCCAAGAATTCTGTATTTGCCATAACCCTGATTCTGTGACCATCCAAAGTTATAGCCGGTTTATTTGCCTCTTTTAATACGGAAGATCTGAGCTTTTCTCTCTGAGCCTTTTTTTCCATGTAATATACGATGTCGTCATTGTCAGGGTTTATTATGACCTTTCCTGTGTCTCCGTCTACAATAAGGATGTTTCCATCTTCTATCTGACTCGTGGCATAACAGAGTCCCATTACAGCGGGCAGTTCCAAAGCCCGTGCCAGTATAGCAGTGTGTGAGGTGCTTCCCCCTCCGTCTGTTATAAATCCTATAACCTTTTTTGTATCTAAACCCGCGGTATCTGCGGGAGACAGATCTTGAGCAACAATAATCGATTTTTCACCAAGATCAGATATCTCGCTTTGGGTGTGTCCCGTTAAATTTCTCAATATCCTCTGCACGACATTTTCCACATCATTTATCCTTTCACTTATATATGCATCCTCTATTTGAGAAAAAAGATTCTTTATTTCCTCAAACGACTCTTTAAGTGCCCATTCCGCATTTATTTCTTTGTCTTTTATTCTGTTTATAGTGGCTTCATAAAGCATACTGTCGTTGAGAATCATCATGTGACTGTCTAAAATAAAAGCATGTTCTTTCAATCTGTCTGGTAATCTGTCTTTTAATTCAGAAAGCTGTTTTTTTGCGGTTTCTACCGCCTTTTTAAATCTTTCGATCTCATATGGAACATCTTTTTTATCTATTTTTCTTAAAGGTACTTTTATCTTAGATCTGTCTATAAGATGAGCCCTTCCTATGATTATCCCTGGAGACACGGGTATACCTTTCAACTCTATTCTCTTGCCCACACTCATGAAAGCTCTCCAAAACCTCTTTCAAATAAAGCTGTAAGCTCGTCTATAAGCATCTGAGCATCTTCTCCCACTGCCTTTACTTCCAGCTCTGTACCTTTTGGACACGCAAGAGTAAGTAAGGACAAAATGCTATCCCCTTCTATTATCTGTTCCCCTTTTTTAAAATACAATTTTGCATTGTGTTTTTTAGCCAATTCCACAATCATAGCAGCACTTCTTGCATGTAAACCCAGCTCATTCTTTACCTTTAACTTCTTCTTAACCTCCATAGAGGATCTTCTTCCTCTCCAAACATTTTTTGTAAACCTTTCTATAAGAAAGCCCTTTTTCTTCTGATATATACTTAGCAATATCTTTTGTGCTAAGACCTTTTTGAAGCATCATGTCCATCTCTGAAAAAAGTTCCTCTTCCCAATCCTCCTCATCCTCTGTTCCATTTTGTGGAAGTATTATAATAACATACTCACCTTTTATATCCATAGCTCTAAGTTCATTTATGAGTTCTTCTAATTCCGCTTCTTTTACCTCTTCATGAAGCTTTGTAAGTTCTTTGAATAAAAGGACTTTCCTGTTCCCAAGAATCTCTTTAATATCTGTCAATGTGGATATCAACCTATGAGGTGATTCAAAAAGCATTATCGGATAAGAAAGTGAACGCAAGCAAAGAAGTTTTTTTCTTCTCTTCTTTTGCTGAGAAGGCAAAAAACCTAAGAAAACAAATTCAGAATAAGGAAGACCGGAAATAGAAATGGCTGTGCTTATAGCTGATACGCCGGGAATAGGAGTAATTTTAATCCCCTCACTCCTTGCCATGTTTACTAAGTATGCCCCGGGATCAGATATGCCAGGAGTTCCCGCATCACTTACTAAAGCCACATTTTTCCCCTGCTTGATCATGTCTATTATCTTTTTTGTTGACTTTTGCTGATTTTCCCTTCTGTGGCTGATCACAGGTTTTTTGATTCCATAATGACTTAAAAGTCCCTTTGTTCTGGAAATATTTTCAGAAGCTATCAAGTCCACTTCCTTAAGTACCCTCAAGGCACGAAGCGTAATGTCCTCCAAGTTGCCAATGGGGGTTGCAACTACATAGAGAGTTCCCTCTTTGTTATTCATCGTATGAGAAGGCATTCTTTATAAGCTCAAACTTAAAGTGCTTTCCGTTTATTTGAACCGCAATAACATCAAATCTCACCCTTAGATGATAAAGCCTTTTCTTTTTTATGTAATAGGAAGCAAGCAGAATGAGTTTTCTTTTCTTTCTCTTATCTATTGCTTCTTTTGCATATTCTACAGAATATTTTCTGGTCTTCACTTCTATAAACACTAACACATCCCCATCTAATGCGATTAGATCTACTTCTCCCATACCACACCTGTAATTTCTCTCCAGCACTTTATAGCCCATGCTTTTTATCATCTTATAGGCAAAGTCTTCCCCTTTTTTGGCAATATAAAAATGGTTAACCCGCATAAATCTTTACACTCTTATAGGAAAGCCTGTGTATGGGAGATGGGCCGAATCTTTTGAGAACATCCAAGTGTTCTTTTGTGGGATAACCTTTGTTTTTAGCAAGATTATAAACAGGGTAACTGTTATGGTATGCTAACATGATTCTGTCTCTGTAAACCTTAGCCACTATAGAAGCAGCAGAAATCAACTTGTTCACTTTGTCTCCCTTTTTTATACACCTTTGAGGCACAGAAATAGGTACCTTATGGGTTCCATCTACCAATAGAAGATCTGGTTTTACATGAAGACCGAAAACCGCTTTTTTCATCGCCTCTAACGAAGCATTCAATATATTGAACCTATCTATAAACTTGTGAGAAACCACCCCTACAGATACACTAACAGCTTTATCACATATATACCTAAATGCTCTTTCTCGCTGAAGTGGGCTGAGGCATTTGGAATCCTTTATTTCCTTATAAGATAACAAAAACTGTTCTTCCATTATTACAGCCGCTGCCACCACCGGGCCCACTAACGAACCTCTTCCTGCCTCGTCAACACCTGCAACTATCATCTACTAATAACGACCTTTTTCTTTTATACGAGCTGCCTTTCCTTTCAATTCTCTCAAGTAATAAAGTCTTGAGCGTCTTACTTTTCCTTTTTTCACTACTTCGATCTTTTCTATCGCAGGTGAATGCAAAGGAAATATTCTTTCCACACCTATCCCATACGACACCTTTCTCACCGTAAATGTTGCTCCCATATTCCCTTTTCGCTTTCTTATAACTACTCCTTCAAAAACCTGAATCCTCTCTTTATCACCTTCTTTTATCTTTACATAAACCTTTACCGTATCCCCTGGTCCAAAGTCAGGTATATCTGTTCTCATTTGCTCCTTCTCGAGCATATCTATAATCTTATCCATAATTCTCCCTCCCCATTAGTCTGTCTATTATAATAGCACTTGCTGTCCTTACGGAAAGATGTCTGTAACCCGACCTCCCGTATATGGGCTCTAATACATAGTCTGCCATTTCTAATACATCTCTGTGGAGTCCCCATGCAGTACCGAATATTAAAAAAACCGGAATCCCTTTTTCAATAATAGCTTTTGCGTCATTATATGAAATAAACTTTTCTTCTCTTCTGTAAGCATCTGTTGCAATAACACAAGGTTTAACTTTTTCCTGCTCTTTTATCTCATGGATGGCATCTGAAAGAAATGAGACAATCCTTACCACATTAACAGCCTCTTTCCTGTCGGGATTGTAACGAGCTCCATATCCCTTTGTCCAGTGTTCAATAATATCTCTAACGAGTTTCTTTTGCTCCTCTACAGGCGTTACTACATAAAAGGCCTTTATGTCATAAGTCTTCGCAACCCTTGCCATATCATGAATATCCAGTGTTGTTACAGAAGAAACTATCATCTCTCTGTTCTTGTTATAAACAGGATAATGCACAAGACCGATATAAACTCTCATTTCCTCCTTTTCAACTCTTCTATGAAAGAAAGATCCTCCTCACTCAATCGAGCTTTTTTTAGTAGATCAGGCCTTCTCTCTAATGTCCTCTTTATAGCTTCTCTTCTTCTCCACTTCTTTATCTGTTCATGATTTCCTGAAAGTAAAACCTCAGGAACCTCCAATCCCTTAAACACTCTGGGTCTGGTATATTGGGGATATTCTAAAAGACCGTTACTAAACGACTCTTCCACATTAGAAAACTGGCCGCCTAAAACTCCTGGAATAAGCCTGCTTACAGCATCTATCACCACCAGCGCTGCAAGTTCACCGCCAGTCAATATATAATCACCTATGGAAATCTCTTTTTCAGCACACAATATTCTCACTCTCTCATCCACTCCCTCATATCTACCGCATATAAGTATAAGCTGATCATATTTAGAAAGTTCCCACGCCATCTCCTGATCGAATCTTTCTCCCTGAGGAGACAAAAGAACTACCAGACTGTTTTCTTCTCTATCTATGGATTCAAGTGCATTATAAATAGGCTCAGGTTTCATAACCATCCCTTCTCCACCACCATAAGGCCTGTCGTCTGTATTTTTATGCTTTCCAGAAGCAAAATCCCTGATGTTTACTATTCTTATCTGAATCAGACCTCTTTCTACAGCTTTTCCCAGAACCCCGCATTTCAAGTATGGATGAAAAACTTCGGGAAATATAGTGAGAACATCAAATCTCATTTCCTCTTTTTTTTCTTCTTTTTCTTGGTTTCCGCCAGTTCTAACAGTCCCTCCAAGGGTTCTATAAGCATTTTTCCACCTTCTACATCTATCTCTTTAACTACATCCTCAATGGCAGGTATAAGGTATTCCTTCTCTTTGTGTCTTATTATGTAAACATCATTACTGCCTGTCGGAAGAATCTGTACTATCTCACCCAAATATCTACCAGATACGAGATAGACCTTTAATCCTATCAGTTCGTACCAGAAAAATTCTCCTTCTTCTTTGTGTAGAATATCTTTCTGAATGTATATGTCTGCGTTCCTGAATTCCTCTGCTTTGTTTCTGTTATCAACTCCTTTTAACTCTACTAAAAAATGCCCCTTATGAGGCTTTATAGAAACAAGCTCCCACTCTTCTAACTTACCATCTGCTGTATGCACAAATATAGTTCCTGCTTTTGAAAAGGTGGCAGAAGATTCGGCATAGGCCTTTATTTTTAACCAACCTCTTATACCATGAGGTTTTACCACCTTCCCAATAAGGAGCAGATTTTCCGGGATTGATTTGGCTGCCCGGCTCAAGATTTTATTCGATTATTTCTAATACTGCTCTTTTGCCAATTTTAGTGGAGGCAGCACTTAACAATGTTCTTATAGCCCGGGCTGTTCTTCCCTGTTTCCCTATTACTTTTCCCAAATCCTCTTTTGCCACCTTCAGCTCGATAACAGATGTCTGCTCCCCTTCTATTTCTGTTACTTGAACTTGATCTGGTCTGTCCACTAAAGCCTTTGCGATGTATTCAACCAGCTCTTTCATACCTTTACCTCCTGCCATTTCTTTTCACCTCCACATCAATTTGAAGAAGGATTGTGAAATCCCTCTTTCTTCAGCAGAGCCCTTGCTGCCTCGCTAACAAGGGCGCCCTTATCTAACCAGTACTTAACCTTTTCTCTGTCTATTTTTATCTCTGGTGGATCTTTTATCGGATTATAGTAACCCAAGATGTCCAGAAACTTTCCATCGCGTGGTGACTCTGAATCAGCAGCGATCAATCTGTAGAAAGGTCTTTTTTTTGCTCCCATCCGCGTCAATCTGATCCTTACTGCCATTTGCCCTGCTAACCTCCACTTTTTATTTGTCAAATTTTATATCAGATTTTTCGAAATATATCTACCCAAATATTGAGCCTATTCCACCAATTGAACCTTTTTTGGAGAGACGCTCTATAAGTTTTTTTGTTTGTGCAAAGTTCTTTAGCAGTCTATTTACATCCTGAACCGTGGTCCCGCTTCCTTTAGCGATTCTTCTCTTTCTGCTGGCATTTATGATCTTGTAATTCCTTCTCTCCTCCTTCGTCATAGAGTTTATTATGGCTTCTATTTTTATTAGCTCTTTTTCATCTACTTGAAACTTTTTTAATTGCTTCATCTGATCAAAACCCGGCAGCAAACTAAGTATCTGCTCTAAGGAACCCAACTTTCTTATTTGTCTTAACTGATATAAAAAGTCTTCCAAATCGAACTCCTTCCTCTTTATCTTTTTCTGAAGCCTAAGAGCCTCTTTTTGGTCAAACTCCTCTTGCGCTTTTTCTATAAGGGTTAAGATGTCTCCCATTCCTAATATCTTGCTGGCTATCCTGTCGGGATAAAATACCTCTAAGGCATCTATCTTTTCTCCGACACCTATAAACTTTATAGGCTTTCCGGTAACCGCTTTTATGGAAAGAGCTGCCCCACCTCTTGCATCCCCTTCCATTTTGGTAAGAATTACTCCAGTGATATCCAGCTTTTCATCAAATTCCTTTGCAATATTTACTGCATCCTGGCCTGTCATTGCATCTGCTACTAATAATACTTCGCTCGGATTTATCTTTTCTTTTATTCTTACAAGTTCGCTCATAAGTTCTTCGTCCACATGAAGACGACCAGCAGTATCCACAATTACTATATCTGCCCCTTTCTGCATAGCAACGGCTCTGGAGTTTATACATATGTCTTCAGGAGATTCCTTAGGTTGAGGAGAATAGTACGGAACATCTGTCTGTTTTGCTAACTTTATCAATTGTTCAACAGCTGCGGGTCTGTACACATCCGCTGATACAAGAAATGGGTGTCTGCCTTTCTTTTTAAGATACCTGGCCAACTTAGCGGCAGTAGTGGTTTTTCCAGAACCTTGAAGACCCACAAGCATTAAAAAATAGGGCGGAGAACCCCTAAACTGCAGTTGCTGTGCAGTAGAACCCATAAGTTTGGTAAGCTCTTCGTTAACTATTTTGATAATCTGCTGCCCTGGAGTAAGGCTTTCTAATACCTCCTGACCAATCGCCCTTCTTCTTACATCCTCTATGAACTTTTTTACCACTTTATAGTTTACATCCGCTTCCAAAAGTGCCAAACGCACTTCTTTTAAAGCATCTTTTATGTTTTCTTCTGTCAAAACTCCCCTGCCTTTTATTTTCTTAAATACCCTGTTTAATTTTTCTGTGAGAACCCCGAACATCTCTTTAACCCCTGAGTGTATTTTTTATTAAAAAATACACAAAAAAAGAGGAAAAAGAAAGCCAAATCATCTTTTGTCTTGAATCATTTAGACCATTATGTTATTGAAGACAAAAAATCTAAGGAGGAGATGTCATGGCGGTTTTAGGGGGAGGAATAATTGCTTTGTTACTCGGAATAATTGGTCTATTTGCGTGGTGGGGAGATTTCTTAGAAGTGCTGAAGGGCAGTGTACCTATAATGCTTATCCTTGGTGGTGCACTGGCAACATATTTGGGATATGAAGAATACAAAGATAAACAAGCAATGGAATCCATTACTGAAACAGAGGAAGATCTAAAACAAGAAGTAGAAAGGCTAAAAAAAGAGATAGAAGAACTAAAAAGCAAAAAAGAGGAAGGAAAAGAAGAGAAAAAAGAAGAATAATTTATCAAAAGGGTGCTCCTTGGGCACCCTCCTATCTTACTATCTCCAGTTGGCTGAAGAAGTACCTTAATTCAAATTCCGCACTTTCAGGTGAATCAGATCCATGCACAGCATTTTTCTCTATGTCAGTGCCAAACTCTTTCCTTATCGTATTAGGTTCGGCTTTTGCAGGATCTGTTGTCCCCATAAGTCTTCTATATCTGTTTATAACATCGTCTCCTTCAAGCACCATAACCACACATGGTCCTGAAGACATAAAGTCTGTGAGGCTTTCGTAAAAAGGTTTTTCTTTATGTACATGATAGAAACCCTTTGCCTGCTCTTTTGACATCTTTATCATTTTCATGGCCACTATTTTTATCCCCTCTGCTTCTATACGTTCTATTATCTTTCCAACGAGGTTTTTAGAAACCGCGTCAGGTTTTATAATTGCTAAGGTTTGCTGCCGCATCTTATCTCCCTCCAATTTTTTATTTGACCCTTAAAGATTTTATTGATATAGGCAATTAGTAAAAAGTAGGTTTAAGAGTCAAGGTTTTTTTTAATGAAAAAAGATGTGCTCACCCTCTCTGATAAGATCAGATTTGACTGCTCTCCTGAACTTCCTTGTTTTACTAAATGTTGTCAAGATGTAAATATCATACTAACTCCCTACGATATAATCAGAATAAAAAATGCTCTCGGTATATCTTCGGAGAAGTTCCTGGATCAGTATACCATAATATTTTACAAAGAAAAGAAACTGCTCCCCATAGTACTGCTTAAGATGAAAGAAAAAGATAAAAAATGTCCTTTTGTGTCAAGACACGGGTGCAGAATATATGAAGATAGACCTTGGGCATGCAGAATGTTTCCATTAGAACCAATTGAGGAAAAGGTTTACAGACTTAAGGCAGACGAAAATCTCTGTCTGGGATTAAAATCAGACAAAGAGTGGTTTATAAGCCAGTGGATAATAGCACAGGGGGTAGCAGAGTACGATTACATGAACAGGGACTTTTTTAAAATAGTAGATTCTTTAAAAGAAATAGAACCCAGAATGCCTACCCCAAGCCCTAAGCTTCAGGATATGCTTTTTATGTGTCTTTACAACTTAGACAAGTTTAGAGAATTTATAGTAACTACTACATTCTTGCACAAATTTGACATAGATTTACACAAAGTAAATCGACTTATGGCAAGTGATATAGAACTTTTTGAGTTTGCCATTGACTGGATAAAGTTTGGCTTATTCGGAGAACCTACCTTAAGACTTAGAAAAGATAAGAAAAAAGATAAGTAAATTTCCTTATGGATAGATTCCCGGAGTGTTGAGTCCCAAAGACTCATCCAACCCAAACATTATATTCATATTTTGTACCGCATTCCCTGCCTGACCTTTGACCAGATTATCTATAACGCTAATGACTATAATCTTGCCGGTTCTTTCATCTAAGTGAGGAGAAATATTGCAAAAGTTTGTGCCTCTCACATGAGCTGTCTGCAAAACCGTGCCTGGCTCAAATACTCTGACAAACCTTTCTGTTTTGTAGAAGTCTCTATAAGCTTCTATAATCTCTTTGATATTTATCTTGCTTTTAGGTTCAGCATATATTGTACTCAGTATACCTCTACACATAGGTACGACATGTGGAGTAAAAGTTATTTTTACTTCTTTTTTCATTAAAGTGCTCAATTCCTTTTCTATTTCATAAACATGCTGATGAGACGCAATCTTGTAAGCATTCATTGAATCATACCTTGCAGGATAGTGAAACAAAGGGTTTGGCTTTTTGCCCGCGCCAG
Source organism: uncultured Desulfobacterales bacterium (assembly GCA_964393645.1). Lineage (GTDB taxonomy): Bacteria > Desulfobacterota > DSM-4660 > Desulfatiglandales > JALVZP01 > JALVZP01. Next base: position 40,309 of record CAYMUI010000030.1, on the reverse strand, counting down.
AAACTCCTGTTTTTGCATCGCATATTATACTTTCTGGCTCGATAAGAGCTTCCTTTACAAGCGGTGCAATACCCAGGATGCATGATACTGCAAAACAGCCCGGATTTCCCACGATTCGTGCCTTTGCCACTTCAGATCTGTGAAGTTCGGGCAGTCCGTAGACCGACTCTTTTAGGAGATCAGCAGATTCATGCGACTTATCAGCACCGATTCTTTCTGCATATCCATAATAGGTATCCAAAGAATTGAATCTAAAGTCTCCACTGTAATCTATTATCTTAACGCCTTTTTGAAGCCATTTAGATGCTTCTCTTTGAGCAACTCTATCCGGAGTAGCAAAAAAAACTATGTCAACTTCCATATCTTGTATTTCTCTGGCATCAGGAGAAATAATACTCAAATCACAAAAGCCTTTAAGATGAGGGTATACATCACTTATCTTTGCACCGATGTTCTCTTTGTCTATAAGAGCCACTATTTCTACTTGCGGATGCCTGCTAAGTATTTCTATTGCTCCACATCCACCATATCCTCCTGCACCTACAATACATACTCTTATCATGGTTCCCTCCCACTACACATTAAATCTAAAAGTAATTACATCCCCGTCCTGTACAATATAGTCCCTTCCCTCAACCCTCAAAAGACCTTTTTTTCTTGCTTCTGAAAAACCTCCGCATTTCTTTAAATCTTCAAAAGAGATCACTTCTGCACTTATAAAACCCTTTTTCATGTCTGTATGAACTTCTCCTGCTGCATCTATTACTTTTGTCCCCTTTTCAATTGCCCATGCCTTAGCCTCTTTATCTCCAACGGTGAAGAAGGTGATTTTATTAAGTGCATTAAACGATTCTTTAATGAGCAGGTCAATTCCAGAGCTCTCAAGCTTGTAAAGTTTTCTAAATTCTTCTGCCTCTTTTCCCATTTCTAAGAGCTCCAACTCAAGTTTTCCTCTTATGGCAATCATCTTTGCTGAAATGGGCTTTCTCTTCCATTCAGGAACAGAAACAACATCTTCTTCATTATTTACCACCAAAAGCATAGGCTTTGCACTTAAGAATGTGAACCCTTTTAACATAGGTTCAGCTACAAGTTCCTTTTTTTCTCTAAGTGGTCTGCCATTTTCGAGTAATACTTTACACTGCTGTAAGAGCTCAAGCTCTTTAATCAAATCTCTTTCTGTCTTTCCTTTTCTTTTATCAGAGCTGATCTTTTCTATCCTTTTTTCAACTATCATTAAGTCATTTAAAATCATTTCTTCTTCTATCTTCCAAAAATCCGATTCTGGGTCTGGCTTTTCTCCTGCAAGCTCAAAGTTCCTTAAGACATGTATCAATTCGTCACAAGTTCTAACCTGAGACCAAATAGCTCTTTCTCCTTTTGCAGAAGAGAATTCTGATGGAAGAAAGTATTCCATCTTCAAAAACACCTTTTTCTTAGAACCAAACATCTCTCCTAATATCTCTACTCTTGGATCATATATAGTTATGGTCACTACAATCGGAAGTGTTTGGGAAGATATATCTAAGTCGGTTTCCCCTCTAAGTTTTGTTATAGCCTTAAATATTGTCTTTTTTCCTGATAAAGGAAGCCCTATTATGCCTGCTCTCATAATCATTCGATAGGATTCAGGTATTCGATTTTAGCCGATCTTCTCAGAGCTTTTACCCACAGATCAAATGCTCTGTCTCTTTTAATACGTGCAAGCTCTGTTTTTAAGGTGTGCTTTTGTTTTTGAAATTCTTCCTTATCCGGCTCTTCTCTTGCCTCCCACCTTATCACATAAGCTCCTTCTTCTGTTACATATATATCTTTTGGGTATCTGTTGTGCTTATCAAGAGAAAATAAGATCTCTTTTAACTCCCTGTTACCTCCTATGTAGGGAATCGGTTCAGATCTTTTAAAAAAATCGGTTTTTCTTACTTTTAACCCGTTTTTCTCTATCATTTCTAACCAAAGTTCATCCTTTTTTCTCACCTTTTTTAAAAACAATCTTGCTTCTTTTTCTGCCTCTTTCATTGCCAACTTATCTATTAAATCCTCTTTTACCTGATCATACACGCTTTCAAATTTTGGAATAAAAGAAGACCTCCTTTCTTTTATCTGAAATATGTAAAACTTTCCTCTCAGCATTATAAGATCGCTTATGTCTTTGTTTTTTAAAGAAAAAAGGGTCTCTACTGTTTTTCTGTCTCCCCCGATTTCTGGAATTGTATCGTCCTCAATAGAAAAAAAGTCAGTATATCCGATTTTTAGATGGTTGTACTTAGCATAATCTTCTAAGGATATATCGTAAGGCATTTTATCTATAAGCTCATAACCTCTTTCTTGTGCAAGTTCTATGCTTTTTTCCTCTATAAGATCCCTTATCACCTTATCTTTAACCTCTTTGAGAGGAGGCGGGCTTTTTTGACCGGGCAATTTGTAGTCATCCATGTGAAAATTATAATACTGCTTTATTTCCTTTTCAGTAGGCTTTATCTTTGCCTCAAATTCCTTAGGGTCTATCACTATATACACGCACTTTACCATTTCGGGGACTCTATATCTTTCTTTATTTTTTTTAAAGAACTCCTTTACCATATTCTCATTTATCTTTACCCTATTCTTAAACATGTCAGGTTTAAAAAGGACAAAGCTTACTTTAATCCTCTCATTCTTATATTTAAAATAATCAAAGGCTTCCTGATCCGTGACATTCATAAAAGACAGTAAAAACTCTTTTAACTTGTCGTTTAGTATCTGTTTCTTTACTCCATCTTCGAATTCTTCTGGATCTATCCTGTTTTCTCTTAAAAGTGCCTTATAAAGTCTGATATCAAACACCCCGTTTCTCTGAAATGCAGGATACTTCATTATTGCTTCTCGTATCTCTCGGACATTTACTGTTATCCCGAGCCTCTTTGCCTCCTGAGCCATAAGTCTCTGATCTATCAGGTTTTCAAGTGCGATCCTTTTTAGTCCTAATGACCTTGCAAGCTTTTCGTTCCATGAATCTCCATACATACGTCTGAACATCCTGTATAGCCTGTCATATTCATTCTGATAATCGGCTCGTGTTATTACCTCCCCATTTACTTTCGCTATCCTAAGCCCCCTTTGAGCTCTAAAGGAATATCCAAAATAAAGCACAAAAACCAGGCATATTATCGCAATCATGAACTTTATAAGCCACGATTTTGCATGTTTTCTCATAAGACCAAGAATCATGCTCCACTCTCCAAAAACTGTTTTATCTTGTTAAAAACAAATCTCTCTATGTCTTCCACAGATAATGTAGCATCTACAAGAACAACCCTTTCTCTGAATTGCTCTGCTATCCAAAGATATCCTTTCCTTACCCTTTCATGAAAACTTATGGATTCCTGTTCAAATCTGAGCTGATTTTGATCAAACTCCCTCTTGCTTCTTCTTTTCATTGCGATCTCAACGGGACAGTCTAACAAAAAAGTCACATCTGGCTTTATATTTCCGCATATTTTGTCATTCAGCATGAGAATAAAATCTTTGGATATACCTCTGCCAAATCCTTGATAAGCCAAAGTTGCGTCATAAAATCTGTCACTTATAACCCAAACACCTTTTCTTAGGGAAGGCTCTATCACCTCTTTTAAGTGCTGGCTTCTGTCAGCTAAATACAAAAAAAGTTCTGTTAGCTCGGAGATATCTTTGTTTTTTGGATCTAAAAGTATTCTTCTTATGTAAGAGCCAATCTTTGTACCCCCTGGCTCTAAGGTAAGTAGAGCAGGAATCCCGATTTTGTTTAAATGGAGTAAAAGCCTTTTAGCCTGGGTAGATTTTCCACACCCATCGATTCCTTCAAAGGTGATAAACTTGCCTCTATCTTTTTTCAAGGCTTCTACACTTCCCTTGCCAATGCAACAGGGCCTGTTCTTGCGATCTCCTTTATTCCCATTGGCTTAAGAAGTCTTAAAAATGCCTCTATCTTGTCTTCGTCTCCCGTAATCTCTACGGTGTAGTATTCAGGACTCACATCTACAACCCTACTTCTGAATATATCCACAATTCTGAGAATTTCTGCTCTATTTTCTGCCTTTGCTCTTACCTTTATAAGTGCGAGATCTCTCTGTACATAAGGGACTTCGGTATAGTCATACACTTTTATTACATTTATAAGTTTGTTAAGCTGTTTTTTTATCTGCTCAAGTATAAACTCATCCCCTTTTGTAACAAGGCTTACTCTGGATACTTCAGGATCTGTAGTAGGAGCAACACAGAGGCTCTCTATGTTGTATCCCCGGGCTGAAAAAAGCCCTGCTATACGAGATAAAACCCCTGGCTGATTTTCTACAAGAAGTGAAAAGATATGTTTTTGTTCTTTTTTATCTTTATTCATTGCCATATCCCTCTCCTTTATACCAATATCATTTCTGTTATTGGGGAACCTGCTGGAACCATAGGAAAAACCTTTTCTTCAGGGGGTATTCTTATGTCCACCAAAACCACATTTTGAATAGAAAGGGCTTTTTCTAAAATAGGCTTCACTTCCTCAGGTTTGGTAGCTCTCATTCCGACAGCTCCATAAGCCTCTGCTAATTTTACAAAATCAGGTGCATATGAAAGATATGTATGGGTATATCTCTTTTCATAGAAGAGTTCCTGCCACTGTCTAACCATACCCAAGTAGCTGTTATTTAATATGATTACCTTTACATGAATATTATTTTGCACTGCAGTAGCCAGCTCTTGTATGTTCATTTGAATACTTCCATCTCCTGCAATGTCCACAACAATTTTGTCTGGACACGCCACCTTTGCTCCTATTGATGCAGGAAATCCGTATCCCATGCAACCAAGACCACCAGATGTAATGAAATGGTTTGGCTTATGAAACTTGTAAAACTGAGCAGTCCACATCTGATTCTGACCCACCTCGGTAGCAATTATTGCTTCTCCCTTGGTAAGCTCATAAAGGGTCTCGATAACATATTGAGGTTTTATCTCATCTTTTTCCTGCTTATAGGTGAGAGGCTTGCTTTTTTTCCACTCTTCTATCCTATCCAGCCACTCTTTTCTCATTTCATCAACATCACCTAAGCCTTCTTCATCTAAGAGCTTATTTAGTGTAGAAAGTGCTATCTTGCAGTCTCCCACTACAGGCACTGTAACAGGCACATTCTTTTGTATAGAGGTAGGATCAATGTCTATATGGATGATTTTTGCGTTAGGTGCAAAAGTGTCTACTTTTCCAGTAACTCTATCGTCAAATCTTACACCGATTCCAATGAGAAGATCACATTCACCTGTGGCCATATTTGCAGCATAAGTTCCGTGCATTCCTACCATACCAAGCCAGAGAGGAGAGTCAGGAGGGAAAGACCCAAGCCCCATCAGTGTAGAAGCAACGGGCGATTTGATCTTTTCTGCAAATACTGTTAATTCTTCGTATGCCCTTGAATGAACTACGCCGCCTCCTGAAAGTATTAAAGGCTTTTTAGAACGTTTTATCAAAGAAATGGCTTTTCTTAGCTGTTTTACATTTGGTTTGTAAACAGGTTTATAGGATCTAAGTTTTACTTCTCCTATAGGTTCGTACTTAGTAACAGCTTGCTGAACATCCTTCGGTATATCTACCAGAACAGGACCTGGTCTGCCAGTTCTGGCTATATAAAATGCTTCCTTCACTATTCTTGCTAAGTCATTTACATCGGTCACAAGATAGTTGTGTTTGGTACAGGATCTGGTGATTCCTACTATATCTACTTCCTGAAAAGCATCACTTCCCACAAGCTTTGTGGGAACCTGCCCGGTAAATACTACTAAAGGGATTGAATCCATATACGCAGTTGCTATACCCGTAACTGTATTTGTCGCTCCTGGACCAGATGTAGCAATACAAACCCCTACTTTTCCTGATACCCTGGCATATCCATCTGCTGCATGAACCGCAGCCTGTTCATGTCTCACCAAAATATGTTTTATATCCTGATGCTTGCCCATTTCATCATAAATATCCAAAACCGCTCCACCAGGATATCCAAATATAACCTCTACCCCTTCTTCCTGTAAAACCTTAAATAGTATTTGAGCTCCTGTAAGTTTAATGGAAAACACCCCCCTTCTTATTTTTTTGACTTAACATAATTTACGAGTCCACCCGCTTTAATAATCTCCATCATAAAGTCAGGGATTGGTTTGGCATAATAGACCCTTCCGGTTTGTAAGTCAATTATTTCTCCTTTTAAAAGATCTACTTTTAGCTTGTCTCCGTCTTTTATCTGATCCACCAATTCCTCACATTCCAGAAGTGGAAGCCCTATGTTGAAAGCGTTTCTAAAAAATATCCTGGCAAATCCTTTTGCAATTACTACAGAAATGCCACACGCTTTAATAGCAACCGGTGCATGTTCTCTGGATGATCCACATCCAAAGTTAGTTCCTGCTACAATGATGTCCCCTTTATTCACACTTTTTGAAAACTCTGGTCTTAGATCAGCAAAACAGCCTTTTGAAAGCTCCCTTTCGTCTGATGTGTTAAGAAATCTTGCAGGAATTATAAGATCAGTATCTATATGATCTCCAAATTTCCACACCCTTCCTTCTATATGCATGATTACAACTCCTCAGGAGAAATAATTTCACCTGCAATGGAGGAGGCTGCTGTTACAGCAGGATTCGCGAGGTATACCTTACTGTCAGGGTGCCCCATTCTGCCTTTGAAATTCCTGTTGGTTGTAGAAATTGCGGTTTCTCCTTCTGCTAATATTCCCATATGGCCTCCCAGACAGGGCCCACAGCATGGAGGACCAATTACAGCCCCTGCATCCAGAAAGATACTTATGATTCCCTCCTCTATTGCTCTTTTATATATGTAAGGGGTAGAGGGTATAATAATAAGTCTAACCCCTTTTGCTACTTTTCTTCCTTTTAAGAGTTGAGCTGCTATCCTTAGATCCTCTATTCTTCCATTTGTGCAAGAGCCAATAAAGGCCTGATCAATTTTTACACCTTTTACTTCACTTACTGGAACTACATTGTCAGGTGAATGAGGACATGCTACTTGAGGCTCTATCTTGGTTGTATCTATTTCTATTACCTTATCATATTCTGCATCGGAATCACTTTGAAGATATATTCCTTCCTTTGCCCCACTTTTACTCAAGTAATCTCTAACCTTTTCATCTGGCTCAAAAATACCATTTTTTGCTCCTGCCTCTACTGCCATATTTGCCATTGTAAATCTATCAGACATGGGAAGCTGTTTTACCGCACTTCCTGAAAACTCAAGACTTTTATATACAGCACCCTCAACCCCTATTATACCAAGCAACGACAGTATAAGGTCTTTACCACCTACCCATTTATTTACGCTTCCACTGAAGATCACCTTTATTGTTTCGGGCACTCTTAACCATATCTCTCCTGTTGCCATTACAACACCTAAATCCGTACTTCCCACTCCTGTAGAAAATGCCCCTAATGCTCCATAAGTACAGGTGTGACTGTCTGCACCAATGACCAGATCTCCGGGTGAAATCAAGCCGAGTTCGGGTAAAAGCACATGTTCTATTCCTGCCTCTCCTAATTCAAAAAAGTGTTTAATAGAGTACTCTCTTGCAAACTCTCTGATAAATTTTACCTGCTGAGCAGATGGGATATCTTTATTTGGAACAAAATGATCTGGTACAAGAGCAATTCTGTCTTTATCAAAGACATCATCCCATCCCAGCTCTTTAAACACTCTTATTGCAAGTGGTGCGGTAATGTCATTGGCAAAAGCGAAATCCACTTTAGCCTGGATCAACTCTCCTGGTCTTACTTCTTTCTTATCAGAATGAAGCGCCAAGATCTTTTCTGTGATGGTCATTCCCATATAAGAGCTCCTTTCTTAAGGGGTTTGCTCCTTCTTAGGGGGATTTGTCTTCATATATTCCAACCTGTTTAATCCGTTTATGTATGCCTTTGCGCTTGCCACAATAATGTCTGGATCAGCCCCTTTTCCAAGAGCAACGATACCGTCTTCCTGAAGTCTCACAGTAACCTCACCCTGTGCATCCATTCCCCCTGTAATAGAATTGACCGAAAATCTCAGAAGCTTAGATTTTGTGCCGGTCAGACTGGCGATCACATTGTAGGTAGCATCTATAGGCCCAACCCCAAAACCTGCACCTTGAAGTAGCTCGCCTCTTACCTTCAGCTTCACCGTTGCTGTTGGTACAGTGCCTGTGCCACTTACAACATTTAAGTACTCCAATTGATAAATATCAGGTACTCTAAGAACCTCTTCTGCCACCAATGCTTCTATGTCTTCATCTTGTAGCTCCTTTCTTTTATCAGCAAGCTCTTTAAATTTCTCAAATACCCTGTTCAACTCGTCTTCTGTTAATTCATATCCCATCTCCTCCAGCTTCTTCTTAAATGCATGTCTTCCTGAATGCTTTCCTAAGACGAGCTTGCTTCTGTCTAATCCTATGGTCTCCGGTTCAATTATTTCATAGGTAAGCTTATGTTTAAGTACGCCATCCTGATGTATCCCGGCTTCATGAGCGAACGCATTGGCTCCTACAATAGCTTTGTTGGGCTGAACCACAATACCTGTAATCATACTCACAAGTCTGCTTGTAGGATATATGTACTTTGTATTTATTCCGGTAGAAAGTCCCAGCTTATCTTTGTGAGTGTATATACACATAACAACTTCTTCGAGGGAAGTGTTACCCGCTCTTTCACCGATACCATTTATAGTTACCTCTGCTTGTCTTGCTCCTGCTCTGAGACCAGCAAGAGTGTTTGCAGTAGCAAGACCGAGGTCATTATGGCAGTGGACACTCAAGATTACTTTATGGATGTTAGGAGTGTGCTGCTTTACATATTTTATGAGTTCATAATATTCGTCTGGTAAGATGTAGCCCACTGTATCTGGAAGGTTTATAGTGGTGGCGCCAGCATCTATGACTGCTTCAAAAACCTTACATAAAAAGTCTCTATCACTTCTGGTTCCATCTTCAGAAGAAAATTCCACATTATCTGTAAATTTCTTTGCGTACTTAACAGCTTCAACAGCTGTCTTTATCACCTGTTCTTTGGTCATTCTTAACTTATACTGCATATGGATGTCTGAAGTGGCTATGAATGTATGTATCCTCGGATTAACAGCGTCTTTAATTGCTGCCCATGCCTTATCTATGTCCTCTTTTGAGGTTCTGGCAAGGGCACAAACCTGGGTATTACTCAACTTAGAAGCAACAAGTCTCACTGCTTCAAACTCTCCTTGGGAGGCTGCTGGAAAGCCAGCTTCTATCACATCCACTCCCAGTTTTTCCAATTGCATAGCAATCCTCAATTTTTCTGCCTCATTCATGCTTGCTCCGGGAGACTGTTCCCCGTCTCTGAGAGTTGTATCAAATATTATTACCTTCTCTGGCATGGTCTATCTCCTTCTTAGACCTAAATTCTTTTTCTCTGTCTTTTATTAACTTGTACAATATACTGTCCACCAAAGCCTGCCAGCTTGCTTCTATTATGTTTTCAGAAACACCTATGGTGGTCCACATCTCGTTTTCATCTCTTGACTCTATCTGTACCCTTACCTTAGCTGCTGTACCATCAGCCCCGTCTATTACTCTTACTTTAAAGTCAACAAGCTTCATTTCGTTTATATTAGGGAAAAACCTTGAAAGGGCTTTTCTAAGCGCATTATCAAGCGCATTTACAGGACCATCTCCCTCTGCCGCTGTAATTTCTTCTTCATCTCCCACAGCAATCTTTATTGTTGCATGACATGCGCTCGCTTCAGAGCCATTCTTTTCAATATTTACCCTAAGAGCCTGCAGCTTAAAAGGTTCTTTAAAATTCTCGGCAAATTTTTTCATAAGTACAAATAAAGAACCCTCTGCTGCTTCGAAATAATAACCTTTGTCTTCCAATCTTTTTATTTCTTCTACTATCTTTTTACTGTACTTCCTGTCTGAAAGTTCAACACCCAGCTCCTTTGCCTTGTATTCTATATTGCTTTTTCCGGAAAGGTCAGATACAAGCACTCTTCTCCTATTTCCCACAAGAAAAGGATCAATATGTTCATAAGCAGATGGATTCTTTATTATGGCACTTACATGAACTCCTGCCTTATGAGCAAATGCGCTTTTTCCTACAAACGGCCTTTGAGGAAGAGGAGGCATGTTAGCTATTTCGCTTACAAAACGAGATAATTCTGTAAGATGCTTTAGTTTTTCAGAAGGGATGCATTTGTATCCCATTTTTAGCTGTAGGTTAGCAATTATAGGGATGAGATCTGCATTACCACATCTTTCGCCGTAACCGTTTATTGTGCCTTGAACCATATCTACCCCGCATCTTACAGCAGTAAGAGAATTTGCCACAGCTAATCCACCATCATTATGGGCGTGTATTCCTGTGTAAATATCTATTTTAGGAAGCACTTCTTTTAATATCGCTTCTATTTCATGAGGCAATGCACCCCCGTTGGTATCGCAGAAAACAATATAGTCGGCACCAGCTTTTATTGCTGTCTCTATGGTCTTCAGAGTATACTCTTTATTATTTTTGTAACCATCAAAAAAGTGTTCCGCATCGTATATTACTTCTTTGCCTTTTTCTTTAAGATAGGCTACAGATTCATAGATCATGTTGAGATTTTCCTGCAAAGTGGTTGCTAAGATTTCTGTTACATGCAGATCCCAGCTTTTTCCAAATATAGTAACAGTATTGACACCTGCATTCAGTAACGCCTTTATGTTTTCATCTTCTTCCACTTTTGTATTTGCTTTTCTCGTACTTCCAAAAGCTGTCAACTTCGCGTTCTTAAAAGTAGCAAGCTTTGCCATTTCAAAAAAACGGGCATCTTTTGGGTTAGAACCTGGCCAGCCACCCTCTATGTAGTGAATCCCGAACTCATCAAGTTTTTTTGCAATCCTGAGTTTATCTTCTGCAGACAGGCTTATATACTCTCCTTGAGTCCCGTCTCTGAGTGTTGTGTCATAAATAATAACCTGCTTTTGCATAACCACTCCCCCTTAAAAAAAGATCCGTTATCAGATGGCCTGATAACGGATCTAACAATGTCTTAAAAACGCCATTATCAGGCCGGCTGTTTAAGCCCACCTACTATAAGTAAAAATACTTGTCTGATAATGGCGTCCGTTCTTTTCATAATCAGATCCTAAGTAGGATACAATTAAACCAAATATTGTTTAATTGTCAAGAGATTTCTCTTTATTTTTTTTATGCCAGCTCTGGCTAAGGAAGTTCTTCCAAATTGCTTTTTAAAATTTACCTCGTCCATTTTTAAGAATTCTTCAGATGTGGGCAGACAGATATATCTTCTCCCTTTACGATTAAAAGGGCAGACCTGCTGACACTTATCACATCCTACGAAAAAAGGGTAAAGCATTTTTGAAAATTCTTCTTTTATATCACCTTTATACTCTATGGTAATGTAAGAGAGACAGAGTCTTGCATCAAAACAATGAGCGTCTTTAAGTGCTCCTGTAGGGCAAGCATCTATACACCTGTTACACTCACCACACTGAATGGAAACAGGTTCTGGTTTAGGAAAGTCAATGGGTGCAGTGGTAAATATCTCTGAAAGAAAAACATACGAGCCATATTCAGGTACAATAAGCATATTATTTTTTCCGATAAATCCTACGCCGGACATATAAGCTATACTTCTTTCTAAAACAGGCGCAGAATCAACACATATTCTTATTTTTGCTGTTGGAAACCTGTCAATAATAACTTTGCTCAATTCTCTACATAAAGCTCTCAATCTCGTATGATAATCTTCTTTGAGAGGCTCTGTATATCTGGCAGCACAAAACCCATCGGGACTTGTTGGTATATCACAAGAGTACGGGTATGCGAGCGAGATAATAGTTCTACATCCTTTAAGGAGCTTGCTCGGATCCTCCCTTATATCCAAGTACTTGTTAAGCCATTTCATATCGGCATTTTTGTGGTCTTTAAGCCACTTCAGAAAACTATCAAAAAAAAGAGGTCTTTGAGGTCTTAAAAAACCTACTTTTGCAAAACCCAAGCCTTTTGCCTTTTCCTTTATAAGCTCGTAGAGGCTAAAGTTCATATGGAGTAAGACTTTCGCATCCTTCTTCCGTTACAAGGATGGTCTGTTCAAACTGAGCTGAAAGGGAACCATCAGCAGTCACTGCGGTCCATCCATCTTCAAGGATTCTTATTTCTCTACCACCAAGGTTTATCATGGGCTCTATAGTAAACACCATTCCAGGAACAAGAACTATCCCTTCCCCTTTTCTACCATAATGCGGTATCTGAGGAGGTTCGTGAAATTCAAACCCAACTCCATGTCCAACAAACTCTCTTACTACGGAGCATCCCTGCTCTTCAGCGTACTTACTTATAGCCCACCCTATGTCTCCTATCCTGTTGCCAGGTTTTACCATGGAAATTCCCCTTTTAAGACATTCCTTAGTAATTGCTACCAGCCTTTTTGCTTCTTCTTTAGGAGTTCCCACAAAAAAGGTCTTACTTACATCTGCATAATAACCGTTCAGAATCGGGGTGACATCTACATTTACTATATCTCCGTCCTGAAGCACTCTCTCTCCTGGTATCCCATGGCATATTTCTTCATTCACAGAAACACAAACGCTTTTAGGGAAACCTCTGTAATTTAAAGGAGCGGGAATCGCACCATTTTTTACTGTAAGTTCATGTACAATCTCGTCTATCTCTTTTGTCTGCATCCCGACCCTGAGGCTGTTTTCCACCACATTTAATATTTTTAACGCGAGCTCACCCGCTTTTCTTATACCTTCTATATCTTTTTCTTCTTTGAGTCTTATTCCATACCGCTTGAAATATATTTCTTTTAACCTTTCCCTGCTTATAGAAATATATCCCTTCCTTAAACAACACTTTTTGTATTTCAAACCACTTCCACAGGGACAGAGATCGTTTCTTCCTATTCTACCATAAAACTTGTTAAGTTCTTTCCACAATTCTCTTTGCCATTCCTTTGAGGTATTCACGGTTCAACTTTAATCCTTTCTCATAGATATTTTTTGGCAAAAAAAATACACGGTCAGGTATTTTATACTTGGGAAGCACTTTTTCCAACTCATTTTTTATTTGTGACTCACTTATCTCTCCTTCCTTATAAACAAAAGCAACAGGCCTTTGACCCCACTGCTCATCCTCTACCGGAACAACCACTGCATCTATCACGCCTTCTATCTGGGTAAGCCTTTGCTCGATCTCTTCTGGTTGAATGTTTTCTCCACCAGAAATAAACATATTATCCTTTCTTCCGTAGACAGTAAGATAGCCATCTTTGTCTAAGTATCCGAGATCTCCTGTTTTAAACCAACCGTCTTTCACAAAAGGAAGAACAAGCTTGTCCTTATATGCGTAACCCTTAAAAAGCGTTTTTCCTTTCACCATTATCTCCCCATCCTTGCTTATACTCAATTCCCTGTATGGAAGAAGCCTTCCTGAGGTAAGAAGATGTGAAATAGTATCATTTGGTCTTGTGGTGGTAATCTGAGATGCCATCTCCGTACATCCATAAGTGGTATATATAGGAAGATCATACTCCTTTGCTTTTCTTATGAGGGATTCTCTTACAGGTGCTCCTCCTAACAGTATCGCTTTGACAGAGCGGAGAGCCTTTATGTCTTCTTTGTTTTTCAGCATCCTATAGAGTTGGGTGGGAACAAGGGACAGATGGGTAATATTCATTGTCTTTATTGCTTCAGAAATAGATTTCTTTTTAGACGGTATCGCTATAGCTGATCCGGAAATAAGGGTTCTGAATATTATGCTCAGTCCTCCAACATGATACAAAGGCAAAAATACACCCCACACATCCCCTGGAGCAAGAGATATGTTAGAGTTGGAGCCGAGAGCACTGTAGTAGTGATTTCCTAAGGTATGTAATACGGGCTTTGGTTCTCCCAAGCTACCAGATGTAAAAATAATCGTGGCATCTCTTTCAAGATCAGGGTCTATCCCTTCGAAAGCAGACCCCATTTTTAACCGGATTAGCTGATCCATATAAACAGACTTGCACCGCAAATTTACCTTCAAGCTTCTGTGTTCAATCACCAATAAATCGCATCCCACCTTTTTTAATGCCTCTTCTATTTGAACAGCAGGCCATCTCACATTTATTGGAATACAAACAGCGCCGATGTTAAGAACAGAAAGAATTGTCAGTACATATTCGGGGCTATTTTCAGAGATGATAGCAACTTTTTTGCCTTTACCTATGCCCAGTTCAGTAAGTTTTTTGCTGCAAGCTGAAACACTCTTCAGGTATTCTTTATAAGTAAACCGATCGTTTTCCGTAACAAGAGCCAATTTATTCAGGTTTTCAGTCTTCATAAAAGCTATCATAACTTCTCACGATATATTAAGATTACAAAAGCTATTTTATCACAACTGACAACAGGAGGATAACCCTATGAGATTTGTAATTCAAGAACATCACGCAAGAAAATTACATTATGACCTAAGACTCGAAATGGGAGGGGTGCTGAAATCATGGGCAGTACCTAAGCAGCCCTCTATGAATCCAAAAGATAAAAGACTCGCCGTTATGGTGGAAGACCATCCTATTGACTACATAGATTTTGAAGGAGAAATTCCTCCGGGTCATTACGGTGCCGGAAAGGTATTGATATGGGATAAAGGAGAGTATGAGCTGATAGAAGGTGATGATCCTCTGAAAGAACTCGAAAACGGAAAGATCGTCTTCAGACTAAAAGGAAATAGATTAAAAGGCGCTTTTGCACTCATAAAAATGAAGGGAAAAGAAAATAACTGGTTGTTAATAAAGAAAAAAGATGATTGACGGGGACGACGAGACTCGAACTCGCGACCTCCGGCGTGACAGGCCGGCGTTCTAACCAGCTGAACTACGCCCCCGCTTTTGTATAGGCGGAACGGGATTTGAACCCGTGACCCCCGGCTTGTAAGGCCGATGCTCTCCCTCTGAGCTATCCGCCTGTTTAGTTAATTTTTTTTAACAATTATTTGTTTTCTTGTCAATGAGCAGTTATCTCTTCGGTTTCTTTTTTCTGTTCCTTAAAGAACTCTTCCACACAGAAAGGCTGAATTTCCTGTTCAGAAGCAAATATGGTTTTTCCTTCCTCTACAACCAAGCTGTGTTTTAAAACCTCATCCATATGTTCTACCAAGATCAATTCTACTTTTTTCAGAATATTTTTAGGAATCTCTTCTATATCCTTTTTGTTTTCATAAGGGATAATAACCTTCTTTATACCACCCCTGTGTGCCGCAAGAATCTTTTCTTTAAGACCTCCTATCGGAAGAACCCTGCCTCTTAATGTTATTTCGCCTGTCATTGCTACATCTTTACTGACAGGGATTCTGGTAAGAGCAGAAACTATTGAAGTAGCCAGAGTTATCCCTGCAGATGGACCGTCCTTTGGAATAGCCCCTTCTGGCACATGTATGTGTATATCTATCTTTTCATAAAAATTATCTGGTAAACGCAACTGTCTTGATCTTGAACGAACATAACTCAATGCTGCCTGAGCAGACTCCTTCATCACATCTCCTAACTTCCCGGTAAGAGCAAGATTACCTTTTCCTGGCATTATAGTAGTTTCTATCTGAAGCAACTCTCCTCCTGTATCTGTCCATGCCAGCCCTGTAGCAACTCCCACCAGATCTTTTTCTTCACTTTTCCCATAGCGGAATCTGGGAACACCTAAGTATTTTGGTACAGATTTAGAAGTAATAACTATTCTTATATCTCTTCCCTGCTCTAATACCTTTTTTGCTACTTTTCTACATATTGAAGCAATCTCTCTTTCCAGATTTCTTACTCCGGCTTCTCTTGTGTAATGTCTTATTATCGTTAAGATAGCGTTATCAGTAAAATGAATGTTCTCGGGTTTAAGACCATTTAGTTCTATTTGCTTTTTTATAAGATGGCGTTTAGCAATATTGAGTTTTTCATACTCTGTATATCCGGGAATCCTGATAATCTCCATTCTATCCTGAAGTGGCAGTGGAATCCCGTGCAAGCTGTTAGCAGTGGTTATAAAGAAAACATCAGAAAGATCATAATCCAGATCTAAGTAATGATCATTAAAAGCATAATTTTGCTCAGGATCTAAAACCTCTAAAAGGGCAGCTGCAGGATCTCCTCTAAAGTCCATGCTCATCTTATCCACTTCATCCAGACAAAAGACAGGATTACTGGTACCAGCCTTTCTCATGAATTGGATTATCTTCCCTGGAAGTGCACCAATATAGGTTCTTCTATGGCCTCTAATTTCTGCTTCATCTCTTACTCCGCCAAGAGACAATCTTACGAATCTTCTACCCGTTGCCCTGGCAATAGATTTTGCCAGAGAGGTCTTGCCCACCCCTGGAGGACCAACAAAACAAAGTATCGGACCTCTGTTCTTTTTGGTAAGATGTTGAACAGCTAAGTATTCTAAGATCCTCTCCTTGGGTTTCTCAAGGCCATAATGATCTTCGTCTAAGATCTTCTTTGCTTCTTTTATATCCAGTTTTACCTTAGACTTTTCATACCATGGGATAGAGAGTATCCAGTCTATGTAATTTCTTACCACTGTCGCCTCAGCAGACATAGGGGCCATCAGCTTCAACTTCTTAAACTCTTGCCTTACTCTCGCATGTGCCTCTTTTGGAAGCTTTTTTCTTTTTATTCTTTTTTCTAATTCATCCAAATCACTGGCAAAATCATCTTTAGTACCCATCTCCTTTTGAATAGCCCTCATCTGCTCGTTCAGGTAGTAGTCTCTCTGGTTCTTCTCCATCTGCTTTTTCACTCTTTCCTTAAGCCTGTGCTCTAACTTAAGGATCTCTATTTCACCACTTAATTTTTCCAGCAGCTTTTCCAATCTCTTGTTTAAATCTTGTATTTCAAGCAGTTCTTGTTTGTCCTTCAGTTTGAGAGAAAGATGACCTGCTACTGTATCACAAAAACGGACCGGATCATCAATAGCAGAAACGGTAGCTACAACCTCTGGATTTATTTTATTAGAAAGCTTTGCGTATTCCTGAAATTCTTCTCTTATACTCCTGATAAGTGCCTCTGTCTCTTTGGTAAACTCATATTCGTCAGACAGTTTGATCACTTCTACCATGAAGAACTTATCTTCATCTAAATATCTCTCTATTTTGCCTCTATGTTTGCCTTCTATTAAAGTCTTAACCGTACCATCTGGCAATCTTAGAAGCTGAAGCACAGTGCAGATAGTACCGTATGCATAAATATCCTTTGGGGAAGGATTGTCTACAGAGGCATCTTTCTGAGCAGCCAAAAATATCTCTTTCTTATGGGCCATTGCATATTCCAAGGCCCGGATAGACTTCTTCCTGCCCACAAAAAGAGGGACTACTACATTTGGAAAAACCACCACATCTCTAAGTGGCAATAGGGGATAATGTGACATCTCCATGTTTCTCTTTATTATTGTAAACATATCCCCTCCCTTTTACGCATACTCGATCTTTTGTTTCTCGTAAACAAGCAAGGGCTTTTCCCCCTTTGTCACAACTCCTTCATCAATAATACACTCTTTTACATCTGATCTGGACGGAATCTCAAACATTACATCTAACATTATAGACTCTAATATAGAGCGCAAACCTCTTGCACCGGATTTTCTCTCTTTTGCCTTCCTTGCTATTGCCTTTAGTGCTGCGTCTGTAAACTTTAGATCCACTCCTTCTAATTCGAACATCTTTTTGTACTGTTTTACTAAAGCATTCTTGGGTTCTGTGAGGATTTTTACCATAGCCTCAAGACTCAGCTCCTCTAAGGTAGCAATTATGGGAAGTCTTCCTATAAATTCAGGAATCATTCCAAATTTTATAAGATCTTCTGGCTGAACAAGAGGGATCAATCTATTGTAGTCTTCCTCTTTGCTGCTGCTCTTTATTTCAGCCTCAAAACCAATACTCTTACCACTTATTCTCTTCTTTATAATCTCTTCTATTCCTGTAAATGTGCCACCGCATATGAACAATATGTTTTTTGTATCAACTCTTAAGAAGTCTTGTTGAGGATGTTTTCTGCCTCCTTTTGGAGGAATATTAGCGATTGTACCTTCGAGTATTTTTAAAAGTGCCTGCTGGACCCCTTCACCAGAAACATCTCTTGTTATAGAAGGACTGTCGGTTTTTTTTGCAATCTTATCTATTTCATCTATATAAACTATCCCTTTTTGCGCAGCCTCTATATCATAATCGGCGTTTTGCACGAGATTTAAGATTATATTCTCCACATCTTCTCCCACATACCCTGCCTCTGTTAATGTAGTAGCATCAGCGATAGTGAAAGGAACATCCAGTATTTTTGCTAATGTCTGGGCAAGAAGTGTTTTTCCACATCCCGTGGGTCCGATAAGCAGGATATTGCTTTTTTCTACTTCCACATCCTTTGTATCTATATGAGCATTAATCCTTTTGTAGTGGTTGTAAACTGCTACAGAAAGGATCTTTTTTGCCCTTTCTTGGCCAACCACATACTGATCCAGTATCTTTTTTATTTCAGATGGTTTCAAAAGACCTTCTGTATCGAATTCTTCAGCCTCTTTACTATATTCCTCAGCAATAATTTCATTACACAACTGGATACACTCGTCACAAATGTAAACTGAAGGCCCTGCGATCAACTTTTTTACTTCATCCTGACTTTTTCCACAAAATGAGCAAAACAATTCGTTGTTGCTGTTGTTATTGTTATGATTTCTCCTGGCCATGACGAATCCCTTCCTTTTATTTTTGTTGGGGTATTTCTCTCTTTGTTATAATTTTGTCTATTATTCCGTATTCTAAGGCTTCCTGACTATCCATAAAGTAGTCTCTTTCAGTATCTCTTTTTATCTTTTCTATGTCCTGCCCTGTATGATAAGACAAAAGCTGATTTAATCTGTCTCTAAGCTTTAGTATCTCTCTTGCATGTATGTCTATATCCGTGGCTTGCCCTTGTGCTCCTCCTATAGGCTGATGGATAAGTATGCGAGCATTTGGCAAGGCATACCTTTTACCTTTTGCACCTGCGGCTAAAAGCAGAGCAGCCATACTTGCACCTTGGCCTATGCAGATAGTCACTACATCTGGCTTTATGTACTGCATAGTATCATATATGGCCATACCAGCGGTGATGTGTCCTCCAGGTGAGTTAATGTACAGATGAATATCCTTGTCAGGATCCTCGGATTCCAGAAAAAGCAGTTGAGCAATCACAGTATTTGCGACTGCATCTGTAATTTCTTGACCTAAAAAGACGATTCTGTCTTTTAAAAGCCTGGAATAAATATCGTATGCTCTTTCTCCCCTGGGGGTCTGTTCAATTACTATTGGGATGAGCATTTGAACTCTCCTTTTGAGTTTCTATAATTTTAGCATTCTGAAGAAGGTAGTTCAATGTTTTTTGCTCCCTGAGCCTGACTCTTAAATAGCCTATTAGGTTTCTTTCTTCATACAATTTCTTCAATTCATCAGGTTCTTTGCCTGTCATGTCGGCTATCTTCTTTATCTCTTCATCTAATTCTTCCTCTGATACTTCTATATTTTCATTGTCTGCTATCTTGGAAAGAATGAGCATCTGCCTAACCCTCTTTTCTGCCCCTGACCTAAAGTCCTCCCTTAGTTTTTCTTCGGTTAAGCCAAAAGCTTCTAAATTTGATCCTCCCATCCTAAGTTCTATCTTAAAATTTTCGATCATGTTTTCCAGTTCTGCTTCAATCAATGCTTCCGGAATCTCCATTTCCACTTTATCTACAAGATAATCTAAAATCTTCCTCTTTAATTCTGATTCGGCCTTTTTTTCCTCTTGTTCAAGAAGTTTCTTTCTGATCTGCTCCTTTAGTTCTTCCACAGAACCCAGCTTGAGCTTTTCTTTAACAAAATCATCTGTAAGCTCGGGAAGTTTCATCTCATTTATCTCTAAGATCTGCACCACAAATTTTATATTTTTTCCGGCAAGTTCTGGATTAGGATAATTCTCTTCAAAATCTACAGATATCGTGGTTTCATCTCCTTTTTTCAAACCTACCAGCCCTGCTTCAAAAAGAGGATGAGTATCTCTTGCTCCAACTTTTATCAAGGCATTCTCTTTTTTTAAATTCTCTAATGGTTTTCCTTTGTAAAAAGCCTGGTAGTTGAGTCTAACATAGTCTCCATTTTTTATTTCCCTTTGTTCTGATATAGGTACAATCTCTCCGTGCATTTCCCTTATTTTCTTTAGTTCATTTTCCACCATCTCTTCAGTAACCTCTACCTTCGGCTTCTTTAGCTCTATACCTATATAGTCCTTTACCTCAATTTCTGGTTTTACCTCTACAATCGCAGAATATTGAAAAGGCTGGCCTCTCCTTAAACTGTCTTTATCATATTCAAAGGAAGGAACTGCTAAAGGCAAGGTATTCAGCTCTTTAACTGCTTCAGGAAATGTGCTTTTTATTATGTCATCTATCACTTCTTGTTTAACAATATCACCAAATCTGGTCTCCAGTATTTTTATAGGCACCTTTCCTGGCCTAAAACCTTTCAGCCTCACCCTCTTCTTTAACTCTGAGTAAACTTTGTTTAACCTCTTTTCGAGCTCTTCTGGCTCTATTTCAACAAAAAGGCGTTTTTTTACAGAACTTAGATCTTCGACTTTGGTCTTCATATATACCCCCTTTCCTTTTAGGAAATAGCTTAATGGATGAGATTATGTCATGTCAAGACAAACGAAGGCTCACAATTTGGCCCTACTACAACGATGTTGTTAGGAAGATAGCTTTGAATAAGCTCTAATTTGCTTCCAAAAAGAACATCTTTTATAGGACCATGTCCATAGGCACCTAAGACAAGCAGACTGTCGTGAGGGACCTCGTATAAGTTTATCTTCATATCCCCTTTTTCAAAAAAGAGCCACTCAAATCCGATCTCTTTAAGGGGTGTCAGAAGCCCTCTTTTATCAAGTTCCTCCTCATAAAAGCTTTTTGGTTTTCCTTCTGCTTGAGTAAAAAGAAAAACAGGAAAACCAGAAACCTTTCCTATATCTATTCCAACCCTTGCCGCCTTTCCTGCATTGTTAGAGCCTCCAAAAAAGATAGTTATGTTTTTCCATTCCTTGAAGATAGAGGTAGTTATAAGCACTGGGAAACTGGCGTGTTTTACTATATTTCTCACCTTTGGGCCAATATACCCCAATCCTATCTTTGAAGATACATCGCTCATGCTTTTTGGACATGTCATGTATTTAAAGTCCACGGGCAAATCAGGCAAAGTAGAAGCTGTGTAACTTTTGGGTTCTACAAAGTTGGGAACAAGCCCGGCATCCTTTATTATCTTCTCTGCATGTTCTTTAGCACTTTCAGGATCTGTTAAATATGAATCATCCAAATCCACTGTAACTACTCCATTTTCAAAGTACATGAGAAACTGTTTGAATTTGGGAATGTACACCCTTAGCTCTGTGGCAGTATTTTTACAGAAGTATATAGAGTGAAAAAGGGTTTCTCTGCCAAAGGGGGTGTTTCTAAACACATGAAGCAATTCATTTTTCATTATATTTCCTCCTCTACGATTAACTCTTTTCTGTAATGGTCTAATATTTTTGACTTGTATACAAAACCAATAAATCTCCTATCATGCACTACTGGAAGAGTGGCATCGTGTCTGTAATCAAACATTTCTATAACTTCGCTTAATTCTTGTTCAAGAGACACGGTAGGAATACTCGGATCAATAAGTTCTTCCACAAGTATAGTATCATAAAGATTTGGGTCAAAAAGATATGCTCTTATGTCATCCACATGAATCACTCCTATGTAAGTGTTGGTTTCAGGATCAATCACTGGAAAAAAATCATAATCGGTCTTTTTCACGATCTCTATAAACTCTCTTAACCTCATATCTGGCCTTATAGGGTAGTAGTTATAATCGATAAGTTCTACGAGGTTTAATTCTGAAAGTATTCTTCTGTCTGTTCGGGGTCTCAGCAGCTCTCCTCTTACAGCAAGCTCTTGATGATAGACAGAAAACGGTTCAAAAAGTCGGCTTAAGGAAACACTTACAACTGAAACCAAAAGCACGGACACCAACACCTGGTATCCACCAGTAATTTCGGTGATCAAAAAAATGCCAGTCATAGGAGCCTGAAGAACACTACTTAACACACCCGCCATACCCAAAAGACAAAAATAAGATTGGCCTGCCCAGTTTACAGATGGAAATATAAGTAGAAGGATCTTGTAGTAAAAAAGACCTAAAAAACTTCCTATAACAAGGCAAGGAGCAAAAAGCCCTCCCATTCCTCCCGTTCCAATGGTAAGACAGGTAGCAACTATCTTTCCTAAGGTCAAAAGCCCGGCCATCATGATCCCATCAAAAGGCTGCCCGTATATAACCGCTCTTATGGATTCATATCCTTCTCCCAATACATCTGACAAAAATATACCGATAAAACCCACGATAAGTCCTCCGCAACCTGCTCTCACAATAGCTGAAGAGACAACTTTACTGGATAAATGTCTCACTGTCCTAAGCAGTCTCATAAGAATAAGAGCAGAAGCACATGTAAAAATAGAAAGTCCGATACATGCCGCAAGATCAACATTGCTTATTACAAAAGGGCCGCCTTTAAATGGAATTTGATTTCCCTGAAATATACGACAAACCTCTGTTCCTACAGCAGATGCTACAGCTATAGTGACAAGATTTGTAGCAGTCCACTCTCCCAAAATAGCTTCTAAGCTAAAAGCTATCCCTGCTACCGGGGCATTAAATATGGAAGCAATGGCCGATGCTGCACCAGCTCCAACAAGGGTGATCCTTTGTCTGTCTCTCATTCTAAAAAAGCATGCTATATTTGAACCAATACTGGCACCGCTTATAACCACTGGACTTTCCGGACCTGCTGAACCGCCGCTGGCAATAGTCAAAGCACAAGAAATAAGTCTCGAAAAACTCGATCTTAATCTTAAAAGCCCTCCTCTTCTGGTAACACTGTAGATAACTTCTGGAACGCCGTGTCCCCCGACATCTCTGGCAATGTATGTAAGAAAAAAAACTGAAAGAGCAGCACCAATGGCAGGAAAAATAAAAGAATACCAATCTGCCCTATATCTTATCAGAAACTCCCTTCCCAACTCTAAGCTTCTATTGAGCCCAACTGAAGCAAATCCACCTCCAATTCCCACCACGGTAGCAATCAGTATAAGCTGAATCCTTTCATCTATTCTGTGGAAGGATAATCTCATTTTTTGTTAGCTTATCTGTGATTCCAGCTTTTTTATCCAGTTTATCAGCTCAGAAGCTTCGTTACATTCTCTTAAGAACCTTAAAAACTCTTTATTCCTGAGACAATAGCTGAGCCTCGAAAGAAGCCTCAGGTGTGTCTTTGTAGAAGAAGCAAGTATTATGAATAATACAAATACAGGCTTGCCATCTACTGAATTAAAGTCTATCTCCTTTTCTAAAAAGAATACAGCTACCATATTCTTCAGTCCTAAAACAGGGTGCCTCGGATGAGGTATTGCCACGCCTTCCCCAATTCCCGTTGAACAAAGCTCTTCTCTTTGGAGAAGCTTTTCGAGTAACATTTCTCTGTCAACATTGGAAGGAAGTTTTAACAATTCCACGGCATTCTTAAGAACTTCGTGTACACTTTCTCCTTTAAGGTCAAAATAGACTCCTCCTCTTTCTATAGCGGTACAAAGTGTGATAGATTCTTCTTTTTCTTCCTCTTCCTGCCTTTCTCTAAGCTTAATGTTGTGTAACCTTGCCCAAGAGATAAGTCTCTTTTTATCTATTACATACCTACCATCTTTTAGATAAAAAGGGATCTTGCCCTGTTTTATCCATCTAAGAATGGTTATCTCGGGAAGGTCTAAAAGTTTCGCAACATCCTTCACCTCAAGTTCCATCTCTGTCGCTCCTCTACTCTGATAACTTAAGTAACATTCCGTTCTTCTTTGCCCTGAGAAGTGCTGAATACATCAAGTACACTTCTAATATAAGGTACACAAAAAGCAGGAGACAGCCTTTTAATAAGGCAGACGAACAAAAAGGTTCAAATCCATAAAAACTTCTGTAATATTCTAAAAAATAGGTTAAGGGCAGTGCTTTTGCCATGGCTTGTGCCCAGTATGGTAAAACAGAAATTGGATAATAAATACCACATATAAGAAACATGATACTAACAACCGACCAAGCAGCTACTTCTGCTTTGTATCCTACAAGCAAAACCAATATAGAAACCAATATCCCTATTATTACTGCATTGAGAAAAAGCCCGGATAAAAAAAATGTAGTGGCAAAAATGTCCGGTACAATAATGTTATAGTGAAATACTATCTGACCTAAAAGTGCCAATACAAAAAAAACAATTCCTCCTCTTATTATTCCTATTATCATGGATCCGAGCAAAACATGCCTTATCCCTATTGGAGCAACAAAACTGTGCTTAAGTGATTTACTCCATATGTCATACAATAGAACATAGGCCATATCTAATTGACAAACCTGAATGGTGTTCATGGCTACCACGCCTATTAGTATAAAGCCTTTCATAGCAGGAGAAAGTTCCACAAAGTCAGAAAGAAAACCAACGGACAAAAAAGAAATTAAAGGCCAAAAAGCCACTTCAAAAAGACCGAAAATATTTCTCTTAGCCATTATCCAATTTTTAAAAACAAATGCGCTTATTTTTGTAAACTCATCTTGCAAAGTTGATAAAAACATCTTCTAAGTCTGCCTGTTCTATTTCTATCCTTTTTATTTTAAACTTGTTTTTTATTAACTCACTTATAAGTTCAGGAAGCCTTAAGGTATGATCATCTACTACAAAAGAAATACGGTCATGATGGAAACTTACATTGATAAGTCCATCTATATGGAAGCCTGCCGGCACAGAACTGCTGTCTTGAAATTCTATATGAATCTTATCTCCAAGCCCCATCCGCTTTTTTAAAGACTTAGGATCTCCTTTGGCTTTAATCCTTCCGCTGAATATAAACAGAACCTCATCACACAACATTTCTGCTTCATCCATGTTATGGGTCGTTATGATAAAAGTGACCCCTTTTTTTTCATGAAAATGCTTAATTATTTCTCTTATGCCCATCGCCACATCAGGATCAAGACCAACTGTGGGCTCATCTAAAAGTATGAGATAAGGATTATTTAAAAAAGCCTTTGCCAGTGAAAGTCTCTGCTTTGTTCCTGTAGAAAGTTCCTCAAATCTCACATCCCTGTAAGGTGTAATAGAAAAAAGTTCCATCAATTCTTCAATTTTGTATTCTCTCTCTTTCTTAGACATCCCGTACAGCATGGCATAGTAATTTAGATTTTCTTTTACTGTCATGCTCCAAAGAAAATTTGCATGACCAGAAGATATGTTTATTTTTTTGTAGATTTCTCCTGTTTCAAAATTATCATGTATGTCAATATCGAATATCCTTACATAGCCTTTGTCAGGAAGTAAGATACCAGCAATAATAGAAAGCAGCGTAGTCTTTCCCGCACCATTTGGCCCAAGAATTCCATATATGGCGCCTTCTGGAACATCTAAGTTTATACCTTCTAAGGCTTTCTTTTCTCTTTTCTTAATAAATCCCTGCACATATGTCTTACTTAAATCCCTTACCTGCACAGCCAATCTCATGCCCCACCCTATTTTACCCGAGTAATAGATTCTTTTATCTTTGACCTTACATCCGGATCCGTTACCTTTTGCATAAGGGTTTCCCACTTATTTTTTAAAGTAAGAAGCTCTGAGAAAGGATCTTTTTTTAACCATTCAAACTTAGTAGCAATCTCTATGTTTCTAAGTGCCTCTTTTGCATCCTGATCTAAGCCTATCTTTTTATAATAACTTGCCAATGCCTGACTTGCCTTATTTATCTTTTCTTCTAAATCGTCTTTTAAAAACTCGCCCGGATAAGGTTCCAGCTCTTCCACTTTTACATAGTACATTCCTTGCATTCTTCTTTGTTTTCTGAGCTTTTCCCTTTCGTATAAAAATCTACATATATCCTGCCTCATCTGTTTCCACAATGGATAAGGTTTAGGAGGTGGCAGATGTTTTATGGAAAGAGTATTATCCAAGTAACACTTGTAGTTAAACATTCTCATATTTATCAGAAAATCTATGTCTTCTCCACGAGTTATATTTGGATCAAATGGGATTCTAACAAAAACTTCTTTATGTATAACCATATTTCCACCAAATGCAAATGGCGTAACTTTTAATCTCGGCCCTTTTCCAATAAATAGCTCGAATGCGGCGTTCATTTTTTCGGCAGTGTTCCAATATCTTGCCCATTCTTCCTGGCTCAGCTTAAGTCTCCATCCCCCATCTGGCTGAACATAGTATCCCGCCACAGCCCCTACAAATTCAGAATCAATATCAGTTCCTACAAACTCTAAGGCTTTCCCTATAAAATCTGGGTCTTCAAATACCTCATCATCATCAATCAATATCGATACTTCAGAAGACAACGCATGAGTCAAAAAAAGACACATGTTTCTTATACTTGAATATCCTTTGAGGCTTAAAAGGTGAAGCAACTTTTTATCCAAAGTCTTCCTAAGTTCAAGCTGCAATCTTTTTAAATGTGAGTGAGAAAAGAAGAAGACAGGCACCTCAACATGTGAGTTAAGGATTATATCAAACACCTTCTCCTCTACTCTTTGCTCTATATCCTCTGCGTTTGCCACCGCAATAATTACAAGCAAAAAGTCTTTGTTTTTCAATATACCTGTGCTTTCTATCGCTCTTTTGAGAGTTCCATCCTGATCCAGAGGAGTGGGATGGTCATAGATCAAATCTGTCTCTTTTATGCCAAAGGCTTCTTCTCTCCTCCAATAGGTTGGAATCACCATTACGGGCTTTTTCATCTCAAACCCCTTATTTTTTCTTGACACTAACCTTCCTTTTTTATCTTATATCTATCCATGAAGCAATAACTGAAGAAGAGGTTTTTTATGGAAGAGATTATAAAAAAAATCAAAGAAAAAAAAGCAAAAATAGGAATAATAGGGCTTGGATATGTTGGTCTTCCTTTAGCTATAGAGTTCTGCAGTTCAGGATTTCAAGTGATAGGGTTTGACACGGATAAGAAAAAGGTAGAGATGCTAAAGAAGGGGAAAAGTTATATAAAACACATAGGGGAAGAAAGACTAAAAGAGGTATCAAAAAGTCTTGATCCTACCTCGGATTTTTCGAGACTTAAAGAGGTAGACTGTATAATTATATGCGTACCAACTCCTCTTGGAAAACACAGAGAACCAAATATGACATATGTATTTAATACGGGAAATATCATAGCCAAATATTTACGCAAAGGACAGTTAGTAGTGTTAGAATCTACCACATATCCTGGTACAACAGACGAAGATTTAAGGATGATACTCGAACGATCCGGATTAAAAGCAGGAGAAGACTTCTTCCTCGCATTTTCCCCTGAAAGGGAAGACCCAGGAAACAAACAATTCTCTACTTCTAAGATACCAAAGATAGTGGGAGGATATACAAAAAGATGTTTGGAAGTGGCAAAAACTCTGTATGATCAAATAGTTGTTAAAACTGTACCGGTATCTTCTACAAAAGTGGCAGAAGCAGCAAAACTGTTAGAGAATATATACAGGGCGGTAAATATAGCCCTTGTTAATGAAATGAAGATGCTTTTGGACAAAATGGGAATAGACATATGGGAAGTAATAGAAGCAGCTAAGACAAAACCCTTTGGATTTCAGGCATTCTATCCGGGACCCGGACTTGGGGGGCACTGTATACCTATTGATCCTTTTTACCTTACCTGGAAAGCAAAAGAATACGAACTAAATACCAGGTTTATAGAACTTGCAGGAGAAATAAACGCTTACATGCCTTACTATGTAATAGAAAAGGCATTTCAGGTGTTGAATCTTTATGGAAAAACAGTAAAAGAAGCGAATATACTTATATTGGGCGTGGCGTATAAAAAAGATGTGGATGATCAAAGGGAATCACCAGCATTAAAGATAATACAACTGTTAAAAAAGTGCGGGGCAAATGTCTATTATAATGATCCCTTTGTGCCGTGGTGTGGGGGACACAGGAATTATCCTGACATAGACATGAAGTCAGTTGAACTTACGAAAGAGGTTTTAAACAGCTCTGATCTCACCATACTCGTAACCGATCACTCCATATACGATTACCATTTCATTGAAAAACATTCTCAGTGTATCTTAGACACAAGAAATGCGTTTGAATCACGGGGCATAAAAAGTAAAAAGATATTTAAAGCGTGAAAGAAATAAGCGAAGACATAAAAAAGCTTTTCATAGACACAGCCCATAAGGTAGCAGAACTTGGTCTTGTAAGATGTAGCAGTGGGAATCTTTCTCTGCGGGTAAATCAGCACATAATGCTTATCACTGCCACAGGATCTTGGATGGAAAGGCTTACAGATAAAGACATCTCCGTATGCGATATAGACGGAAAGGTTTTGAATCACATCAAACCCTCTGTAGAATTCAGGTTTCACGCTGGAATATATAAAGTAAGAAGTGATGTTGGAGCAGTTTTACACTTTCAATCCCCTTACGCTACAGCAGTTGCTTGTTCGGAACTTTCTTTTGAAGACTTTAATATCATTCCAGAAGTGCCATATTACATAAAATCAATCGCAAAAGTGCCTTTTTACCCGCCTGGCTCAAAACAATTAGCAGAAGCAGTTACAAAAGAAGCAAGCCAGAGCAATTTAATAATTATGCAAAATCACGGACTTGTTACCCTTGCAAATGATGTAGATTTGCTGCTTAAAAGAGCTGTCTTCTTTGAACTCGCCTGCCAGATACTTCTCATTGGTGGAAGCAGGGTAAGAGGTCTTACTAAGGAACAAATAAAAGATATGGGGGTTTAAAATGAAAGAAGATTTTATAAAAGATATAGATGCGGAAAGGCTTGAAGTTCTCAGAAGATTACCTAAGTCTATAGTAGAAAAGCTCACAAAAGAAGAAATAAGAGCATTTTTGAGCAAAAACGAGTGGCCCGATTCTTTAAAGGAAAAACTAAAAGACTATCTTGAAGACCTGTAATGTCTAAATGAAACCTATATTTCATGCAAGCCTTGTGAATGATCCATTCTACGATCCGGTATTGTTTATAAAATTTTTGTACCAAAGTAGAGCAATTCTGTTTGATTTGGGCGACATATCAGAGCTTTCTTCAAGAGATATGCTCAAAATAACCCATGTATTTGTAACCCACACCCATATGGATCATTTTATAGGATTTGACTTATTGCTCAGGATATTTCTGGGCAGGAACAAGAAACTCTGCGTATTCGGGCCCAAGGGATTTTTAAGAAATGTGGAAGGAAAGCTGGCAGGTTATACTTGGAATCTGGTTTCTGAATATGTTACTGACTTTAGGATAATAGCAAACGAGGTAAATGAAAACTCTATAATAAGAAAAGAATATGTATGCAAAAAGAGATTTGCTCCTGACAAAGAAAAGATCTACCCCTTTAATGGCATTCTGTTAAAAGAACCCGCTTTTTTTGTAAGCGCTACGATACTGGATCATAATCAGATTCCGTGCCTTGCTTTTTCAATAAAGGAGAATTTCCATGTAAATATTAACAAAGAAAAACTAAAAGAACTGGGACTTCCTGTAGGACCTTGGCTTAGCAGATTCAAAGAAACCGTATATAAAAATAAAGATGCAGATGTAGATTTTACTGTCACGTGGGAAGAAAAAGGAAAGATAATAAAAGAAGAAAAATTCCCTCTTCAAAAGCTCATAAAAGAAATAGCTATAATTACTCCGGGACAGAAAATCACATATGTTACAGATGTGAGCGGAAGCAAAGAGAATATAGAAAAAATAGTAAGATTTGCTAAAGACTCGGATATTCTTTTCATAGAAGCTACCTTTCTGGAAAAAGACAAAGAACTGGCGAGAAAAAAATCTCACTTGACCGCAAAGCAGGCTGGCATGATAGCAAGATTAGCAAATGTAAAAAAGTTTACGATATTCCACTTTTCTCCAAGATACCATGAAAATCCAGATGAACTTAGAAAAGAAGCAATGGCTGAGTTTATTAACAAATGATACAAGACTAATAGCCATATTTTTTACTGTAGTATCAGCACTAATAGTTATACGCACGAACGACATAATAAACAGAGACGGGATTCTATACATAAAAGCTGCTCAGGCATTCCTGAACTCTGGTATAAAAGGAGTATTAGAGGTATACAAATGGCCTTTTTATCCTATTCTTATTGCTATAATTAGCAGGATTTTTTTTATCTCTTTGGAACATTCTGCCTATCTTTTGAATATAATCTTTAGCTGTATCATTGTCTGGTCATTTGTAAGCATTATAAAAGAGATGAAACCGTCTTCAAAACTCATCCCTATCATTTCCATGATAGTCATAATTGGACACCCAAGATTCCACCACTTCCAGAAATATATTACAAGAGACCTCGGATACTGGGCATTTTTAATGCTTTCTCTTTACTTTATAGTCAGATTCTCCCTTACAAATGGCTGGATCCATGTGATACTGGGATGGATATGCTTAGATTTAGCCACGCTGTTTAGGTTAGAAGGAATAGTTTATCTAACTCTTTACCCTTTCATAATCCTTGTAAGAGAAGAACCTCTTCTGAAAAAAGTAAAAAAAATTCTCTTCCTATATGCAATACGAGTCGTGATATTATCCCTTTTAGGTCTTATCTTTCACATAAAGGGGATAAACCTTTACTCTTCCACAAGATTAAAGGAATTAGCACTTCACATAGACTACTTGCATCGATTTTTCTTAAACAGAATCAGCGAAAAAGGTGAATTAGCTGGCAGGATAATACTGCCAAAACCTTCAAGAAAATGGGGACAGACTTTGGTTACATTTGGTCTTATGGGCATATTTATCTCCAAGCTGATAAGGACTGTATGGCCACTTCATTTTTTAATAGCTGCTTACTCTTTTGTCAAAAAACTTATTCCTAAGAATCGGGCAAAAGCAATAATATACACTTTTTTGGTAATAAATCTTATTATCCCTGCTTTTTTTCTATATGAAAACCTTTTTCTTTCATATCGTTTCTTAATGCCCGCCTCTTTTTTAATACTTATCCTTGTTCCTTTTTCAATTGAACAGCTCTGGAACAATCTGCAAAGGTCAAGACATGTGCTTCCAAAAATTTTCAATTTCACTGTTATCTTGGCTTTTTTTGTCCTTTTTGTCTGTGCATTTAAACCATCCAAGCACAGCAAGCTGTACATAAAAAAAACAGCTTTATGGTTAAAGACACACGCAAATAAAGGTACACCGGTATACTCAAATGCATACATCCCGGAGCTTTCTTTTTATTCCAAGCGCCCTGTGATCCTTCTAAGAAACCTAAAAAAGATTCCTGAAAAGGGATATTTGATCCTTTTTAGAGAAAAATGTCCGTTTCACATGAATGAAAAACATCTTAAATTAATGGCCAGCTTTGGCAGTAAAAATAAAAAAGCTCTCGTATATAAAGTAAATTTTCCTTGACTCCTTAACTTTATAAACATATTTTTTTCTAAAACACCAAAAAACTGGAGATTTGAATGGAAGAAAGAAAAAAAGCAGATTTTTTTGCTGAAAAAAGGGAAAAGATGGTAAAAGAGCAGCTCATAAGAAGAGGCATTCATGATAAAAGAGTGTTAGATGCTATGAGGAAAGTACCCAGACATCTTTTTGTTCCTGCAGATCTTGTGGAAGAAGCGTACAATGATTATCCCCTGCCAATAGGATATGGCCAGACCATATCTCAGCCGTATATAGTCGCTCTAATGACAGAAGCGTTAGAACTGAGCGGAGATGAAAAAACATTGGAAATTGGCACAGGAAGTGGATATCAAACAGCTATATTAGCGGAATTGTCCAAAGAGGTATATACCATAGAGCGAATCATATCTTTGTTAGATAAGGCAAAAGAGGTATTAAAAAACTTAGGTTATAAAAACATATTTTTTAAAGCAGGAGACGGCACACTTGGTTGGCCTGAAAACAAACCTTACGATGCAATAATAGTTACCGCAGGTGCACCCAAGATTCCACAACCCCTGTTAGATCAGTTAGCAGACAAAGGCAGATTGGTTATACCTGTGGGAGATCGGTTTTCTCAGGAATTAATAAAGGTTACTAAGTCCAAGGAAGGTCTTATAAGAGAAAACTTGGGCGGTTGCCGATTTGTAAATCTCATCGGAATACACGGATGGAAGGAATAAGAAGATGTGGAGATTTAGGGAAAAGTTAAGCTATTATGAAAAGATCAGAAGATCCCTGTATGAATTGCTCAGAGACAGCTTAGAAAGACATCTCATGAAGATTGCTCTTGTAGATTCTTTTTACAACTACCAGAAAAATAATGTTTCATACGAATTCTTAACCAAAACAGAGCTTAAGCCCAGAACCCGAAAGATGGCAAAGGAGTCGGAGTTGTTCAATACATTTCTCGTAATATTCTGCGAAGGAACAATCCCGCCCGAGATGAAAAACTATATCCGCTTCTTTCCCGAAAACAGCGTAAACAAAAAAAACTTGGAATACTTAGCCAACTTTACTTTGCATAAAAAATTTCATTTAAACATAAGATACTTTGACAACCCTCACTTTTTTGACTTTATCGAAAAACTCCTAAATGTAGATTATGCTTTACTTATCCAGCAAGATCCAACTGTAAAAAAAAAGACAAGGTATTGTCTTACCCACTTTCATGTCAAGATTGACTGGCCCATAGCAGATGCAGCAGAAGATCTTGCAAAGTATTTGAGATATATTCAGCATAACCTATATGAAAATGGAGATAAGGAAGCAAGAATACTTCAGAACAAACTATTTGAATACTATGGCTGTCATCACAGCGTAGGAGGAAGGAGAACCGCAGGCCTTATCGCTGCCCAGCTGTTAAGGAAACTCGACTTTATATCCACGGTATATGTGTCCAGTTCAGAGTCCAGGTCTATGTATAAGTACTCTGAAAGAGGTGTCTCTAAGTTCTATTTAGTGCAGATCTCTGAGGAACAAATAAAGGAGATATCTCAAAAAGAGAACATAGGAGCTGAAAAATTTAAGAGCCAGTATCTTTATCCTGCAGAAGGTTTTTACATTGGTATTGCAGAAGCCATATATGAGCACACTGTTCATTCCCGTCCCCCAAGGGACGGCAAATTGAGACGGTTAAAGCCCGCTTACACATGGCTAAAATTAAGAGAAGAGATATTGCATCCAAAAACCAATATCTTTGAAGCAAGACCTATTAACTGGGCGTAATCATCAAAGCCGGGCCATGTATTTGTTGCCCGGCTTTTGTTATATCTTGAGGTCGCTATTAATGTGCAAAAGATGGGCTGGAAGCATCTCTTTTATAAAAGCCGGTAAGCAGAAAGATGCCTTGTGAATCTGAGGATTATAGTACTTTAACTTCCCCAGCTCTGAAACTCGGGTTTCATCCAAGTCCTTTAACGGATGATACTTTTTAGAACAAAAAGCAAAACCTATGGTTCCACTTGGATATGTAGGTACTAAGGAATAGTAATAGCCTGTAAGTTCAAAAATATTGGAGATAAATTCAAGCATTCTCTTAATCAAAGTCTGATGATAATAGATGGATTCACACTGACTTACTACTATACCATCTGGCTTGAGCGCATTGTACATGTCTCTGTAAAAAGGCTCTTCAAATAAAACTACCGCTGCTCCAACAGGATCTGTAGAGTCCACGATTATCACATCATATTCGTTTTTCTTGTTTTTCACAAACTGCGCACCGTCCTCATAAAATATCTTTACTCTTGGATCATAAAAACCAGACGACAGAGTGGGAAGGTGTTTTTTGGAAACTTCTACCACTGCACGATCTATCTCACACAGGTGCACCTCTTCTATTGTTTTGTGCTTCACGATCTCTCTTATGGAACCCCCGTCTCCCCCACCTATAACCAGCACTTTCTTTGGATTCGGATGGGTGAGAAGAGGTACATGCACGATCATTTCGTGATATGCAAATTCGTCAAACTCGGACAGCATTATTACACCGTCCAGAATGAGCATCTTGCCGAGTTTCTCTGTTTCTAAGACAGCAATCTCTTGATATTCCGAGCGAAATCTTTCTATGGTTCTATTCACCAAGACCCTGAAAGTAGTCCCTACCGGGGGTTCTAATTTTTCTTCAAACCAAAGATCCATTGTAGTTAACCTGAGCTCATCCTCTGTGAATTCTTCCACCATTTTACTCCCCCCTTATTTACGTATAAGAACATTAAGTCTGTAACTGCTGCCACCAAAAAAATCTTTACTAAACTCCGCTGCCTTTTCAGGATCATAAGGTTTACAACTGAATATGTCTATAAAAGCTCTATTGCTTTCATTGGCAAAATGACCGCTGATAAGAGAAGTTTCTATAAGCTGTACAAGGCTAAAACCTTCTGTCTGACCTTTTCCAAAGTGGACTACAATAGGCTCTCCATATTGCTTCATATCTATAAGCTGACATAAACGGGACACATATTCAACTATCGCCTCTTTACTTTTTATCTTCTCAGGATCACAGTCATATATGTCAATACTGCTCAGCAGTCCCCAGGCATTTTCTTTTTCGTACTGTTCCATTATATCTGCCATGTTTCACCTCCTTCTTAGGTTATTACTTGTGCTTCAGCTCTTCAGGAGGAATATCCAATGTGCCCCGCTTTATTTCCATCATATGGATATGCTCGGCATTAAGCTCTTTTTTAAGATAACTTACTGCCTCCTCAGGTCTTATCTGCTCCCCACAGGTGAACAGATCTAACGCAGCATATCCATACTCTGGCCATGTGTGTATAGAAAAGTGAGATTCAGCAATAACGATTACACCGCTGATGCCATGAGGAGAAAATTGATGAAAAAAAGGCTTTATTATAGTAGCTCCGCATAGCTGAACAGCCTTGGTCATTATCTTTTCTATCTTTTCCAAGTCATTTAAAAGATCCTTGTTTGCTCCATGAACCTCTAAGATAACATGCTTGCCTAATGACTTCATGTTCCCACCCCCTTTCTTTTATTTATATATCAGAACCATATACCCTCCTGTTTAAAAAACCAAGACTGTTCGGGGTCCTTGGAAACGGAATCACATCCCTAATATTGGAAAGTCCGGTAACAAACTGAATAAATCTATCAAATCCGAGTCCAAAACCCGCATGTGGAGCTGAACCAAATCTTCTAAGCTGTAGATACCACCAGTAATCTCGAGGATCAACCCCCTGTTCCTTCATTCTCAAAAGCAAAGTCTCGTAATCATCCTCTCTCTGACTGCCACCAACAATCTCCCCGACCCGAGGAACAAGAATATCCATTGCCATAACGGTTTCACCCTCTGGGTTCAGCTTCATGTAGAAAGGTTTTATGCCTTTGGGATAGTCAGTAATAATAGTGGGTTTATCAAACACTTCTTCGCATATGTATCTTTCATGCTCTGTTTTCAGATCATATCCCCACTCCACAGGATACTGAAATTGCTTGTTTGCTTTAGAAAGCATCTCTATAGCCTCTGTATAGGTTATTCTTGCAAAGTCTTGTTCAATTCCCTTTTGGATCTGAAGCAAAGTGCCAGAATCAATAAATCTGTTAAAGAACTCTAAGTCTTCTTTACAGTTTTCAATAGCAAACGACAGCAAATATTTTATCAATTCTTCCGCCAGCTTTATAGCCCTTTCAAGTCCAGAGAATGCCATCTCCGGTTCCACCATCCAAAATTCAGCCAAATGCCTCGGTGTATTAGAATTGTCTGCCCTAAAAGCAGGACCAAATGTGTAAACATCACCCAATGCAAGGGCATATGCTTCTGCTTCTAACTGACCGCTTACGGTTAAGTATGCTTCTTGTCCAAAAAAATCTTCAGAAAAATCCACGCTTCCGTCTTCCTTTTTTGGAATCTTGGAAAGATCAAACGAGGTAACCTTAAATACTTCCCCTGCTCCCTCACAGTCACTGCCTGTTATTATAGGAGTATGTATATAGATAAAACCTTTCTCTTGGAAGAACTTGTGTATAGCATAACTCATAGCACTCCTTATTCTTGCAACAGCTCCAAATGTATTGGTCCTGGGCCTAAGGTGAGGAATTGTTCTCAAAAACTCAAACGAATGTCTCTTTTTCTGCAGAGGATATACCTCTGGGTCTGCCCATCCAACAACTTTTATTTCTTCAGCTTGAAGTTCTATATCCTGCTTTTTTCCAGGAGAAGACACCACAGTACCCCTGACCATAACGGACGAACCTGTATTCAGCTTAAGTACTTCATTTTCATAATTCGGAAGCTTTTTGTCAGCAATTACTTGAAGACTTCTCAAGCAAGAGCCGTCATTTATCTCCAGAAAAGAAAATCCTCCTTTTGAATCTCTTCTTGTCTTTACCCATCCATAAATAGATATCTTCTTTCCAATCTCTTTCTTTTTTAAGATATCAGCAATTCTTTCTCTTTTTGTAGCAGTTATCATCTTAGCCATATTTTTGTTCAAAATGTTTCATAAAATCTGCTAATGCCTTAACAGAATCTAATGTAACCGCATTGTAAAGTGATGCCCTGCATCCACCAACAGACCTGTGTCCTTTAAGACCTCCGAGACCCTCCTTAAGAGCTTCTTTGACAAAAAGATCTTCCAAGTCTTCTGAAGGAAGCCTAAAGGTTACATTCATCATGGATCTGCTATCCTTCCTCGCGGTTCCCTTGTAAAAATCAGAGGAGTCTATTACATCATATATAAGCTTTGCCTTTTTTCTGTTTATCTCTTCCATCTTCTTGAGCCCACCAATTTCTTCTTCGAGCCACCTTAGCACGAGATTTATCACATATATTGCAAAGCACGGGGGAGTGTTTGCCAGAGAATTGTTATCCACATAGGTGCTATATTTGAGCATGGTAGGTAGATTCTGAGGAATCCGCTCCAGCATATCATCCCTTATAATCACCATCGCAACACCTGCAGGCCCGATATTCTTTTGAGCTCCTGCATATATAAGTCCAAAAGGAGAAGGATCAAAAGTTCTGCTCATAAAGTCAGAAGACATATCGCTTACAAGAGGAACTCCATTTCCTTCAGGGAAACTTGCCCACTGAGTTCCTTTTATTGTGTTGTTGGAGGTAAAGTGTAAATATGCCCCTTTTCCATCTTCATGAACATTCTGAGGGATATATGAGAAGTTTTCATCTTCAGAGGAGGCTATAACTCTTACTTCTTTATTTTGTATTCTTGCCTCCTTAATAGCCTTTGTTGCCCATGTACCTGTGTTTATATAATCGACTGGTTTGCCATCTACAGAAAGGTTCATAGGTACCATTGCGAATTGAAGGCTTGCTCCTCCCTGTACAAATATTACATGAAACCGATCGTCAAGATTGAGAAGCCTTTTTGTCCTCTCTATCGCTTCGTTTATTATCTCGTCAAATGTCTTGGAACGATGGCTGGTTTCAAGAATGGACATACCTGTGCCTTTATAATTCAAAAGCTCGTCTCTTATCTGCTCTAAGACAGGCAAAGGCAAGGCAGCAGGACCTGGATTAAAGTTGTGAATTCTATTGTACTTCATAATATTTTCTCCTGAATCATGTTTTTTATGTTTTCTAAGGTTTCTTTATCGTTCTCAAAAACTGCTATACCTTTCAAATCTGACTCTATTATCTCTTCTTTAAATGGAAGAAAACACAAAAATTCAAAATTGTTCAAATTTTCTTTTATAAATACTTCATCCTGTTGACTTCTGATCTTATTTCCCACCACAGCTACATTCTTTATACCTAAATCAGAAGCGAGTTTTTTTATTTGAAGTGCTGTCTCAATACTCCTTCTTCCTGGCTCTACCACCACGATAAGCTTGTCCACAAACATTGCTGTGCCTCTTGCCAGATGCTCCAATCCTGCTTCCATATCCATAACCACTGCTTCATCTCTCGATATAACTATGTGTCTGATAAGTTGTTTTAAAAGAGCACTTTCAGGGCATATACAACCACTTCCACCTTTTTTTATACCACCCATAACCATAAGTCTTATGTTGTCTATCTTAATAGACAATCTATCAGGAAGATCATCCACTTTTGGATTTAAACTGAAAAAGCCCCCTATTGTGCCTGGCTTAGCACCTGTCCTCTCTTCTATAAGATCCTTCATTTGAGCAATCGGCACAATATTACTACTGTCTTTTATACCCAATGCCTGAGCCAGATTTGCGTCAGGATCTGCATCAATAGCCAACACTTTTTTACCGGCATCAGAAAGTGCCTTTATAAGAAAAGCAGCAAATGTGGTTTTCCCAACTCCTCCTTTTCCACTTACAGCCAGCTTCATCTTATATCAACCTCACATTTTGAAATATTTATGTTTACTCGATCATGCAATTTTTTTCAAGCAAAAAACGATTAAATTCAGTTGACAGCTCTAACTCAATAGGGGTTAAACGGTTTGCAAATTTACTGCTTAGGTTGGCATGAAGTTAGGTAAGAATACCGTTTACTTTGCAAAGGCTTTCATTTCAGCTTCAGCTTTATAATCAGGTACAACATGAATTCCGTCGTAATAAACCTTCACATGTGCCACTATCATGCCTTTATATGATAGAGGAATTATCCAGCAGTATTCTGGTTCTCTATATTCTGCTCCATTTAACAAGTCGAGTTCTTTTATGATATTTGGCATTTCTGTTTGAATTTTCTCTAAGGAAATTCCTATCTTATAGCCAAATGGATGATAGCCCTTAGGAAGAACTTGTCCGTTTTTTGGATCAAATTCAATCACACTTATCACTCGATTTTCGTATAATACCGCGCCTTTTACCTCCACTTCCCCACGAGGAGAAAAGGTTGACCACACCTTTCCTGCCACAAGAAAAGGTTTAAGACTTTTAGCAGTCTCAATCGCCTTATTTACACTTTGCAATGACAAATTTATCCTTATTGGTTGCTCAGGAATACCATTCACAAAAACGGGTTTTTGCCCTTTACGCTCTGTCATAATGTTTAACTTTATAGCCTGTTTTTATTTACCTTTTATAATCAGGCACTTCCAAAAAGTCAACAACGAACAGAGAAATAGCAAATACTTATCTGTCTATTTAGCCTAAATAAATCGCTATATAGGCATTTGTTTATCAATAAACTTGCTTCTATATTGTTGCTTCATTAACTTAAAAAGCGGCCCTCTTATATCTTCGTAGCTCATGACTTCCCACCAGACATTAGACATTGAAGAATTTTTAAGATTAAATGATATCCCTATACTTGGTCTTATGAATTGGACTGAAACATTATACTGCAACTTTTTGTATCCTCTTTTTCCATCCAGCACCTGAAACACATAGAAGAGGACTTATACTCGGCGCAGTAGTGCATCTTCCATCTGGATATTTTCCCATTATCCTACTGTAATATTTTGTATGCCAACAAATTCCGTTTCTGGCTTTACATTTCCATCTTCTAATAACACTTCTATCACTTCTTTTAGATTTTCTTTTAATTCATCTAAGGTTTCCCCTGTGAGTGGAGCCCCTGGCAACACTAGTACATATCCAACATGAAGCCCTGTAACTTTTCCATCAGGACAAAGGGTTAAAGTCGGCATTAGACAAAACGCAGGCCGAAAGCACTCAGAAAATAGTTGGCTTATACATTGGGTATGATCCACCTATTTTGGTCAGAAGTGAGCAATTATTGTTTTTATTGCTTGCATTAATTAAAATTTTGTGACAACTTAGTTTGCAAATTTCTTTCCAGGCAGGAGATATTTTTTATGGGTGGAAGAAATCTTATTTTACTTTCTATCTTGGCGGCATTTCTTATACCAAGTTTTGCAAGGGGCGAAACAAATCCAGACGGAAGCATGGTCTCCTCCATGTGGAATTTTGACGGAGATGGAAAAATTGACAAAACCACCAGTACAAACACAGTAACCCACGCTTACAATAATGTAGGGCATACTATGCAAGGGTTACAGTTGGGGATGATTCAGATTTTTTAGAAAAGGGTGATAAATGCTAATATGATGGTTTATCCTTTTGGTAATTCAAACGGCGATGAAAAAAATAGGGCTTGAAGATGCTGTATTTATCCTGAAAAAGATTGCCGGGATGAAATAAAATCCTCTTTTACACGACAGGGAATATGGTATAAAATCGAATGGTGAAAAACAGCTTAAGCATAAGTTAGGAGAGTAAATAACATGTCTATCATAAGTGTAAATCTTTTTAAAAAATTAGAAACAGTGGAGCCTTCTTTAAGAGAGGTTTTATTGGCCATATTAGAGGAAATAGAAAAGCAACAAAAAGAAAGAGTCACA
>CAYMUI010000029.1:0-11125 GCA_964393645.1 uncultured Desulfobacterales bacterium | reverse complement strand
TTTCTTTTTATCTTTGTTCTTCTTCTTTTCCTCTTGTTCTGCTTTTACCTCTTCTTCAAGAAATTCTGAAACTTCCGGAATTGCAGGCTCTGGTTCTTCTGCTTGAATCTGCTCTGGCCTTTTCTCTTCTTTTTCCACTATCTGCTGAGCTACTTCTTCCTTTGTTTCCTCCTTCGGTTTTACCTCTTCTAACTCGACTCGCTCTTTTTGTTCTAACTGCTGTTTCTCCGCCTCTTTTTCTTCCTCTTTTTTCTCTGTCAGCTCTTCCTCTGGCAACCTCTCTTTCTCTGTTTCTTCTATCTTTTCCTCAATCTTTTCTTCCTTTGCCTTTTCTTCTGCTTCTAATTCGGGCTTTTCCTTTTGTTCTTCTAATTCAACCTTTTTTTCCGCCAATTGATCTTGTGGAGAAGGAGCAGTTCTCACCCTCCTCCTTCTTATTACTCTTCTGGATACCCTTTTTTCCTCTACCACCACCTTAGAGTCAGAAGGGGTGTCTGACATCAATTTTCTAGCCCTGGATAATTCAAATTCATCCAAAGTACTCATATAGCTTCTTACATTTATACCTGCTTTTTGAAGCTTTTCCACTAATTTTTTACTATCCATATTAAGCTCTTTTGCCAGTTCGTACACCCTTGTCTTGCTCATATGTTCCCCCTATGGGTTCAGCAAATTTTATGTTATCTTTTCTCAGGGCTCTGCAAAGCAGTTGAGGCTTTTTTATAAGCTTTTCCAAACACTCCTTATTCGGACATACATATGCCCCTCTTCCACCTAACTTTCCTTTATCATCTCTTCTCACGATACCGTATTTGTCTGCCACCAACCTTATCAACTCGAATTTTGGCTTTTTTATACCGCATACCACACATGTTCTTATAGGTATATGACCTTTTCCTTTGCTCATTTATTGGACAGCTTTTTCTTGTCCTTCAGACTCTGATGCTTCTTGTTCTTTCTTTGCCACATATTCCTTTGCTTCTTCTATAATAAGTCTTGCTTTCTCCGGGGTCATACCTTCTATCTTTAGAAGAGATTCCTCATCTGCGTTAGCAAGCTCAAAAGCAGAGCCATACCCTTTATCATAAAGATCTGTGGCCAGCTTTAAATCAACATGCTCTAAACTTAACAATGACTCGAATCCTTTCTTCAAAGCTTGATTATATCTCGACTCACTTATCACATCTAAATTCCAACCCGTAAGTTTGGCAGCCAATCTAACATTTTGTCCTTTTTTACCTATAGCAAGTGATAGCTGATCATCCGGAACTACTACTTCCATAGACTTATTTGCCTCGTCCACTATCACTCTTACTATTTCCGCAGGTGCTAAGGCATTACATACAAATTTTGCAGGATCTGGAGACCAAGGCACAATATCTATCTTTTCACCTCTTAGCTCTTGAACTACAGCTTGAACCCTTCTTCCTTTCAGCCCCACACACGCTCCAACAGGATCTACATCCGGATCTTTTGATCTTACAGCTATCTTTGTTCTACTGCCAGGCTCTCTTGCTACCTGAACAATCTCTACAATGCCTTCCGAAATTTCTGGTACTTCATTCTCAAAAAGTGCTCTTACAAAATCAGGATGAGTCCTGGAAAGTATAATCTGCGGACCTCTACTGTAGTGTTTTACTTCTATGATGTAACCTCTGATTCTATCTCCTTGCTTATAGGACTCATTCGGCATCTGCTCTTCAGGTGGAAGCTCTGCTTCTGTTCTCCCTAAGTTTACAATAATAGATCCCCTTTCAATTCTTTGCACAATACCGTTTACGATTTCACCTTTTCTGTCTTTAAAGTCATCGTATATAATATCTCTTTCAGCTTCTCTGAATCTCTGCATTATTACTTGCTTTGCAGCCTGTGCAGCTATACGACCTAAGGTGTTTGTGTCCATTTTTACTCCCAAACTATCTCCTACTTGAACCTCTGGATCCAGCTCCAGCGCTTCTTTAAGAGATATCTGTCTCTGCGGATCTGTGACATTTTCCACCACTTCTTTAAATTCAAATATCTCAACCTCTCCCAATTCTTCATTAAAATTGACCTCTATATCGCGATCAGGCCCAAATCTTTTTCTAACTGCTACTTTAACAGCATCTTCTATAGCTTTTATTAAAACGCTTTTATCTACACCTCTCTGTCGGCTTACTTGCTCAATAATTCTCATCAGTTCTGTAGCCATAGATCCTACCTCTTATTTAAATATAGATTCATCAATTTCGTATACCAGATTAGCCTTTTCTATGTTATCAAAATCCAAAGAAAAAATCCTACCATCTACATTTATATATACGATTCCATCTTTGTAATCCTCTAACAACCCAGTAAAATTTTTGCGTCCTTCCACAGGTAGTTCTGTCTTTACTTTTATTTTTTTTCCTATCGCCCATATAAAATGTTTCTCTTTTGTGAGAGGACGATTTAAACCGGGAGAGGAAACTTCT
The DNA here is from genome assembly GCA_964393645.1 of uncultured Desulfobacterales bacterium. Taxonomy (GTDB): domain Bacteria; phylum Desulfobacterota; class DSM-4660; order Desulfatiglandales; family JALVZP01; genus JALVZP01. The sequence goes on along the minus strand of CAYMUI010000029.1, from coordinate 8,672 downwards.
AAAACATAGGGATTTTCTATAGGATCTTCAACATCCAAAATAGGGCCTATTTCCTTAGTAACCAACACGCAATCATTTATACTGATTCCCCCTCCCTCTTTATCTATATACACTCTTAGCACCCATCTACCTCTTTCCATAAGATACTCTATATCCAAAAGTTCATATCCCAGATCTTGAATTACTGACTCAAGTAAAATGTTTAATCTTTTTAAAAGCTCTTGGTGTTTCTTTTTATCCATGACAACTTATTATCAAACTTTTTAATAAAAAAGCGGGCTTCGGCCCGCTCTGTGGACCTACATTTTCAAGCGGGCAACGGGACTCGAACCCGCGACCCCAAGCTTGGGAAGCTTGTGCTCTACCACCTGAGCTATGCCCGCTTTGTTGTTTATAATAAATCATGTTCTGAAAAAAAGTCAAGGATTACCGAGCCTGTTTGAAAAGTCCCAACGGGCTTGAAGCAAAAGAAGAAATTGAACAGTTTCATAAAAGAAACTTGAATAAAAGCAGCGAATTTGTCTATATAACTAACACTATGATTCTTAGACAAACGAAAGACTTACAGTTTAGCAAAAAGATAAATGAAAAAAGGAGATTTGAGACCAAAGATATTGTAAAAAGAAGAGCTGTAATCACCCCTGATAGAATAACGATAGAAAATTATCCTATAAAAAAACCCTTAGCCGTATTCAATCCTTCATTTAAAATCGTAAAAAGTGGCTTTAAGATATTTGCACGTGTTGCATTCGGCTATTACACCTACGCGAGTAGTATGATAGAGTTCGACTTTCCTTTTGAACACATGTTTTTTAACTGCAACCATGTATATAAAAGCAGATTGTGTATTATTCCTGACAACAAGTATGATTTCTGGGGAGTTGAAGATCCGAGATATTATAAACTGGACAACATGGAGCTTATCACATATTGTGGAAGAACCTTGGGATACTTTGATACTGATATAAGCATGGAAAAGACTTTGCCTATTACTGCTCTTTGGAATGGAAAGGAATGGAAAAAGATAGAAGTTTATAGATTTCCTATTGAAACAAGAACTTTTGTCTTAAGTGACAAAAATGCCTTTTTATTTAAAGCAAATGAAATCTTACTGTTCCATAGACTGCATCTTAACAATAGAAAATTTTACCTTGCTGTATCTAAGACAGCTCACAACTTGCAATTGCGAGATACGATAGAGGAGATCGAAATAAAAGAAAGCGTTTTCTTTCTTGAACCTTCAGGATTTGAATCAAAGATAGGATGGGCTACACCTCCTATAAGGATCGAAAAAGAATATCTTGTTTTTATTCACGCAATGAATAGAGATCAAGTATATCGCGTCTTTTCTGCCCTTATAAATGAAGACGGTTTCATATCTGCTGTAACACCTTTTTATGTTATGGAGCCAAGACAAGTATATGAAGTCTACGGAGATAGACCCTATGTGGTCTTTCCGTGTGGAGCTCAAGTTTGGGAAAATAAGATCTACATTACCTATGGAGCAGCAGACTCTGTGATAGGAATCGGAGAATTAGAAATTGACCACCTTCTTGACATCCTCCATAAAAACAGGATCTATTAACGCCAATATCCTCATTGCTATTTTATAAGCGCTGTTTTCTTCCGCATACCTTTTTGCATACTTGGTAATTCTTTTTCTAAAGGTTGGCTCTTTTATTATTCTGACAATACCATCTTTAAGTTCTTTTTTATTACCATAAAGCAGAAGCGGTAAAGTATTACATGACTTTTTTATGTCTTCAAAGTAGGCAGAATCAGGAGCAACATGAATGGCCAGTGAGCCTAAGGTTTGACACAATGTAGATGATACTACTTTCCCTGTGGTGTTACCCTTAGGAATAAGATGGATATCTATCTTCTCTAAGTTTTCATATATCTCGTCTAAAAGAAGTGTCTTCTTCGTCTGTTCTAACCAGTCGTATTTATACGGCAAAAGATCCGAACTTCTTATTATCCTGTAATAAACAGGATATTCTAAAGAAAGCTCTTTAAGAACTTCTATATAATCCTCGTATTCTTCTATTGGCTGCCTTCCAAAACTAAAAAACATGATTTTTCCATCCTGTGCAAATCTTCTCTTCCTTTGAACAGGTGGAATACATGGGTACGGGACGACTTCTATCTTCTCTTCTTTTACTCTACCAGCCAATATCTCTTTGTATCCTTCGTGGAATATTATGATCTTCTTAAACATATCCAGATTTTCATATCCCAAATCCTTATCAAATCCTTCATGTATTACCGCTACAACAGGGATTCCTTTTTTTCTGAGTTTCCACACCAAAAGTTCCACATCTTTTTTAGGAAGGCTTGCCCAAGACTCTACTATCAAACCATTTATCTTTTCGTTTAATATCTTATCTATATCAATACTTCCTGGTTCACCCTCCGGAGTCGTTTCCTTAAAACACCTTATTACAAAAGGTTCATCAGCTCTTATGGGAATATGATGCCACCATCTATTAGCACTATTCAGATAAGGGGCAAATACTTTTATACTAAGCCCATTCTTTATAAATTCCTTCCCAATAAGTTCTGCGTGAAGGGATACTCCACAGGTAGCATTCCACCTTGAGAGAAATCCTATGCAGATTTCTTCTCTTTTCATCTTTTATCCCTCCACTCTTAGGGATTTATAAAGGATAAAGGGATGGAATAATCTCTGTTTACAGAATAATTCCTTTTTATAAAAAATCAAGCTCTGTCTTTAAAGATATTACCGGCTTTTAGATCAAAATGTGTGGATCATTCTCATCTTCTTTTAAACATTTTTTCTAATTCTTCATAGGAAATTTTCTTGAGCACAGGTCTTCCATGCGGGCAACAGTAAGGAGGGTCGGTTTTGTAAAGTTCTTCTAAAAGAGCCTCCATTTCTTGTAAGCTTAACAAGTCGCCCGATTTTATAGCACTATGACATGCCATTGTTTTTAAAACATGTTCAATCGTATCTATTTTACTCGCGTCGTTTCTCAGCACCTCATTTAAAAACTTGTCCCATTCAATGTTTCTCAATATAGGAGGAAATGAATTTATTAAAAAAGTACTGCCTCCAAAATAAGATAATTCTATCCCGATACTTAGGAGTAGCTCTATTTTACCATTTAGATTCTTTATATCCTCTAAGTTCAGTTCTACACGATGTGGTTTAAGAAGCCTTTGAGATTCTAAGCTTCCGTTGTCAAAGTCCTTTTTTAACTTTTCATAAAGGACTCTCTCATGTGCTGCATGCTGATCTATTAAGATAAGCCCTTGCGTGTCTTCACATACAATATATGTTCTTCCCAGTTGCCCGATCACATGTGGTTTTTTAAACTCAGAGACAAGGTACTGACTTTCTTCTTCTAAGACTGTGTCCTTCTTGTGGCTAATCGAAAACGGTTTTATCTTAGTAGAAAAGATTTCCTTTATACATCTAAAAACACAGCTATATACTTCAGATTCGTTCTGAAACCTTACTTCCTGCTTTGTAGGATGCACATTTACATCCACTGTCTTTGGGTCGAGATTTAAAAAAACTACTCCCTGCGGATATTCTCCTTTCCCAAGCTTTTCTTCACACGCATCCAAAACAGCTTTAAGCAGCAATCTGTCTTTAACACTTCTGTTGTTTACATACAAAAAAAGCCTATCCGGTCTTTTTCTTTTAACATCCGAGATATAGGCAGAAACCAACATCTCCTTTCCCATCTTTTTTCCTTCTCTTATGGAACCTGAAAGTTCCTCTCCAAATACTAAACAAAACCTCGATACCAACTCCTCAGTAGCTGGAAGATTTAAAAGAGATTTACTATTGTGTTCAAGAGAAAAATGCACATTTAAATAAGCTAAGGATATTCTTACAAAAACATCCAATACATATCCGAGTTCTGATCTATCAGATCTTAAAAACTTTCTTCGTGCTGGTATATTAAAGAAAAGGTCTTCTACCTCAACTATTGTTCCAGAAGGAGAGCCTGTTTCTTCCAAAGAAAGCACTTTTCCAGCTTCTACAATAATCTTGTGACCAAAGAGATGATCGTGAGGTTTAGAAGTAATTTTAAGCCTTGACACTGACGCGATACTTGAAAGTGCTTCCCCTCTAAATCCGAGTGTCCTGATACAAAACAATTCGTCCAATGTTTGGATTTTACTGGTGGCATGCCTCCTTATGCAAAGAGAAAGATCTTCTTTTGACATACCAACACCATTGTCCAGAACCTTTATCAACTTCTTACCAGACTTTTCTATTATGACAGAAATCCTGTCCGCACCTGCATCTAAGCTGTTTTCCAGTAGCTCTTTTACCACAGAAGCTGGTCTTTCTATGACTTCGCCCGCAGCGATCTTGCTTACTATGTCCTTAGGCAAAATAATAATACTCTTCATTTCTTAGATCTTTGAAACCCTGTCAAAAATTTCTCTTAAAATAGAAATTGCTTTCTTAGCATTTTCTATTTTCATTGTTCCCATTCCACAGGAAGGGGTAAGAAGACAGTGAGCACAAAGCTTTTTTAAATCTACACCCCATTCCACAATAGTTTCTACAGCTTTTTTGAGCTTTTCAAAAAGCTTGTTAACATCTCCTTGCTGCTCAAAGTCTGAGTCTGTGGTGGGGACAATGCCCCATGCGATATTTCCGCCGTTTTTTAAAAAATCCAAGATCTCGTTTTTGTACAAAAGAAAATGATTCATATAACCAAAGGCGTCAAAACTTATTATGTCCGGTCTTACAGAGGTTATCACTGACCAATCCGTATTTGCACAGCAGTGAATCCCTAAGAGCACATCCTCTCTTTTCTTTATGTAACTTATAACCTCTTTAAGTGTCTCAACAACTTTATCCCTTGATATTACAGAAAAAGCAGATCCTATTCCTGCAAGATAAGGCTCATCTAAGAACAGTACGACCTTTTTCCCTGACTCTTTAAGCTTTCTTACCTGCCATAGGCCTTTCATTGCTATTGCTTTTGTACATACATCCATAAGCTCGCTGTCTCCTATTATTGCTTTTCCATCCTGATCCTTAATGGAACCAGCAAAGGTGATAGGTCCTACTGTCTGTCCCTTGACGAATAAGGCATTAGAATCACTTAAAAAGTCTACCATTTTGTAAAGGCCGGGAGCATATTTCATGCTTATACGGAAGTTCTGCACCTCTTCTGAAAAGAAGAGCTCGTAAAAACGAGTCAATTCCTTCTCTGGGTTCTTTTCTCTTATTGCCAAAATTGTTCTTTTTTCTTCAAATACCTTTAAAAATGGAATTCCTTCACTAAACTGGATAATCATATCTTCGTAAAAGCTTCTTTTTACAAGTTGAGGCCAAAAAGGCATGTCCGGGAAATTTTCTTTTATTAAAAGACATGTCTCATCTACATCCAAAAACGGCATACTACCTATCCCTGTAATCATAAAGTTAAATTTTTGCATATCTAATCCTCGAAATATATTATTATTTCATCATTTCTTATCATCTTTAGCTCTCTCTTTATCACAGCCTCTATATACTCTGGATCTTTTTTAAGTCTTTCCATTTCTCGCATGAGTTTTTCATTTTCTCTTTCAAGGCTCTTCACCTTGTTGAGATATATTCTTTCTTCCTTTTTTAATTTCCACAGATTATAAACACCTTGTTTTCCAAAGATAAGCCCAGAGATAAGAAACAAAGCAAAAAGTAACCAAAACAGATAAACTAAGTTTGATTTCATAAAAGATTTTCTTTTACATATTGAGCAGCATTTTCAAAAAATTTTATCCCTTCCCCTTTTTGAGAGGAGATCTGTTTTCTCCTTGTCCAGTCCGGATGGTTTGTAAAATGATTATATGCCTCTGGATGGGGCATAAGTCCGAATATTCTTCCTGTTGGATCACATATGCCAGCGATATTTCTTAATGAACCATTGGGATTTTCCTCATATTGAAGTACCACCTGATTATTCTCAAAAAGCTTATTTATTACTTCCTCCTGAGCAAAAAACTTACCTTCCCCGTGTCTTACAGGAAGCTCCAAGGTGTCAATTCCCTTGGTGAACACACAGGGAGAGTGAGGATTTATCTTTAACTTTACCCACTTGTCTATAAAATTACCAGAATCATTTGATATGAGTGCAACCTCTCTCTTCCAATAAGAGCCATCAATTGCAGGAAGTATACCCAAATTAACCAAGGTTTGAAAACCATTACATATCCCTATTATGAGCTTTCCATCTTCTATAAATTCTGACAGTTCATTAAAGATGTGGTTTTTAAGCTTAGCTGCTAATAAAACCCCAGCTCCGTGATGATCTGCCCAACTGAATCCACCAATAAACGCTAAGATATGAAAATTCTTTAAAAGAGATTTATTACCTATAAGTTCGTTTATATGGACTTTGTAAGATTCTATCCCTGCTATTCTAAAAGAGTAATCTGTTTCGTAGTCACAATTAAGGCCATATCCTGTAAGGACAATTGCTTTTACTTTTTTTTCCATATCTTTTTTGCAGATCTTATAAACTTATCTACATTCAAGGGTCTTTTGTATATTACAATAGAGTTACTTTTAAGTCTGTCAGCCATCTTGTAAACCCATGTATTAGGCACAACATTTATGATAAAAAACACCGCTTTTGATTTTTTTATAAACGGAATAACAGCAGAGGGTCTAAGTTTAGAAATTAAATTGGAATCGATGATTACAAGCTTTAACTTATTGTTTTTCATACATTTTATTCCATTATCCCATGTCGGAGCAAATACAACAGAAATATTTTCATCTTTAAAAAGCTCGCATATAAGATTGTTAAGGATAAAACTGTCATCTCCTATAAAAAGCACTTTTTGGGAATCTTGTTCTTCCAGCATATTTGTAAAAAAGAGGATTTGATAGAACTTGGTATTTAACCTAACATATTTTCAAACTCAGTTTCAAGGATGTTCAAAGCAGGAGAGAACAGATGCGGTTCTTTGCCCATCTTCATGTGCACACAGAGTACAGTCTATTAGACGGTGCTATAAGAATAAAGGAGTTGTTAAAAAAAGCAAAACAGTTAGACATGCCCGCTGTTGCAATAACTGATCATGGAAATATGTTCGGGGTAGTAGAATTTTATGATTTGGCAGTTCAAGAGGGCATAAAACCCATAATAGGCTGCGAGGTATATGTGGCTCCGACTCATCGAAAAGAAAAATCCCTTACTAAAAACGGCAATCCTGTAGATTATCATCTAATCCTGTTGGTAATGAATGAAAAGGGCTATAAAAATCTTTGCAAATTGGTCACATTAGGTCATCTGGAAGGTTTTTACTACCATCCACGAATAGATATGGAACTGCTCAAAGAGTACAATGAAGGATTAATAGCGCTTTCCGCATGTCTTAAAGGAATAATCCCATACCATATAAACATAGACAGGGTAGATATAGCCGAAGAAAAGATTATAGAGCTATGTAAGATATTTGATAAGGAGAGATTCTTCTTAGAAGTTCAGGCAAATCTGCTTCCAGAGCAATTAAAGGTAAACCAAGTTCTTAAAGAGCTTGGATATAAACTGTCCATTCCTCTTGTGGCAACAAATGACTGTCATTATCTGAACAGAGAAGATGCAGAAGCTCACGATATACTACTGTGTATTCAAACAGGAAAAAGTGTAAAGGACAAAAATAGGTTAAAGTTTCCCAATGATCAGTTTTACCTTAAGTCTCTTTCCGAGATGCTTTCTGATATGCCGGGATTTGAAGAAGCTATATACAACACTGGGTATGTGGCTGAAAAATGTAATTATGAGATGAAGTTTGGAAAGTACAAGTATCCAGAGTTCCATGTGCCTGAGGGCACAAGCTTAGAAGAACTTCTTACAGAAAAGGCGAAAAAAGGGCTGGAATTTAGAATTAAACAAAAAGAAAAAAGAGAAGGAAATCTTAAACCCGAACTTATTGAATCTTACTGGAAAAGACTGGAATATGAACTTGATATACTTAAGCAGATGGGATATGCGGGGTATTTTCTCATAGTAGCAGATTTTATTGAATATGCTCGTAAATCTAACATCCCGGTTGGACCAGGTAGAGGTTCTGCTGCTGGTTCTCTTGTAGCATATGCTCTTAAGATAACAAATATCGATCCAATAGAATACGGCCTTTTGTTTGAAAGATTTTTAAATCCTGGCCGCATAAGTATGCCCGACATAGACATCGACTTTTGCATGAACGGAAGAGACGATGTAATAAAATATGTTTCAAAGAAATACGGGGAACAAAATGTCTGCCAGATCATTACATTTGGTAGCATGAAAGCCCGAGCAGTTATAAGAGATGTGGGTAGAGCACTTGACATTCCCTTAAAGGAAGTGGACAGAATAGCAAAACTCATACCTAACAGTCTTCATATTACTTTGGACGAGGCTATAAAAAGCGAACCTGAACTTCAAAGGTTAGAAAAGGAAGATGAACAAATCGCAAAACTTTTAAAAATATCTAAGCAGTTAGAAGGTCTTACCAGACATGTATCAACTCATGCCTCAGGAGTAGTTATAGCTGATAGACCTCTTGTAGAATATCTTCCTCTATACAAAGGGGCTAAAAATGAAATAATGACCCAGTTTTCGATGGACAGAATAGAACAACTTGGACTTATAAAATTTGACTTCTTAGGTCTTAAAACCCTCACCGTTATTAAAAAGGCATTAGACCTT
>CAYMUI010000028.1:0-15635 GCA_964393645.1 uncultured Desulfobacterales bacterium | reverse complement strand
TATGGTGAAAAAGCTGGAGCTTTCGTTGTCTACAACCACTTTTTTGCCCTTTTTGGAAAAGGCTCTGATTCTTGGTCTGTAGAGAAAGGACTTTTTGCTAATAGCCTCCTCTATGTCAAGCTTTCCATCCAATGCGTCTTTCAGGTCTTGCTCTACCTTACTCCATCTGTCCTCTTCCATAAGCCTGTCTAAGGGCGGTCTCACTTTTATTATGTCCATAGCAATATTGTTTCGCCAAGTGTAAACCTGTGCTTCTAATATGTCTATCTGATTCAAGGTTAAAACCCCTGCTATTTTAGAAAAAAGACCGGGACGGTCAGGTGCACAGAGGTTTATGATTCTTATATCCGGTTCGTTGTTTTTTTCTATCTCCCATACAAATGTCTTGTTGTTCAGTTTGCTATAAAGCTCTATGTGTTTCTTTATCTCTTCTTCGGGAACATAAAGCATGTATCGTGGAGACATGAAAGGGATTAGCTCTTTTTGTTCTTCTTTTAACTGGGAACTGAGCCACTGTCTTTTTTCTTCTATAGTCTTTAGTGATCTCTTTGAGGCGATTTCTCCCTTTTCCATCACATTTAGCACTTTTAAAAATAAGTTTCTGAGAAGTATCTCTGTCCAGTCGTTCCATATAGCAGGGCCTGTAGCCATAGAGTCGGCTACAGACAGAAGATACAATTTCTTAAGCCTGTCGGAATTTTCTATTTTTCTTGCGCAATAAAGAGCTGTTTCTTCGTCATTGATATCTCTTCTGGTGGCTATTTTTACTAAGAACAGGTGGTTTTCTATGAGAAATTTTACTTCTTCCACGAATCTGTTTTCGTATCCGAGCTCTTTAAGGAGCTCTTCTGCAATAAGTGCTCCTTTTCGGGAATGGTCTGCTCTTGGATACTGTTTGCCAATGTCATGAAGAAGTCCAGCCCACAGAAGTGTGTTTTTGTTCTTTATTTCTCTGTATATCTTTGCATATATGGGATCCTTGCTCTTTTCAAACTCTTTTATCTTCTGGACGGTCTTTAAACAGTGTTTATCTACGGGATATATGTGATACTCGTCATACTGTATGCGGTTTATTATCCCTTTAAATGGAGGAAGAAACCTTTCCAACAGACCACAGTAAAGCATGTCTTCCATAACATCGAATTCTGTTACAGGTGATACGAGGATTTTTTCAAAAGATTTTAAGACAGTTGGAGAACTTCTTAAGTTTTCGTCTACCAAGAAGAGAAACTCTTTTACAACGGCCTTTGCTTCTGCACTTAAAGGAATTCTAAGTCTCTGACTTTCTTCAAATATTTTCATTAACAGAGACGGATCTTTTATTATATCTTCAGAGGCTCTGAAATAGAGCAGTCCATTTTTTACTTCTATACCTTCTATAGCTGCTTTTTTCTCTTGTCTTTTCTGTTTTCCTTTGTATGCATGTTCCACAAGAAAACTTACATACATATCTTTCAGCATGTCCATGTTGCTGTGAAGCTCGTTTAGAAAGACTTCTACGACTCTCTTTCCTTTTTCTCTGCGGAATCCCGCAATCTTTGCCAGCCTTCTTTGGTATTCAAAGTAAAGTCTGTCGTTTTTTCTACGGCATATGTAGTGCAAGCAGTTTCTCACTTTCCAAAGAAAGTGCAGTATCTTTATTAAAAGATCATATCCTGTATGCGGTATGTAGCCGTAAACCTCCAGATCCTTTGCAGAGGTTATCAGATAATCCAGCTTTGCAATCCACAACATTGCATGATAATCTCTCAGACCTCCTCTGCCTTCTTTTAGATGGGGTTCCAGAAGATAAGAAGAATCTCCATACCTTCTGTGTCTTTCTTCTCCCTGTTTTATGAGTCTGTTTATTATCTTTTCTTTTGACTTGACTATGAGTTTTTTTCTTATCTCGTCCATAAATTCAAAATAAATAGAAGACTGACCGCATACAAATCTGGCATCTAATGCAGAAGTAAATTCCATGTGATCCTCTTTGATTAGATCTAAGTAGTCCTTTATAGTATGGGTTGAATAGGCAATGTCTAATCTTAAGTCCCAAAGAGGATATATAATGCACCTTATTATCTGCTTGGCTTTTTCATCTATCTTGTCTTTGAAGAGAAATACCACATCTATGTCAGATCCTATGCACATCTCTTTTCTTCCGTAGCCACCTACAGCAAGTATGGCATATGGATTCTTAGGCTTTATCTCAGACTGGTTTACCTCAAAGGCATTCCTAAGGTATTCATCTACCAGCTCGGAGTAGGATTCCACAAAGTTATTTACCATTCCTTTTAAAAAGGAAGAAATGAGCTGTTCCCTCTTTTTCTTAAATTGCTTTACCTGAGGCTCCATATCAACCTGTTTTTGTAGCAAAAGATGTGCCAGAGCAAAGATTTGTTTTCGTACAACAGATGTCTCGTCTTTAGAAGTGAGATAATTCTACAAATTTGTAGATTAATTGCAATTAAAAATACAATTTTGTCACACTGCCCTGGCAAACACCAAACACCTTATTTCCGTTGCTCCTGCTTTTTTAAGTACCTTTGAACATTCATTTAAGGTGTTGCCCGTTGTGGCCACATCATCTAACAGTATGACTTTCTTTCCTTCAAACCTGTTTCCTCTTACCTGAAATGCATTTTTGACATTCTTCTTTCTTTCTTCTGCACTTAAAAGAGCTTGAGGCTGGGTCTCTTTTGTTCTTGTAAGACTTAGATAGTCTACAGGGATCTTTATTGACTTGGAAACATGTCTTGCCAAAATCAGGCTCTGATTAAAACCTCTTTGTCTGAGTCTTTTTATTCCCAAGGGAACAGGCACTATTATGTATTCTTCTTTGTTTTGTCCCAATTTTTTCCACCAGCTGCAAGAATACCTTCCTAAAAGCGTTCCCATTAATCTTCCTGCAGATGCCTTTTTCTGAAACTTAAATAATTTTATCAACAAAGAGGCTGTGTCGTTATACATGTAAGGAGAGGAAATGCTTGTGAAGTAAGGTCTTTTTCTAAGGCAGTTTTCACATATGTGAAGATCTTCTTTTTCTCCATGAAAAGGAAGAGCACATATCTTACAAAAAGGTGGTTTGAGCTCCTTTAATTTACTGAGACAGTTTTTGCATATAACAGCCTTTTTGCTCAAGAATGCACTGCATACAGGACATCTGGGAGGATAAATAAAGTCAATTATAAAGTTCAGGATGTTCATCTTTTGCTTGTCTTACGAATTCTTCAAAAGAACAATCTGGATTGATGCCAGGGCAGGCATTCATCGCGATTCTCCATTCCTGTTCATCCGAGACTATGCTTTTAAAAAAAGGCCATCTTTTGCACACGCTCGGTTTGACAGGATGGATTGCACAAATCCTGCCTCTTTTGTCTTCTTTTAAGAACACACAATAGCCAGATTCTTTTGTTTTAAGCTCGTATCCACTTTTGGTGGGGTTACAATATTGTTGTTTAAATGCCTCTTTCTCCACACCGAGAAATTCCGCAATTTTTTTTATTTCTCCTTCACTTACAGATACCCCTCTTCCCCAACAGCACTCTCCACACATCTTGCACTCAAAGGCTTTCATTTTTTGTCATCTCCTCTATGTTCCAGTCTAACAAGAGCCTAAACCTTCTGTTTTTTCGTCTGTATACAAGATACCCTTTTTTTAATCCGTGATAAAAAAGCTCCTTCGTTACAAAGACATCCTGCTTGCAGTAGGTTATAAGTCTTTCCATGTTCCCTTCTTTGAACCACTTCAAAGCCATAAGCCCGTTTCCTAATTTTTCCTTATTTAATGTGTTTAAAGCTAAATGGTTTAAGCTCAGTCTGAATCCGAGCCTTTTGTGAATGTCTTCCAGAATATCGAAGGTAGGAAGCTGAGCAAGAGTTTTTATGTCCGTATAGGCGCTGAGCACCTTGTAGTCAAACCTCTTTATGTTAAATCCAACCACGAGATCTGCCTTTTGAAGCAGTTTTATAAGCTCTGAAAGCTCACTTTCCATAAATACCAAAAACCTATCTAAAAAACTGTCGTAGGCAACAGCCACAGATACTCTCATAAGATGAGCGTTTTTCCAACCCCCTACCTCGTCCGCACCCTTCTGGGTTTCTAAGTCAAATACTACAATTCTGTAGTCTTGATGATCTCTATTTAGCCTTCTGTTGCTTAGAGGTCTTGGTGGGATTATTTTTTCTTCTTTTTTTTCACAGGGTTGCAGAAGCATTTGAAGTATTTGGACGGAGGCGTTTTTATCTAAGGGTTTATTTCCTGAGCCACACTTTGGAGAATGAATGCAGGAAGGACATCCACTTTCGCACTCACACTCTTTTATAAGATTTAATGTTTTTTTAAGCCAATCTTCTATTATGTTAAAGCCATGAGCACATATTCCAACTCCCCCTGGATAGCCATCATATATAAAGACCGCGCTTTTTCCTACTTGCGGATGGTAAGTATAGGAGATACCTCCCACATCGTTTCTGTCGCAGAGAGCAAAAAAAGGCAGCATACCTATCATGGCGTGTTCAATAGCGTGGATTCCGCCCATAAAGTGAAGTCTTTGTTTTTCTATCTTTTCTTTTATTTTTCCTGAGATTTCTATCCATATACCCTTTGTTTCAAATATATTTGGTGGAAGTTCTAACGGGTAAACTCCCAGAAGTTCCTGGCCATGAATCTTTCTTTTTTCATATCCTACTACCTTTTCCGTGACTTTTAGTTTACCTTTCCTGACCACAAAGCTGTTGATTTCCTTTGTTTGATTTACTTCTATAATCTCTGTTTCTTTCTCTACAATAGGCCTTGTGAAGTACTGTGCATTTGTTTCTGTGGCGATTATGTCCTTTTTAGAAGTGTCTATGTGGTGAATCTTGTACTGAAGTGCCCTGTGCAGGTATATTGCACCAGGATGACACTCTTTTAGTGCTCTTACCCCATCTATTGTGCCTATGGCATGACCCGTGGTCTTGTCAAAGATAGTAAAGCCTTCTCCTGTGGATCTTATGTTAACCAGAAGGTGAGGGTTCTTTCTTCTGGAAAGCCAGCAATCTTCGTCTATGTCTTTTACAAGTTCTCCCTTTAGTTCACATCTTAACAACGCGTTTTCTAATTCGTCTCCCCAGTACTTTTTATCCGCTTTTCTTAAAGGCAGCTCTGCTGCTGCACACACAAGATGAGCATCCAAGATGTGAGGATTGTCTGGATCAATTACAGCGGATTCAAAAGGTCTTTCAAAAAGCTCTTCCGGATGTCTCATAAAATACTGATCCAGCGCGTCTTTTCCGCTGATAAGTATTACTAAGGATTCTCTTCCGGATCTGCCAACTCTCCCGCTTCTTTGCCAGGTGTTGATTATGGTGCCTGGATAACCGACCAGTATGCATACATCCAGTTCTCCTATGTCTATTCCCATTTCAAGAGCACTTGTAGAGACAACTCCCAGTAGCTCTCCCGAGATGAGTTTTCTTTCTATTTCTCTTCTTTCCTCTGAAAGGAAGCCGGCTCTGTAAGAGCTTATTTTTTGTCTCAGTTCAGGAGCAAGCTGACTCGACCATATGTGTATGAGCTCTGTAATTCGCCTCGATTGAGTGAACACGATAGTTCTAAAACCGGATCTTATGCTTCTTACAAAAAGCTGGGAGGCTAAAAAATTTGAGCTTATGTCTGGATCAATGAGTAAAAAGTGTTTTCCTGCTGAAGGCGAACCATCGTTTTCTACCAGATAAACGGGTTTTTGAATAAGCCTTGAAGCAAACTCTGCTGGATTGTGAATCGTGGCAGACAGGAGAATGAATTGAGGATCTGTTCCGTAACGATTGCATATTCTTCTCAGTCTTTTTATTATCTGAACGAGGTGAGAGCCGAATATCCCTCTATAAGTGTGTATCTCGTCTATTACAACAAAGCTGAGTCTTTCAAAAAATCTTCTCCACATTTCATGATAGGGAAGAATCCCAAGATGAAGCATATCCGGGTTAGTAAAGATGACATTATATTCACCTGTTTTTATCTCTTTTCTTTTGTCCGGATCGGTATCTCCATCATATATGCCCGCTTTTATATGTTCTGACACACTTGAACCAAGCTGATTAAAAGAGATTAATTGATCCTGCTCCAATGCTTTCAAGGGAAATATGTAAAGTGCTGTTGTTTTTGGATCTTTTAAGATCTTTTCGATCACAGATATATTGTAGATAAGACTTTTTCCACTACAGGTTCCTGTGCAAACTACAACATCTTTGCCATCCCTTATGGCAGAGATAGCCTCTGCTTGATGAGAAAACAGCTTTTTTATCCCCAGTCTCTCTAAAGCGGTTTTTAACTCAATTCCGAGTCTGAGTTCAGAAAACTTTGCTTTCTTCTCAGGAATGTACTTGTGATAAATGATGTGATCTTTAAGGTCAGCGGTTTCTTTTATTTGTTGGACAAAATCACTCAGTTTCATTTATCCGTCTGTTTAGCTTTTCTGAACATTGTTTTAATCCTTCTGATATGACAACGGGATATTCCTTTGTTTTTTCCAAGCTTTTCAAAAAGTCGGGAAGTTCTTCCAGTTGGACAGTTACATAGTCCCTTATTTCGTGGATTGAGGGAAGCTTTTCTGTTATCTGACCGTTGTTCATGTACATCCTTAGAAGAGGTTTTCCTCGGGGTGCTGACTCACTTCTCAAGGTCATCATGTCGTATTCCATTTTACCGTTTCTATAAAATCTATAAACCTGTTTTTGACCCGGCCATGTTTCTTTTCCTTCTGAGCGTTTTTTTCTGGGTTTTCCTTTGTATTCCATTAGCTTATAAGCACAGTTAAGGTACGGCATATCACTGGAGGTGACCATTTTTGTGCCCACCCCAAAACTGTCTATAGGCGCATTTGAGTCGTAAAGCTTTCTTATAACATATTCGTCTAAGTTTCCACTTGTGATTATTCTTACATCTTTTAAGCCGTTTTCATCTAATAGCTTTCTTATTTTTTTTGAAAGAAGCTCCAGGTCTCCACTGTCTATCCTTATCCCTCTTATCTTTATCCCTTTTTTTTGAAACAGGGGTTTCATCTCTATTATCTTGAGCACGGCTTTTACGGGATCGTAGGTGTCTATCAGCAAGACCGCATTTTGAGGCATGGATTCTGCAAAGTGGATGAAGGCTTCTTCTTCCTTTTCATGAGCTTGAACAAAGGAATGAGCCATTGTGCCAAAGATTGGAATTCCATAGACTTTTCCTGCAAGCACTGTTGATGTGCCAGCAAAACCTGCTATGTAACTTGCCCTTGCAGCAAAAAGTCCCGCTTCAGATGCGTGAGCCCTTCTCAGTCCAAAATCTACGAACTGCTTTCCAGGAGCAGCAAACCGCATTCTTACTGCCTTTGAAGCGACGAGTATCTGATAGTGAAGTATATTTATCAATCTTGTCTCTACGAGCTGAGCCTCACAGATAGGTGCACATATCTGGATCACGGGTTCGTTTCTGAAGAATATTGTACCTTCGGGCATGGCATATACATCACCACTAAATCTGAACTGCTTGAGGTAGTCTAAGAATTCGTCTTTGAAGAGATTTGTTTTCTTTAGCCAGTCAATCTCCTCTGAACAGAAGTGTAGCTCCTGTAAAAAGTAAAGTACCTGCTCAAGTCCTACTGACAGCAGAAAGTTTCTTTTACCGAGATCTCTTACAAAAAATTCAAATACTGCCACTTCGTTCATGTTATGATCAAAGTAGCCCTGAAGCATGGTTAACTGGTACAGATCTGTAAGCAAAGCAGATGTTTTCATACAAGTGACTCCTTGGTTATAAACAACGCTCCTTTTTTTCGCATTTCTTCTAATGCCTTTTCTTCATCTCCGGGGTTTATGTTTACCGCTTTTATGGCATCCTTTAATACATATGTCTCATATCCAAGATCCAGCAAGTCTAATACAGTACTCAAAACACAGTACTCAGTAGCCACTCCACCCACAAAGCATCTGTTTATGTGGTTTTGCCTCAGAAGATCGGCAAGTTCTGTGTCTTGAAGTGCAGAGTATGCCTCTTTTTCTGGTGTTGTTGCTTTTGAAATTATAACCGTTTCCTTTGGAAGACTGAGTCCTTTTGCAAATTCTGCTCCCTCTGTGTGTTGCACGCAATGGGATGGCCATTTTCCTCCGTTTTCCTTAAAAGAGCAGTGATTAGGTGGATGCCAGTCTCTGGAGGCGAACACGGGAAGTCCTTTTTTAGAAAATATCTCTATGTAAGAATTCAATACGGGAATGATCTTATCCGCATCTGGTACTGGCAGTGAACCCCAGGGCATAAAGTCGTTTTGCATGTCTACTATCAAAAGACAATCCCCTTTTTTTGGTTTCATCTTTATCACCTCTTTTTGTGGCCTTGTGATTTAATTCATAGAAGATTGAGTACTTGTTGTCAATTTTGGCATTCAGGTGTAAACTGGTTTTTAAATTTTGGTGAAAAGGTGAGTAAGCATGAGAAGGTTAATTACTGTTGCTTTTGTGGGGGTGCTTTTTCTTTGCTGTTCAGTTTGTCATGCACAAAAATACTTGGCCTTTTCGTTGGAAAAGGCCAAAAAACTCATACTTTCCTTGCGGGATAAAGGTCAACTTCCACCTGAGATATATTACTTAGGTAATAT
Organism: uncultured Desulfobacterales bacterium; assembly: GCA_964393645.1. Classification (GTDB taxonomy): domain Bacteria; phylum Desulfobacterota; class DSM-4660; order Desulfatiglandales; family JALVZP01; genus JALVZP01. The sequence continues at coordinate 7,035 of CAYMUI010000028.1, read as the reverse complement.
CACCAACATAAAGGGGTTTGTATACAACAAAAAGAAAAAAGAACTTATAATCGTTGGGGTTAATGAGCCAGATTCTCCTCCGATTACTTTGGATGATTTGTGCATCGCCCTTAGGTCAGTGCTCGTTTATGGAAAATATCCTTACTTACAGTTATCTCCCGATAAGGAAAAAGGCATCTTAGATGTTTACATGAACGAAGGGATTAAGAACACTCTGCTGGGTAAGGAGCTTTTGAACATAGGACTTTCTGTTCAGCAGACACTTAAAGGAAGAAAAGGGTCGCAGATCTTCTTTGTGTCTGTTATACCAAAGGTTGAGAGAACAAAAGACGCAGCAGTAATACACGGATTTGAGTTGAGAGTACTATCAGGAGATAAAAAAACTGAGCTGTGGAATAAAAAAGATCATGTATTTTTGAAGCTGAGATCTATTTCCCAGTTAATAGCGCTTTTTCAAACATGGGAGCAGATGGATATAAACGGGACAGATATGTGGTTTTGGCTAAAAAGATATGAACTTCCTTCTGTTAGCACTCCTGACAGGATCAACTCTTCATCTGATTTGGCTTTGGGGATAAAGGTCTTAGGAGCTGCTTTTTTTGATAAAAAGAAGCGGGTAAAGAAACTTAAAAAAGAGGCTTTAAAAAACATACCAAAAAATAATAGAGTGATCTGGAGTTTTGAGCTTAAGAAAGAAAAGGATGTTTTTATAGATAAAAGACAGGATGAGGCAATAAAGCTTCTTAGCAGAGCAGTTATGCTGACCGATTTAAAAAAATCCTATTACGAAGCGCTCGATCTTTACACGCGCATGACCCGGATGTTTCCAAAGTGGGGACTGGTTTATTATTTGAGAGGATGTGTAAGGGATGAATTAGGGCATTATCAGGATGCCATCAAGGATTATGAGAGAGCAATAAAGTTAAATTCCAGATATCCCATGGCTTATGTAAATAAGGGGTATTCTTACAATTACTTGGGAATGCACAAGAAAGCCTTAAAAGAGCTGAATAAGGCTGTTAAACTGTCGCCTTATCACATAGATGCTTACAATAACAGAGGAATAGCTTTTTGTGGAATGGGAAAATACAAAAAAGGAATAGCTGACTTTGAAAATGTCATAAAAATCGTCCCTGACTTCTCTCTTGCTTATGTAAACTTGGGAAAGGCTTATTTCTGCTTGGGAGAATACAAAAAAGCGATTGCTAAGTTAAACAAAGCAATTAAGCTTTCCCCGTCTCTTGCTGAGGCTTATTGCAACAGAGGAATAGCTTATCGGTATATGGGAGAATATAAAGAAGCTTTAAAAGACTTTAATAAGGCTATACAGATTAAGCCCTATTATGCTTACGCATATCTTCAAAGAGGACTTACTTACGAGGATCTGTGTGAGTGGAAAAAGGCAGACAGAGACATAGAAAAAGCGGTAAAGCTGGATCCAAGTATATTTTCCGTGTATATCATGGGAGTTATAAGGCTGAATCCAAGAACCGCTGTAGAATACCATGAGAGAGGACATGCTTATTTCTGCATGGGGCAGTGGAAAAAGGCAATTGCCGACTTTAACAAAGCGATCAGCATGAGACCTGGATTTGCGTCTGCATATTTTTACAGGGGATTGAGTTATGATAACTTGAAAGACTACAGAAAGGCTATCCAAGATTACAGTAAGGCTATTAATTTGTTTCCAAAGGATGCGATTATGTACAACAACAGAGGAACTGCTTATTACAGTTGTAAAGAGTACAAAAAGGCCTTAATGGATTTCAACAAGGCAATAGAGCTTGATCCCCAAAAACCGGTATTCTACGAAAATAGAGTACGAGTTTACTCTCGTCTGGGTAGGAATAAAGAGGCATGTGAGGATGCAAAACATGCCTGTCAGCTTGGAAGGTGCAGGCTTTATCGTATTCTTACTGAAAAAGGGATATGCAAATAGATACCAGAAAGACCTTTTACTTTATCGTGCTCATGGGTGTGGTGAGCATGTTTGGAGATGTTGTTTATGAAGGGGCAAGGAGTATTTCCGGACCTTACCTGAAGCTTTTAGGTGCAAGTGCCTTGGCAGTGAGTGTAATCGCTGGGATAGGTGAGTTCTGCGGATATGCTGTAAGGATAGGATCTGGTTACATAGCCGATAAGACAGCTCTTTACTGGCCCATGACAATAGTAGGATATTGTATGTTGGGATTTATTCCTCTGCTTGGTTTAGCAGATATGTGGCAGAGTGCCGGTTTTTTTCTGATAATGGAAAGAATCGGAAAAGGTATAAGAACACCTGCCAGAGATGCCATTTTGTCCTATGTAACAAAAAAAGTGGGCAGAGGCACAGGATTTGGTATCCATGAAGCGCTGGATCAGATAGGAGCAATAATTGGGCCTTTGATATTTTCTTTTGCCTTTTTTCTGGGATACGGATACAAAAGCACTTTTGAGGTTCTTTGGATTCCCACTTTCTTATGCATAACGGCTTTACTTGTGGCAAGGGGCAAGGTTCCTGATCCAGAAGGATTTGAAACAGCGTCAGAAAAAAAGCGTCTTACAAAAGTGTTCTGGGTATATGCGTTTTTTATATTTTTAAGTGTACTCGGATTTTCTAATTTTCAGCTCATCTCTTTTCACCTGAGGAAGAACTCTATTGTCTCGGATGCGAGTATCCCTATGTTTTATGCAATTGCCATGGGGATAGATGCCTTAGTAGCTGTTGCGATAGGTAAGCTATACGATAGAAAAGGTCTGTTGTGTCTTGTTGCCATACCTTTGTTGAGTATTCCTGTTTCGATCTTTTCTTTTTCAATGAAAAAGGGAGCTGTTTTGGCCGGGATACTTCTTTGGGGGGCTGTAATGGGCATACACGAAACCATAATGAGGGCAGCTGTTGCTGATATAACAAGCTCTGACAAAAGAGGCACGGCATACGGGATATTTAACACAATCTACGGGCTTTCTTTCTTTTTGGGCAGTAGCATCATGGGATATTTGTACGAGGTTTCTATTCCTTACCTGATTATATTTTGTGCTGCAGCACAACTTTTATCTGTACCTTTCTTTCTCTGGTTGAAAAGTTTTATTCATTATGTTTAGCTGAAGTTATGGAAAAGAAAAGACTCGGAGACATACTCGTAGAACTGGGATTTATAGATAAGGATCAGTTAGAGCTTGCTTTAGCAGAGTCCAAAAAAACCGGCCTTATGCTCGGAGAGGTATTGCTTAGGCTTAATTGGATCACTGAAGAACAGCTTCAGATGGCTATTGCGATACAGAGTGGAGCAAAGCTATTGGATACAAGTAAGGTAAATCCTGATCCAGAAGCAATAAAGCTGGTTCCCAAGGACATAGCCATAAAACACGAGATATTTCCTTTTGCAAAAGAGAAAGACACTCTTAAGATTGCTACTGCCAATCCGTTTGATGTCATAACCAAGGATAAGCTGGCCAGAATAACGGGTCTTAAGATCGAAGCGTATCTGGCGCCAAGAGACTGGATTCTCAAAGTAAACAGGATTTATTACCAGACTGCTATAAGCATTGATCAGGAAATAGAAGACATAACGAGATTATACGAGGTTTCTAAGACCGGATTGGAAGAAAACAAGATCATCAGGCTTTCTGAACTTCTCATAGAAAAGGGCTACCTGCTGGGAGCAAGCGACATTCACATAGTACCAGATCAAAATCTGGTCAGGGTATTTTACAGAATAGACGGTGTGCTCAGGCCTGAATATGTGTTCTCAAAGAAACTACATCAAGCACTTGTCACCAGGTTTAAGATAATGGGGGATATGGACATCTCAAATCCAAACATCCCCCATGATGGAAGAATAAGATATAAGGGAAGCGTTGGAGAGTTTGACATAAGAGTTTCTACTTATCCGTCTCATTTTGGAGAGATCGTAGTTATGAGACTTCTTATATACAGCAGTATAGTGGGGGAGCTGGAATCACTCGGTTTTGAAAAGGAAGATCTGGAAAAGTTCATAAAAAACATAAAAAGACCTTATGGCCTTATTCTCACCACAGGTCCAACAGGGTCTGGAAAGACTACTACCTTGTATTCTGCTCTTATGTACATAAACAGACCCGAAATAAACATCATGACTGTAGAGGATCCGATCGAATTCGTAATCCCTTCAATAAGGCAGAGTTCCGTAAATCCAAAAGCTGACTTTACCTTTGCAAATGCTTTAAGAGCTGCAATGAGACAAGACCCCGATGTGATACTGGTGGGAGAGATAAGAGACAAAGAGACAGCAGAACTTGCTATGAGAGCTTCTATAACAGGACATCTTGTGCTTTCCACATTGCACACCAATGATGCTGCCTCTGCTATAAACAGGCTTCTGGATATAGGTATAAATCCCATAACCTTAGCCTCTTCTCTGGTTATGGTTCTGGCGCAGAGACTGGTAAGAAAGGTGTGTAAGGAGTGCATGAGACTTAGACCCATAAAAGATGAGGAGGCAGAGCTTTTTTCTTCACAAGGACTTGTAGCCCCATCCGAGATTCCAGAAGCAGTGGGATGCGATTCATGCAGAGGCTCGGGGTACAAAGGGAGGACAGGGGTGTACGAGGTGATGGAAATAAACGAAGAAATAGAAGATCTCATTCAGCGGAGGCCTTCCAGAAGTGCTATCGAAAAGGCAGCGGTAAAAAACGGAACCGAACTTTTATTCAAGCAAGGATTAAAAAAAGTGCTCAGACATGTGACAACTCTGGAAGAACTGCTCAGGGTTATTCCAAGTGCCTGAGTTCAGATATAAAGCAGTAGATGAAACCGGTCGTGTAGTAAAAGGAAGAATGTCTGCCCTTGACGAGGAAGACCTCGAGGCAAGGCTGAGCCAGAAAGGGCTGATACTTGTTTGGTCAAGAAAAAGCGGAGAGTCGATTCTTCTTAAGTTTAGCAGAGTAAGTCCCAGACTTGTCATAGAATTCTACAACAGACTGTATCAAGCCATAGAGATAGGGCTTCCTTTGATTTCTGCGTTGGAAGAGATTGCTCAAGGTATGCCTTCTAAACTGTTTAGAAAAATAATAGGAGATATATTAGTGGCAGTGGAAGCGGGAAATACTCTGCATGAAGCAATGAGCAGATACTCAAACATATTTAGCAAGTTAGAACTAAATGTTATAAAGATGGGAGAAAGATCAGGAACACTGCCTCTATGTCTTAAAGAGCTGGCCGGCTTTTTGGAATGGAAAGAAGAGACTAAATCCACCATAAAAAGGGCAATGATTTATCCGTGTTTTGTGATACTGTTGGTCTCTGTTGTAGCCAGTATATGGATAGGTTATGTTCTGCCTCAGATGGCCAAGCTATTGATGGACATGGGGGTTAAACTGCCTGCAACCACAATAATAATACTTAAATCAAGCCTGTTTTTTAGGTCTTATGGAGATCTTATTGCAGGCTTAGTATTTGGACTTATTATAGGTTTTGTGGCTTTCGTAAAGATTCCTAAAGGAAGAAAGCTGTTTCACAAATACATTCTGAGGCTTCCCCTTATGGGAAGCATAGTGTTCAATATATGTCTTACTCGGCTTTGTAACAACTTTGCCATAATGTACAGAGCAGGGGTTTCAATAAACGAGATATTCGAAATACTCATAGATTATTCCTTAGGAAACAGATACTTAGAAGAGCAGCTATCCATTGCTTTTAAACACATCCAAGCAGGGGAACACATTTCACAAGCACTTGAAAATACGGGTGTATTTCCACGGCTATTTATAGGAGCTGTTAGAAACGGAGAGTTTACAGGAACTTTGGATGAGTCCTTTAAAAGACTTGCGCAATACTATGATAGAGAAGTAAAGAACAGGGTTCAAGCTCTCATAAATGCATTAGAGCCTGCTACTATGATCATCTTAGGGGGAGTCTTCGGAGTGGTAGCTCTTTCCATCTTACTGCCCCTCTATAACCTGATCGGGAGCCTTGGGAAGAACTACTGATTCCTACATTAATGGTAATGCCAGAGCCTGAAAGAATAAGAGGAGTCGGAGGGTCTGAGTTTACTATACTTCCTCTTCCTCCGGATCTGTTTCTTATCTCTATTCTGGAACCTGAAAGAATCTGATACAAGCCACTTCTTCCGGGTCTGAGACTTCCCACATCTGTTCTCTGGGTTGCGTTGTAGATGTAAATCGTCTGCGAGCTTTTGTTGTTAACCGCTAAATCTAAAAACTCGCAAAGTCCGGAGTATATTTCATACCCGCCAATGTATCTTACTATGTCATCAAAGTTATTTACGGGCGGATAGCGGATGTAATTTGGCCTTCCGTCTGTATTGTCTCCTGTAAAGGAGCCTGAAGCTATCTTATCAAAGACATTTCCATCATTGTCTGCGTCACCGCTTCCCGCACTTACGATAACGGCAGCAACACTAAACGGGGCAGGGGACCCGTCCGAATCTACTACCTTAGGATTGCCGGTTAAGCCAGATCTGATTGCTGTGCATGTAGCAGTTTTATTTGTGGCCAAGTTTCTGTTTAACTCATATTTAAGGTGCCTTGAGTAAGAATCTACAGGACTTACACTTAAGGTAACATACGGCAGAAAACCGTAATAAGCTCCTCTGTCTTCGATTCCGTCTCCATTCGTGTCTGCAAAAGGGAGTCTTCCATAGATCTTTGCATAATTTATCAAAACCTCTTTTACTTCTTTCATGTAAGAGATGGTTTCGTCTCTTTTCTTTTGTTCCATAAGAGAACGCAAAAGGGGTATCCCCCCTCCTATGAGGATACCCAGAATTACCATTACAATGGCTATTTCAATAAGGGTAAAGCCTTTCTGATTATTGGAGGTCACTACAGTGCTATGTAAAAATATCTAATGGTTCCAACAGATGCGCTATAACGGGTATTAGCCATGATAGAGCCTCTGTTATACACTCCATCGTCATACTTCATGTCTATTTGCTGGCACACATCCCAGGGCATGTTTTCAAAACGAATCCAGTGTTTGTAACCTGTCCTGTTTAGATTTAAGTACAGGATAGCCACCTTACCTCCAAATGGATGGGTGGGAAGATCGGATGT
>CAYMUI010000027.1:0-9430 GCA_964393645.1 uncultured Desulfobacterales bacterium | reverse complement strand
AGCTTTATCCACTCCCTCCACGGAAGCTCTTTACTCTTCCGGCCATGATATTTGTACACGCACGCAAATCCATCTGCCACCATCTTTTCGTTGTAACAGGTTCCATCTGGAAGGTATATAATGCCGAGTACCCTTCCGTAGTAGCCCCTGCCATAGACAACAAGTTTTATTTTGTCGCCTCTGTGGAGCAGCCTCTTTGCATGATGTGTTGCCATCTGGCCAAGGTTTTTCATGTACCCCTCTGATACTCCGCAGTGTGCTGCTTCGCGGGACAGCTTTTTCCCTGGATACTTCTCAGGGGTGTCTATCCCCAGAAGCCGCACCTTGACCTTACGTCCTTCGATCAGAACCCAGACGGTGTCGCCATCGGATACACGGAGAAGCACTGCATCATGGGTTTCCGCGGCAAAGACAGACGTGCACAAAAAGAAAAAGGCTCCTAACAGGAAAGTCAGGAGCCTGAAAGGAAACGATTGAGTTTCTTTCAATCCCCTCATGGTCGGGTCAGAGGAAGGTTGAAAACCACGAGAAAGTTCGCCATTACATTCATTTCAATCCCGCCCGCTCCGGTCTTTGGCTTCTTATACCACATCGGTCGTCAGAATGCAATCTGACACCTCTCCCCCGAGAAGAGCAGCCACAGATTTCTTCCAAAAAATTGCCTGAAAATTGCCTGCAAAATGCAGGCAATTTGGGCACGAAATTCCTCCAAATTCCCCGAAATTCCCACCTGAGATTTGTTGAAAATCAAGGGAAGTGAGTGGGCGTGGGAGGATTCGAACCCCCGACCAACGGATTAAGAGTCCGCTGCTCTACCAGCTGAGCTACACGCCCAAATTTTGAAAATTTCCTATGTTTAAAGGTATCAATATAAATCCTTATTGTCAAGGTTTGTGCGTAAAGCTAAGCTTTTTAATTATATACTTTATTTTTTGCACATTAACGGCAGTATCTGCCTGTTTGACATAAGAGGCTCTATAAAAAATCTAAATAGAAAAGCCGCTGCCGAGCCTCCTAAAAGAGGAGAGAAGATATAAACCCAGAAAAAGCCACTTTTAGGGCCTGGTATGGCTATGCTTCCCCATCCAGCAAAATAAGCTACTATTCGAGGACCAAAATCTCGAGCAGGATTAATCCCAGTTTGCGTTATCGGTGCAGTAATAGCAATTAAAGTTGAGACGGTAGCGCCGATGAATACAGGACTTGAGGATTCACTGGGTTTTCCCAAGTTACAACCTTCTGTAAGCAGAAATATCATGAGCACAAGTATAAAAGTTCCGAGCCCTTCAGTTAACATTGCGGTTTGCATAGACACTTTGAGCCATGAAACCGGAATATTGGGATTTGGAAAGTACTCTCCAAAAAACATAGCAGTAATCACAGAATTTGGTTCACCACGTACAATATTGTGAGCGGTTTCAAAATTTAAAATGGCATTATGAAACAATAGATAAACCATTATACCTGCTCCTATGCCCCCTAACAATTGGGCAAACCAATAAAGGATTAAGAGTCGAAATCGCATTCTTTTTGCTAATACCATACCAAGTGATACAGCAGGATTAAGATGTGCGCAGGAAAGATATCTTGTAGCATAAATGGCCAAAGTTACTCCAAGACCCCATACTGCTGCCACTTGAAAAAGACCGATTAGCCCATTAAATAGAACGCTTACCGCAACAGAAGATGTTCCGATAAACACAAGAAGAAATGTCCCTACGAATTCTCCTGTAAATACTCTTACATTTTCCCTTATACTCATTGTCTCAGTATATAAGGTGGATTAGGGTATGTAGGAGCTAAAGAGGTTAATCTTAATATTTTGCACATAATTTTGTAGGTACCGGAAACTTTTTCAATTGTTGACATAATCATCTTACTTAAATCTTCAGGATTCATGTTTGCCCTTACATTAATTATAAAAATCCATTCATTTTCACTTGATAAATCATCCCCTTCTAATTTCGGTTCATCTTTTACAGAAGTAAGACTCCCATGTAGCATTTTGTTTCCTGTTGAGACAATAAATTTTAAATGTCCAATTTCTGCTTTCATGTTTAAGAATTTTTGTTTCATACAGATAAGCAAATCTAAGGAAAACTTATTTATATATCCTTTTGTACTGGATCGCATTTTTATTATAGCATTTAACCAACCTAACTTTGCTTCTCCTTTAGCATACTTACCATAGTCAATATGCTGTAAAGCTTTTGTTGGAAAGCTATCAAATAGCATGTTTATCCACTTTTCTATTCCTATTTTTTGTTTTATTGATAAAGCTATCACTGGTTTTCCAGGATATCTGGATTTGAGATAACTAAGCAAATTTTCAATTTGGTCTTTATGTAAGGTATCTATCTTGTTTAGAGCTATTATATCAGCTTCTTCCATCTGCTTATCAAATATATACATTACTTCTTTAGGAAAGAGGCCAGCGTTTTTTAGAAAATTATTCAATCTATTTGGCTCTACCAAAACAGTAAACGGTGCTATCTCAAATCTGTCTCGGTAATATTTTTTAATAGGATTGATTACTGAAGCTATAAGATCAGTACAACTCCCTACAGGTTCTGCCAATATAACTTCGGGTCTGTTTTTTGTTGAAGCGATAGCATTTATCCTGTCGATAAGTGAATGGAATTGACAACAGAAACAGCCTTTTGTTACTTCTTCAATAGGAATGTTTTTGTGACTCAATTTAATTTTTACGATTTCTGTATCTACTAAATTTTCTGTTTGATCGTTTGTGAGAATACCTACTTTTATCCCGCGGCTTAAAAGACTTTCTGCAATAATAGTTAAAGCTGTTGTTTTTCCTGCGCCTAAGAAGCCTCCTATAAATATTAACCTAATCATGCTTTGTTCTATATTATACATCGTATGATATGTCAAGCAGTAAAATATCGATTTCTTGCTTGAAATTATTTGCAGATTCGGATGCTTGTGCTTAAGTGGAAAAGGTGAAATTTACAGAAATTTTTATTGACAATCTTTTAATACTATGATTATAAAACTCTGACAAAAATGGGAAGAAAAATCTATTTTAAGAACATAAAATAAAAAAGAAAGGAGGTGGGGAAGAAAAAATAAATAAATTTTAAATAAACAAAGAACAATCTTGGAAAAGATTACACAAAAAAGGAAAAAAGGAGGCGAAGTAATGGAATTTAAACCAAAGTTTGAACAGAAAGAGATAAAGTATGAAGAGATGCGCATTTATACCGATGAAGAATTAAATAATTATACTGAAGAAGAGCTTAAGGAATTTAAATGTAAGCACGATATTTCTACTGTGGAACAGCTGGAAACAGGCCCTTGGCCAAGTTTTGTAATTGATCTAAAAAGGGAAGCGCTACACAGAAGAAAGTTGGCAGATGATAGAGTTCTTATCCCAAAGGATGTGGTAGAGGATGTATTAGGTCAGTTAGAGCTTTCTTTTAAGGACGGTGAAACCCACTGGAAACATGGTGGAATCGTGGGGGTTTTTGGGTACGGTGGCGGTGTTATAGGAAGATATTCTGATGTTCCCGATAAGTTTCCAGGAATTGCTGCTTTCCATACGATGCGTGTAAACCAGCCTGCAAGCAAGTTTTATAAGACCGATTACTTAAGAACACTGTGCGATCTCTGGGAATACAGAGGAAGCGGTGTTTTTAATATGCACGGGTCAACAGGAGATATCATATTCTTGGGCACGACCACCGAACAGTTGGAGCCTATTTTCTTTGAATTAACTCATCATTTACAACAGGATTTAGGTGGTTCTGGGTCAAACTTAAGAACTCCCTCTTGCTGTATTGGAAAAGCCCGTTGCGAGTGGTCTTGTATAGATACCCAGGATATGTGTTATGAACTTACCACTTACTATCAGGATGAGCTGCACAGACCCGCGTTTCCGTACAAATTTAAGTTTAAGTTTGATGGGTGTCCTAACTGCTGTGTAGCATCCATAGCGAGAGCAGATCTTTCTTTTATAGGTACTTGGAGAGACGAGATAAGGATAGATCAAGAGGCAGTTCAAGCTTACATTCACGGAGAGATTCCTCCAAATGGAGGAGCTCATAGCGGAAGAGATTGGGGCAAGTTTGACATATATAAGGAAGTAATCGACCTGTGTCCTTCTAAGTGCATGTGGATGGAAGATGGCAAGCTTATGATAAACAATAAAGAATGTGTACGCTGTATGCACTGCATAAATGTGATGCCGGAAGCTCTTAGACCTGGTAAAGATACAGGAGTAACAATTCTTATAGGCGCAAAGGCTCCTATTTTAGAGGGTGCCCAGCTTTCTATGGTCATTATTCCATTTATGAAAGCAGAACCTCCGTATGATAACATCAAAGAAAAAGTGATCGAACCTATATGGGATTGGTGGATGGAAGAAGGAAAGAACAGAGAAAGGGTTGGAGAGCTGATTCAAAGACAAAGTGTGCGCAAGCTATTAGAAGTTCTAAAAGTGCCTGCATTCCCACAGGTAGTAAAGGAACCGAGAAGCAATCCTTATATCTTCTGGAAAGAAGAGGATGTTCCTGGTGGATGGGATAGAGATATTAAAGAATATCGTAAAAGACATCAGAGATAGGAGGTATAACTTATGGGACTTTCAACAGAGAGATTGGGATTATATAATCCACAAAAACCAATGGAAAACAGAATTACTGATATTGGGCCAAGACATTTCTGGGAATTTTTCCCTCCAATAATAAAGAAGAACTATGGTAAATGGAAGTATCATCGTATACTTGAACCCGGAGTTCTGATGCATGTTTCAGAGACAGGAGATAAGGTATACACTGTAAGATGCGGTGCCCCTCGTCTTATGTCTGCAGAATATGTAAGAGAAGTGTGTGACATAGCTGATAAGTACTGTGATGGTTATGTAAGATGGACTACCAGAAACAACATAGAGTTTATAGTAGATAGTGAAGAGAAATTGGAAGCTTTAAAGAAAGATCTACAAAGCAGGAAATTCCACACTGGTAGCTATAAATTCCCAATTGGTGGAACAGGAGCGGGAATTACGAATATAGTCCATACTCAAGGATATATCCATTGTCACACTCCTGCTACAGATGCTTCTTCTATGGTGAAAGCTTTAATGGATGAATTGTTTGATTATTTCCAGAGCATGACACTGCCTGCTCAGGTGAGAATCTCTATGGCTTGCTGTCTGAATATGTGCGGAGCTGTGCACTGTTCTGATATTGCTCTTCTTGGTTATCACAGGAAGCCACCGATGATAGATGACGAAGTATTGGAGGCAAACTGCGAGATTCCTCTCGTTATCGCTGCATGTCCTCTTGGTGCTATTTCTCCTGCAAAGACACCTGATGGGAAAAAGACGGTTAAGATAAAGAAAGAAAGGTGTATGTTCTGTGGAAACTGCTACACGATGTGTATGGCTCTTCCGCTTGCCGATAAAGAAGGAGACTGCGTGGTTGTACTGGCAGGTGGAAAGGTTTCTAACAGGATCAGTCCTCCAAAGTTCTCAAAGGTAGTAGTGCCTGCACTTCCCAACAATTTCCCGAGATTTCCAGAGGTATGCGAGACGGTAAAGAAGATACTTGAAGCTTACGCAAAAGATGCGCGCAAATACGAGAGGATTGGAGATTGGGCAGAAAGAATAGGCTGGGAAAAGTTCTTTGAGAAATGCGGATTGGAATTTACCGAGCATCTTATTGATGATTACAGGCTCCAGTATGACACATATAGAACTACCACGCAGTTTAAGTTTACTGAGCCTGCATGGGAGGTATCAAAGGCAGTGGATGGACTCTAATAAAGCAAAAAAGGGGTGATAAAAATGAAAGAAGAGATAAAAAAAGCCATATTGGAATTTGCAGAAAAAAGCAAGAAGACCAAATTTTACTTTAAAGATATGGAAAAAGCGGTTCAGCAAGTGGTTCCAAACGCAAAGAGCAGAGATATAAAAAAGGCTGCTACTGAGCTTATAAACGAGGGGAAGCTGATCTACTTCTCTACCGGTAGTACCACCATGTATGGTCTTAAAGGTAGAGGTCAAACAGAAGATCATTAGTAAGATCTGAAGAAAACAAGGCCACCCCTTTTTCAAAAGAAGGGGTGGCTTTTTTATTGAAGGAGGGGAATTATGAAAGTGCCACAAGATGCAGAAAGCTTTATAGAAGAACAAAAAAGAAGACTTATGGAAAATCCAGAGTGTGCCACTTCCAGCTATAATTTGGGAGTGGCTCTAATGCAACAGGGTAGATATGATGAAGCATTAGAGGCTTTCAGAGACGCGGTAGAAAATAGCGGTAGAATGTTTGAAGGTTGGGTGAATATCGGATACATATACTATCTAAAAGGTGATCTGGAAATGGTGGTCGAGGCAAATAAAAGAGCCGTCGAGGTAGAACCAAGATATGCTCGAGGATATGCAAATATGGGTTTTGCTTATCTTCAAATGGGAAAGTCTGACGAAGCAATAGCAGCCCTTAAAAAGGCAATAGAACTGAATCCGAGGATAGTGCAGGCATGGAGTAACTTAATAAGTGCATACTTGCAGAAAGGCATGGTTAAAGAGGCAATTGAAACTGGCAAGAAGCTTGTGGAAATGGCACCCGATTTTCCACTCGGTCACAATAACTTGGCTGTGGCTTACTATTCAGATGAGCAGTATGAAAAGGCTATAGAACATTTGGACAAGGCTATTGAACTGGGTTTTAAACCACATCCAGAATTCGTAGAAGAACTCAAAAGGTATCGAAAGTAATGGACATTCAAAGATTTTCTTATCTATTTGATCCTTATGATGAACTTGTTAAAGAAGCTGACTATGTTTTTCAACAGATAAAAGAAAGATATCCCGAGTGTGTAAAGTGTAAAATTTACTGTTCTGATTGTTGCTATGCAATATTCGGGCTTTTTCTGATAGAAGCATTTTTCCTAAAGTATGATTTTGAAAATTTAGATAAAGAAGTAAAGGCAAAGGCACTGAAAAGAGCGGAGCAGGCAGATAAGCAGTTAAGTAATATTCAAAAAAGATTGGAGGATTTTAAAGATGACCCTTACATGATCAATTATGTATTAGCAAGAGGAAGAATAAGATGCCCTCTTCTTTCAGAAGACAATAGATGTATACTTTATCCTTATCGGCCCATAACTTGTAGGGTATATGGGATTCCCATTTTAGTTAGGGGAACTTTAAGAGTTTGCTATAAATCTGGTTTCAAAAAAGGAGAAAAATATACTGCCTACAACTTAGATAAGACCCATAAAGAACTTTATTCCTTGTCTAAGGAATTGATAAAAGCGGCTGGCTCAGATGATGACTCTCGCGCTTCTCTTATGATTTCTGTAGCAAAAGCGATAAGTACCCCGATAGAAAAGATAGCTACTGGAGATGTGCTTTAAGAGAGTAGTAAAGAGAGTTAATGTGATTTTCTGTATTTGCTAAGATTACCGGCAAGTCTAAAGGATCTTCTTGAGTGTAAAAGTTTAACATAGAATAAAATAATTTTTTGAGCTCATCTTTATTTAAGGAATAAAGTACATTTAAAATTTGTTCTCTTTGGTTTTGTTTAAGATGTCCTTCTGAAACAAGTTCTTGCAATGCTAAAGTAAAACCTTTTAATACAGGTATCACCACATTTTCAGGAGCAAGAAGCACTTTTTTTATTCCGTCTTTCTTGTCCAGTCTCATTTTTATACTCATATTTAGAAAAAAATAGACCAAACTGATAACTATAGAAACTTCGCGAGGCATGTCTAACTTAAGAACAGGCGCGTAACTTCTTACAGTGGTAAGTTTTACATCCACATCATCTTTATAGACCTTTAAGACAAAATCCCCAGCAGAATGATGCCAAGGATAGACTTGAGAAAGAGAAAAGGGATCAAAAAGGTAGGTTAATATATAAGCGCATTTTTGATACACAAAAGGTTGAAGACTTTTTTTCAATGTGTAATAGCCTTCTTCTGTATCCCAGACAGATATGTTTCCATTTTCTAATATGTGCCATTCATAATAGCGGTCAAACCATTCTAATATTGCTAAGTGTACTGTTTCTCCATTAATTCTTTTTTGCTCTAAATAATAACACCTGGGAAGATACTTATTTGAACTCTTCCTTATTTGTCCAAGTTTGTTTAAAAGAAAATATTCCTGCGCTAAGCTGTCTCCCTTATCTCCTATTGCCACAAGAATAGCGTACTTCTGGATTTTTTCAGGACTAATAAGCCATGCACTTGCCACATTATAGCATGATCCGTGTTTTTCACTTATTATGTAAAGTTCGTTTAGGTTATCAAGGCAAAAGCGATCTTGCACAAAAGAACAGATTAGCTCGAAATAATCCTTTAACCTCATCCATTTGTGCTGTTTTGTCAGAGAAAGTTTAAAAGGCAGGTTTAAAACATCTTTATCCAACTCTATATTTCCTTCAGATGAAGAGAACATGAATTTTACTTTCATAGTACCTTCATAGCAGAAGAAACAAGCTCGTCAATAGTGCTCATTTTTATTTCTCCATTTTCGTATAAGGGAATTTTATTCATATCTCCTTTTAATTTTGCAATGTCTTCCTTTAGTTCAGATGCACCAATTCTTTGCAAAAGAAGTACCGTATATCCTCTTACTTCAGGATCTTTATCATCAAGAAACTTTAAAAGATAAAATGCCTTGCCTCTTAACAGGTCAGGTCTTACTTCAGAGATTTTTGATAATACCATGATAGCTTTTGCTCTTCTGGATTTTTCAGCTAAGAGTTGCCAGATATATGGAACATACTTTTCGTAAAGCTTTGGAGCATTACATATAATCTCAGCTATTGCTTCAAAAGCCCCTAAAGAAAATGCAGCAGAATCCACAATAGAGTACAGAAGAGTTTGAATAAGACGCCCTACCTTTTTGGGCTCATTTCTGCTTATTACCCCACATACCTTCCCAAGCGCTTCTGCAGCTCTTGCTCTTATTAACGGATCAGGGGAATATAACAGTCTCTGAAGATATTGAATAAGCCTTTTATCTTTTCCAGCTCTTTTTATTATAGGGGTAAGTTGGTAAGAAGATATAAGTTCTTCCACTTTTTGTTTGGATAATTCTGCAGTTGAAACAGAGTCTGCAACGGATTTTTTTTGTTCTGAAAAACCAAATTTTTCTTCATATATCGTGGTAGGCTCATGCAGCCGTACAAAGTACAAAGCACCTACTATGCGCCTTTTATCAAAAAAACCTCCGGGCACAACAAAGTGATTTACAGGATCATAATTTTCCACTACATCCGTGATAAAATCTCTATCTTCTGAAAGTTCCCATGCTTTGTTCCAGTCATTATTACATGCAAATACAAGGGCTTCCACAAAAGCTGTGCCCAAGTTCTTTCCGCTTTCATCACACGCATACACAGCACCACATTTACATCTTCCAAGCACTATGTCTGGATCATCCCCAGATATTCCCGGCCTTTCT
>CAYMUI010000026.1:0-9474 GCA_964393645.1 uncultured Desulfobacterales bacterium | reverse complement strand
AGGAGATCCGTATTGATCTTTTAATACCGGGATCTTTTCTCCACTGATGGCCTTTTTTATAACCCATTTTACGAAATTAGACCCTCTTCTACCATAAAGCCACCCGGTCCTGATAATTATGTAATCTTCTATGTTGTCTATGACTGCTTTTTCGCTATCTGCTTTTGTTTTTCCATAAAAAGACAGCGGATTGGGTTCATCATCTTCAAAGTACGGTTGAGGTATAGGTTTTTTTCCATCAAACACATAATCGCTTGATATGTGAACTATCTTACAATCAAATCTTGCACACACCTGGGCAAGATTTCTTGCCCCCTCTACATTTATTTTATAAGCCAGCTCTCTCTCTTCTTCACATTTATCCACATCTGTATATGCTGCACAGTTAATGACTACATCTGGTTTGTTTTTGTTAATAACCTCGATCACCTTGTCCCACTTCCTTATGTCCATGTCCTCTTTGGTAGGTGCTATGACTTCGTATCTGCTCGAAAAAACCGTTTTACAGTCACTTCCAAGCATTCCTGTACTGCCTGTTATGAGAACTTTCATCTTCAAACCCCTCCTTTCCTTTTCTTAAACAGATCCCACCCTACATATGTAGCTATAGACATCAGAAGTAGATCCCTAAGCAAATACCACAACATATGATACTGGGCTGAAGGATTTTGATCCAGATTAAAGCACCCACAATTTATGTTCATTCCTCTTAAATAGTCTATCATCAAAGCCAAAAAAAATATCAGCAGAAGCAAATTTGCCCAGATTATCCCGCCTTCTAAAAGTATTCCCGTTACTAACGAAACTCCTACCACACACTCTAACCACGGAAGTATGATGGCTGTAGGATTTAATAGTAAATCTGGAAGTAAGTGATAATTATACAAGATCTTTAAAAACTTTTCAGGGAACCTTATTTTATCTATGCTTGCATAGATAAACAAGGCTCCCAAAAACAATCTCAAGATATAGGATAGTTTCATCTGTGCTCTTCAACTGGAAGATTCTGAGAGAGCCACGCTTTAAAACCTTCTTTTAAGTAATATACATTATCAAAACCTAATGAGTAAAGTTCCAGTGCCAGTTCTTTACTCAGTCCACAAGTTCTGTCATCACAGTAAGTAATTATTACTTTATCTTTTGGTAGTCTTATCCTTTTTATCAGCTCTTCTTCGCTTTTCGGAGGGATGTTTATCGCTCCTTTTATATGAGATCTTTTATAAAATTCCTTGGGTCTTGCATCAATAAACAAGGCTTTTTTCTTAAAAAAGAATCTTTTAGCGACAGAAATGCTTACGGAAAAGTCAGATGTATGTGAGGTATTCCTTTCCCAAAAAGAAAGTCCGTTTTTCCTTATAGAGTTAAACCCTACCGCCAGAAATACAGAAAGAAAAAAAAGCACTACAACTTGGGCAAGTATTTTGTTTAACCTTATATTCATCTAAGATACCCTTTTATTTCTATCTCAAGGCACGGCATTTCTGAATAGTTTGTTTTTATCTTAAGAACACCATTTATTTTTCTTTCATTCAAAGGGAGTTTTTTGAAAACTATTTTATACATTCGGTCTTTCTTTATTTCTTTTATCTCATACTCCACCTTGCCCTTTAAGTCATAAAAAATGGGCTTTATTTTTAAAGGCTTGTTTATGTTTGCTTTTATTTTTACCTCTGCTTTTAAGATCTCCTTCTTTCTCCCTATAAAATAAACCCTTTTGGGCTGTATCTGGATAGGACTTATGATCTCTGCTTTTACAGTAAGCTGAAATTCAGGCATGTCAGGATCATCGGTTTCGACGATAACGCTTTTGCTCATCTTTCCCTCATATTCACTGGTATCAATATGAACTTTGACTTCTCCCGTCCCACCTGGAGGGATATTCCTGTCATAGGAAACTACAGTACATCCTCAGTCTGGAACGATCTTCTTTACATGAACGGGCTTGTCACCCGTGTTTTTCAAATAAAATACGCAATCTATGGGCTTTCCCTGAATTAACTGGCCCAACTCTATTTCTTTAGATTTTATGTGGATACTGGCAAAGCTTAAGCCAGTAAGACATAAAACTAAAAGAAAAGCTTTCAGGAGTATTCCCTTCATATCTGCCTTGCCTTTACTCTATTTCTCCCTTCATTCTTGGCTTCGTAAAGCATCTTGTCGGCTTCTTTTATAAGTTTGTCGGTGCTCATCTCTTTTTTCTCCTTTGGATCAAAACAAACCACTCCAAAACTGGCTGTAATTTTAATTCTTCTATCATTTCCTATACTTATTTCCGTAGTTTCTATCTTTCTTCTCAACCTCTCTGCCATCTTTTCGGCACATTTTAACTCAGTCTCTGGAATGACGATCACAAACTCTTCTCCTCCATATCTAGCCACCCAATCCACCCCATCTCTTATAGAAGATCTTATCAGCTCTACAAAACTTCTTAAAACGGCATCACCTGCCTGATGTCCATAAGTATCGTTTACATTCTTAAAATGATCAATGTCAGTCATTGCTATTGAAAGAGGATGAAGATACCTTACAGCTCTTTTTATCTCCTTGGGGAGATGTTCCATAAGATAGCCTCTATTATAGCATCCAGTTAAAGGATCTGTTATAGAAAGCCTTTTTATCTGCTCATTTGCTTCTCTTAGAGATCTTTCTAATTCAAGTATCCTTATCCCTGTTTTTATCCTCGCAAGAAGCTCTGGCGGATAAAAAGGCTTGTTAACATAATCGTCCGCTCCAGCCTCCAGTCCTTTTACTATATCGTCCCTGCTGTCTTTGGCAGTAATTATTATGATAAAAACATATCCCGGAGTTTCAATCTGTCTAATTGCCCTACATAAATCCACCCCGTTCATCTTGGGCATCATCCAGTCTGTCAAGACGATAGGAATATACTGATCCTTGAAAAGCCTTAGGGCTTCCTCGCCGTTTTGGGCAGTAATTACATTAAACCCTTCTCTCTTCAGGATCCTTTCTAAAAGAGTCCTTGAGACAGGATCATCATCTACTACTAAAATAGAATAGGCTGAGTTATTAAGATGACCTGAAAGCACTTAATTTTTTACTGATTTTTCCATATCTTTTATAAACTCTGCGATGACCTTTTCGTTCATCTCATTGGTCATCTTTCTTCTGAGCCTGTCTTTCACAAAACTGATAGCCATAATTATAAGTTCTTCCTGAAGCCTCTGTTTGGCTCTCTTGGCTTCTATTTCATTGTAGGATTTGGCTTCCTCTAACATTCTATCCGCATTTCTTCGCGCCTCTTCTATAATCTTTTCTCTCTCTCTTCTGGCCAGCTCCAAGATGTTTCTTCTTATTTCCTGTACATACACCTCTATATTACTAAGCTTTTTACTTTGTTCATTCAAGATAAAGCGGGCATTTTCGTATTCTCTTTCCAGCTCATCAAGTCTTTCTTTTATCTTTTCTCTTTCCTTAAATATAAAATCTAAAAGCGGCTTCTTTGCATATTTTAAAAACAAAAATACTATTATTCCGAAATTTACAAAAAGCATTATGTTATTCCAAATAATTCTTGCCTTAGAAGGAGCTTCAGCAGCAGAAAACCCGTCAGAGGCAAAGAAAAACAAACAGCTAACAAGAAGCAAAATAATACCCGTAACCTTAGAACCCACTATCTTTTCCATAATCTCCTCTGCTACTGATTTGGCTTGCTCGGCTAAAAGCGGCTTTACTTTCTTTAATTCTTCTTCAATTCTTTTTTCTGCTTCCTGTTTTATTAACAATGCTTGATTTCTGGATTCTTGTAATATCTTTTCAGCCTCTTTTATACCCTCTTCTCTAATCAAAGCTCTTTCATAAGATGCTTTTCTTTTTGCTTCTTCTTCCATTTTCAGAAACTTAGATTTTAACTCCTCTATCTCTTCTCTAAGCTTTGTCAGCTCTTGACTTTTTTGATTTATAAAAAGCTTTCTATCATCCATCATCTTTAATGTTGGTTTAAAAAGTATGCGATCTAAGATGAACATCAGTATAATAAAATGCAATATCTGAAGAGGCAAGGTTGCGTTTATAGTAATGAGCCCTGGCACTGTTTCAAAGTACATTACTCTCCCATCCCTTTTGTTTTTTGTTTACACCACAAATATAAGCAACAGTGCAACTACAAGAGAATATATACCCGTTGATTCAGAAACCGCCTGTCCCACAAGCATAGTCCTGGTGATAAGCCCAGCTTCTTCTGGTTTCCTCCCAATAGATTCGCACGCCTTTCCAGCAGCAAATCCTTCCCCAACACCGGGGCCAATTGCTCCAAGCCCCATTGCAATTCCTGCACCCAGTAAAGCTGCAGCCTTTACGATGTCATGTCCTGTGATGTTGATAGCCATTTTAAAACCCTCCTCCAGGTAATTTATTTTATAACACAAATATCAATACCAAACTTATAACCATAGCATATATGGCTGTTGACTGAGATACAGCTTGCCCTACTAACATGATTCTGGTCAATGTACCAGACGCTTCAAGTCTTCTTGAAATCCACTTTACCGCTCCTTGAGCAGCGTATCCATTACCAATTCCTGGCCCTATCCCACCAAGTCCCATGCATATTCCAGCAGACAACAAAGCTACAGCAGGCACTATGGAAGTAGTTGCCGCTGGAACTTTGAATATTAGTATAAAACTTACTAACAAACCAAATATACAAGGGGTCTGAGCTACTGCCTGACCCACAAGCATAGCGGTAGTTACCTGGCCAGCAGATTCTGGATTTCTCGCAATACCTGCACAACTTTCTCCTGCAGGCATGCCCCCACCTATTCCAGAACCTATGGAAGAAAGACCTATACTCAAGCCGGCTCCAATTAAAGCAGCCCAAGTAGGATGAAGTGGCTCGTTTTCAAAACCTATAAACATGAGAATAAGAGATATAACCATGGCAAATATGGATGGCGTCTGACAGACAGCCGAGCCTATAAGCATATTTGTAATAAGCTCTCCTGTAACGGCAGGTTGTCTGCTTATCCCTAAGCATGCCTCAGCAGCAGGATATCCTCCTCCAACTGCAGATCCAAATGCCCCAAATCCCATACTTAAACCTGCTCCAATGAGAGCAAAAGCCTTTAATGGATGCGCTGAAGATACATCCATAAAAAGAAGAAGCACCGCAATTACTAAAGCAAAGATAGCAGCAGACTCGGCCATAGCCTGACCCACGAGCATACTCTTAGCAATATCTCCGCCTTTTTCAGGCCGCTGAGATATAGCTTTGTTAGCAAACCCTGCTGTATACCCTTCTCCAAGAGCAGCTCCTATCGCACCGAGCCCGATACACAAGCCAGCACTTAGGTCTTTTGATAGTCCGACAAATGTTTGTACATCTAACATGTTACTTCACCTGAACCGCTATATAAACTAAAGTTAACATTGTAAAAACAAATGCCTGTACAGTTCCCACAAAAAGGCCAAAGAAAAGGTTTAGTAATGGAGGAAGCAGAATTCCATAAACCAAGTAAGACACCACAATTATTATTATCGCCCCTCCCATTATGTTTCCAAAAAGACGGAAGGATATAGAGACCACCTTAGCTATCTCACCTATGATGTTTAACGGAGCCATAAAAAAGATAGGATCCATATAATCCTTTATATACTGTTTAAGTCCTTTTTCTTTTATACCTGCATATTGAGCTATAACAAATCCCATTATCCCCATACCTAAGGGGGTATTTAGATCTCTGGTTGGTTCGCAAAGCTTTGGTATGACTCCTAACCAATTAGACAAAAGCAAAAACATAAACAGGGCACATATCAGAGGAAAATATTTTTTCCCCAATCTTTCATCCTCTAATGTATCTATACACAAGTTGTAAAAAGCGCTAACCAAAAGCTCAGCTACTACCTGAAATGGATTTGGAACGAGCCCCATATCTTTCTTTGCAAGATAAGCAAACAGTATGAGAGCCACCATTACGATCCAGGTCATTATTATGGTCTTTACATTAAAACTCAGTATGATTCCGAATAAGTTTATTTTTAGCTGCAAAATTTCAGTGAAGTTTTCCATCTCACATTTCCTTAAAAAGATTAAATTTCAAGGACTTAAACAAAACTAAATGTAAAACCAAGACAATCTGGATGGAAAATATTCCACAAATGGTAGAAACAAGATCAAACTGCTCAGATTTTATTGCAATAGCTATTGGAATAGCCAAAATTCCATACCTGATAAATATAGAGCCAAAATAAACCGCACTCGCTGTTTTTCTGTCTTTTCCAAGTGAAAATGGCATCGAAGCACTTAAAAGAATAAAATTTATCACACTAAAACAGGTGCCAAGCATAAATCCTTTTGCTACTGACACACTTCCTAAGGAAAGAGCACTCACAGAAACTAACGCGCCCATAAAAAGGGTTATACTACACAGTCTTTCTCGCAACTCCTTCGTAGCAGCAGATATGCTTTTTATCCTCGCTTTTTCCTCCACTTGTACGCCTCTTTTTCCATATCAAGTATTTGTCTGTAGGCAGTGTATCCACCGCCTATTACACCGAAGATGATAAAAATAGCGGTAAATATGCCTTTGGTATGGAGCCATTTGTCTAAGTAATGACCTACAGCAAAACAAAAAAGAATTGATCCTGCAACCGTCAGTCCTAATTGAGTCACCAAGATCACATATTCCATCCATTCTTTGTCCCGCCTTTGATCCTTTTTTAGTACAATCTCTTTCTTCTCCTTCTCATCTTTACTTTTGCCTTTGAGCATATATACTTTTATGTGTAAACTGTCAAGATGAATTTTTATTGTCAACTATCATGAAGATACCTTTCAAAATAATAGCAGTATTGGTAATGACCTTTTTTCCCCCGATTCTGGCGCTATATTTCACGGGAAAAGAGATAAGTCAGTACTTAAAGTTTCCTCCTTATACACGCTTTGTAAGACATTCTCCGTTTTCATATCCTGTATTCACACTGTTTTTATTTGTAGAAGTCTTCTTGTATTATTACTTTTCAAAGCTTTTTCTTAGTTGTTTAAAACAAAGAAAGTTTAATTTTAGTCTGAGAGCGTCTTTTCCTTTTTGGGGATATGTAGGAGCAGCTACGGGGCTGATCTTGTGGATATTAGCATGGAGCAGATTTAAGTGGTTTTCTCAGTTTCAGGCATACACCTTTACACCCCTGTGGATTTCCTACATCGTAGTGATAAATGCTATGATATATTCAGTGTCAGGCACATGCCCTATAAAAAGATCACCTTTTAAGTTTTTTTTATTGTTCCCGGCAAGCTCGCTTTTCTGGTGGATGTTTGAATACTTAAACAGATTCGTTCAAAACTGGTATTATGTAAATGTCAATCAAGAGGCTTTTTCTTATTTTATACATGCCAGCTTTTCTTTTTCCACCGTATTACCTGCTATTGTTTGCACAAAAGAGCTGCTTACAAAAACCCTTTTTTTAAATTCAGATGCTCAAGCAACAGACGAAATCAACACAAGACACTCTATCACCTTAGGATTTTTATTTATTCTGATCTCTTGCACAGGTCTTTTCCTTATGAGCCTGTTTCCCGAGTATCTTTTCTTCATGATGTGGGTTGCTCCTTTGTTCCTTATTACTGGTGTCCAACTAATAAGCAAAGAAAAACACATTTTTTCTTCTGTCCTTACAAAAGGCAAGTGGTCTGAAGTAATGTCCTTTTGTTCTTCCGGTATAATATGTGGATTTTTTTGGGAAATGTGGAACTTTTACAGTTTTGCCAAATGGAAATACAGCATCCCCTTTGTAAGTAAATTCTATGTCTTTGAAATGCCATTGCTTGGCTTTGCAGGATATTTACCATTTGGACTTGTATGTGGAGCATTCGTACAAATGTTAAGTCTTGACGACCTCTAAGAACACCTTCTCAAGCCTTTTGGCGAGCTCTTTTCTTGAATAGTATTTTTCCACATACTTTCTTCCTCTACTTCCCATCTCTTTACAGAGTGCGGGATTTTCTTTTAAGAAGAGTATAGCATCTGCTATTGCTTTTGGATTTTCAGGTTCTACACATATTCCTGCTTTCGATTCATTTATAATATCTCTTGCTTCGCCATCAGCACAGAGAAGTACAGGTTTAGCACATGCCATATAAGAAAACATCTTTACAGGGATTGTACCCTTACAGAAGTCGTTCTTTATTGTGGTGGCAATACCAACATCACAACTCTGCACATATAAAGGTAAACTTTTTTCTGAAATACTGCTTAGAAATACCACATTTGTCAGCGAATACAAACTTGCTCTTTTCATTATCTCTGCTTTTTTGACCCCATCTCCTATGAATAAAAAAGAAACTCCTTTGTCTTTAAGTATGTATGCTGCATCGATTACTGACTCTAAACCGTGTATCAAACCATGAAGTCCAGCGTAAAGAACCACAAAATCAGAATCTTTTATGTTTACCTTTCTTAGCAACTCTCTATGTCTTTCGGCGGGTTTGTACAGGTCCACATTCGCTCCATTTGGAATAAGTACAAGTTTTTCTTTGGGTATCTTTAAAGAAGCTCCTAAATAACTGTATATTCCTTTTGTTACCGCCACTATTTTAACCGAGTTTCGATATAACATGCGAGCAATAGCTTGGCTAAGGGATATAGCATATGGATTCCTTAACTCGCCTAAGGTAACAGCAGATTCAGGCCAAAGATCTCTTACCTCAAACACAAAAGGGATTTTTTTTATCCTTGAGATGATAAGTCCTGCTAATCCTACAAAGAGAGGGGGAGAAGTGGCAAATAAAAGGTCATAGTCCTTTCTAAGAAACATACTATTTATAACGGAACTAACCATATAAGAAGCATAAAACAAGGTTCTTGTAGAAAAATTCTTTACGGGATTTGTATAAACCCAACTTCTTATCACTTCTATTCCATCCACATATTCTCTCATGAAAAACTTCTTCTTATATCCATCAAAAACAATCCCTAAGGGGTGATTAGGAATCTCCGTCATTACTGTCACATAATGACCGGAGTTAACCAGATTTAGTGCCATTTCGTATGCCCTTGTTTGAGTAGCGCCTATTTCAGGGGGAAAATACTGGGACAGATACAGTATCTTCATATCACTTTACCTGTAAGGAAAGTTTTTATAAAAAATACTAAGCTTGCACACAGGTTGCAATAAATTTTATCCTTGGCTTAAAAGATGAAAGTACTGCTTATATATCCATATCCTATTGAAAAAAGAGTCTATTATCCAGAAGACATTCAAGTTCCTCCCATAGGAATGTACTACATAGGCGCACTACTTGTAGAAAATGGGTATGAAGTTGAAATACTAAACCTTTGCGAAGAAAGAGACCCTGTAGTTATAGAGAAACTGCTTAAAGAAAAAAAGCCCGATATAATCGGATTTTCTGTGCTCAATGCAAACAGGTTAGGAGCAGTAGAGATAGCAAATATAGCCAAGAGGATAAATCCCAAAGTAAAAGTGATATTTGGTGGTGTTGGGGCGACATTTCTTTATCAT
>CAYMUI010000025.1:0-38893 GCA_964393645.1 uncultured Desulfobacterales bacterium | reverse complement strand
CCCAGAAATGTAGCTAAGAAGGCAGAGGCTTACTTAAAAAGTACAGGAATAGGTGATGTCGCCTATTTTGGTCCTGAAGCAGAATTTTTTATCTTGGATGACATCAGATTTGATTCAGGTGCTCATTTTGCATACTATTTTGTAGATTCTATAGAAGGCGTATGGAATTCAGGAAGAGAAGAGAATCCCAATCTGGGATATAAACCAAGACATAAAGAAGGCTATTTCCCTGTTCCGCCTACGGATAAGCATCAAGATATAAGGACAGAAATGCTCCTTATACTCGAATCACTCGGAATAGAGGCAGAGTGTCAGCATCATGAAGTAGCCACTGCCGGACAAGCTGAAATAGACATGAGATATAAACCACTGGTGCAGATGGCTGATCAGTTGATGTGGTTTAAATATGTCCTAAAAAATGTAGCAACTAAGTACAACAAAACCGTTACTTTTATGCCAAAACCTATATTTGGGGATAACGGCAACGGAATGCACACTCACATGAGCATATGGAAAGACGGAAATCCCATGTTTGCAGGAGATAAGTATGCCGGACTTTCTCAGGAGGCACTTTATGCAATAGGAGGGCTTTTAAAACATTGTGCTGCAATATGTGCGTTTACGAATCCAACCACAAACTCTTACAAGAGACTTGTGCCCGGTTTTGAGGCACCTGTAAACCTTGCATACTCTCAGAGGAATAGAAGCGCGGCTATTCGTATCCCAATGTATTCTCCATCTCCAAAGGCAAAAAGACTGGAATTTAGATGTCCTGATCCGTCATGTAATCCGTATCTTGCCTTTTCTGCTATGCTTATGGCAGCAATAGACGGGATAGAAAACAAAATAGATCCCGGCGAACCGCTCGACAAGGACATCTACTCACTTCCTCCAGAAGAACTGGCAAAGGTTGGAACTACGCCCGGATCCTTGGAAGAGGCTATAGATGCGCTGAAAAAAGATCACGAATTCCTTATGAAAGGGGATGTATTTACTCAGGATCTCATAGAAATGTGGATAAAATACAAGACAGAAAATGAAATCAATGAGATGAAACTAAGACCTCATCCATACGAGTTCTTCCTCTACTTTGATATTTAATACTTGATCTGCTATAAAGGGTGGTGGTTTTTAAAAACCATCACCCTTTTTGTATTATGAAAGAGGATCTATTTTCCCTTTTCTGTAAGGTCAGCTCGAAGTACCCCAAAAACACAGCCATTGTGTATATAGGAACCGAATGGAACTATTCCGAACTGTTAAGGCTTGTGGAAAAGCTTTCGTCTTCTCTATCCCGATTGGGAATCGAGAAAGGAGACAGGGTACTTATCTACCTTCCTAATTCTCCCCAATGGATAATATCGTGGTTTGCAATAGCAAAACTGGGCGCTATATCTGTTCCCATATCCCCTATATACACGCCCTCTGACATAGAGTATATAGCCAATGACTGTGGTGCAAAAATGGTTATCTGTTTGGATACCAATTTCAGATACATATATCAGGTCGTAGATAAAACGAGCATTCAAAAGACCATCGTAACAAACATTGCAGAGATGCTCCCTTGGTGGAAAAGGGTGATAGGAACTGCGATAGACAAAATCCCCAAGGGGAAAGTGGCAAAAGAAAAAAATGTCTTTTGGTTTAAAGATCTCATCAAAAAAGGTCAAAAAACAGAAAGAACAGGCAAGCTTAATCCCGAAGATCTTACCGCCATATTTTACACAGGCGGTACCACCGGTATGCCAAAAGGTGTGCCCTATAATCATCTTTTTATTTACGAAACAGCTTACTGGCAGAGAAAACTAAGA
Organism: uncultured Desulfobacterales bacterium; assembly: GCA_964393645.1. Taxonomy (GTDB): domain Bacteria; phylum Desulfobacterota; class DSM-4660; order Desulfatiglandales; family JALVZP01; genus JALVZP01. The sequence goes on along the minus strand of CAYMUI010000025.1, from coordinate 37,082 downwards.
TGTCTTATCCCAGAAGGAAAGGACATACTCATTCAAGGAAGCCCTCTTTTTCACAGCTTTGGTATGGCAATGGGAATGAGTGCTCTTCTGTTCGGAGATAAGTTGATATTGCTTCCAAGAGTCAACTTGGACGCCCTGTTTGAACAAATACAGAAGTACAAAGCAAAATCGCTATTTGGTGTGCCAGCCTTCTTTAAGATGGTGCTGGATCACGAAAGAGTCGACTTTTATGACCTCAGTTCTCTCAAATACTGCTGTTCCGGAGGAGATGCACTTCCTTCAGAAACAGCACGCAGATGGAAAGAGAAGTTCAGCATACCACTATATCAGGGCTATGGTTCCACAGAGACAGGAGGAATAGCAGGAGTGACGATGGGTGAAGATCCGCCGGAAGGAAGCTGTGGAAAAGTCCTTCCCCACCAAAAGGTGATGTTTGATCCAGATGGTGAGCTTCTTGTATCTTCGGAACACATGCCCACCAGCTACTGGAATAAACCGGACGAAACAAAAAGGTGCTTTGTAGTGCTGAACAAAAAGATATGGTACAAAACAGGAGATATAGTCAGGATAGACGAAAAAGGTTGGGTGTATTTTGTGGATAGAAGTTCTGACATTATCAAACATAAAGGCTACAGGGTCTCCTGCTCAGAAATAGAGACAGTTCTCCAGAGCCACCCGGCAGTCTTGCTCGCATGTGTGGTAGGAGTGCCTGATAGGAGTGTGGGCGAAAAGATCAAGGCATTTGTGGTCTTGAGGAACGATGTAAAAGGAGTAAATGCTTATGAACTTATCAGGTGGTGCAAGGAAAGGCTTACCTACTACAAGGTTCCTCACATGATAGAGTTTAGAGACATGCTTCCAAAATCAAAGGTAGGAAAGGTGCTAAGGAAAGAGTTAAGAGAGTGGGAAAGAAAAAAAATCTCTTCCACCCTTCACTAAATTTTACTGTCACCGGACAGGCTCTCTGCTTTTTCTATAAAAGAATTAATAATCTTTTTCTGAAAAATTAGTGTTCTTATCCACCTTGACAAGCATTCCTTCCCCATATCAGTCAGAAAGTATATCTTCCTTGCAGGACCTTTGCCTGAAAACTCCCATTTAGACTTTACTATACCTCTCTTTTCAAATGCGTTTAGGTGCCTGTACAGTCCGGTCATGTTAAAAGAAATACTAAGTCCATCCAACCACTCTTCAAGTATTTTTTTGATCTGAAACCCGTGAATAGCACCTTTTTTATAAATTACCAACAGTATCCACGGCCCTAAGAAGTAGTTCATGTTTTTACCTGAACAAGGGAAGTTATCTAAGTTGCTCATCTTTCATCTCCTCTAACTTTGTTTTATGTAATAATACAACAAAACCCAGATAACTCAATTTTGAACTCGAATAATGAATTGACAAAATATGAGGAACAACATATGTTATAGCCACCAATGCCATGAAGGCAAATTCAGCCATGAAGGCTATGACGCGCAGAAATATACAGAAGTGCTGGATAGTGTATTTCAAGAAGGCAACTCTTTCATACATCGGGCTGACCCAAGAGTCAAACTTGTCTCAGGACTGATCATCGCTTTTTTAATAGCCTTTTTGAAAAGTGTTCAAGCCTCAGCAGTAGGATTCTGTACGGCCTTTTTGTCTGTTTTGACATTTTCCCTTCCTTTAAGAAGGGTGCTCAAGGCCCTTTTACTCGCAAATGTGTTTATAGCTTTTTTGTGGCTATTTCTGCCTTTTTCCGTAAAGGGAAAGGCACTGATACATGTGTGGAAGCTCACCCTTACGCTGCAAGGAATAAGATTTGCTTTTCTCGTCACCTTAAAATGCAACGCAATATTAATGATGATCATGGTCTTTATAGCCACTATTCCTATACCAACATTGGGCTATGCTCTTAGCAGTTTGGGACTTTCACAAAGACTTACACTGATACTCCTTATGAGTTATAGATACATAAATGTCATATTTGAGGAGTACAGAAGACTTACCCAATCCTTAAAGGTAAGGTGTTTTAAGCCACGCACTAACTTGCATACTTATAAAACTTACGCGTACCTTATCGCGATGGTCTTTACAAGAAGCTATGAAAGGGGAGTAAGGGTATACCAAGCTATGCTCTTAAGGGGATTTAACGGCAGGTTCTACAGTTTGAGAAAATTTGAAATGAAAAACTCAGATGTACTCCTGTTTATTGGAATATTGCTTTTTGGCACCTGTCTGATAATGCTGGACAGGGGAGTTTTTATATGAAAAGCATCCTTTCACTACAGTCTGTCTCGTTTTCATACAATGGGGCTACCCGCCCGATACTTGAAGATGTCAACTTTGAATTAAAGGAAAAAGAAAAGATAGGGCTTGTAGGACCAAACGGATGTGGAAAGACCACACTTTTGCATATATGTGTCGGGCTTTTGAAACCGGCTAAGGGAAGACTTCTCTTTTACGGAAGGACCGTATCTTCTGAAGAAGACTTGCTGGAGCTAAGAAAAAATGTAGGATTTGTATTCCAAAATCCAGACGATCAACTATTTTCACCAACAGTGCTGGAGGATGTGGCGTTTGGCCCATTAAACCTCGGGCTGGATAGAAAACAGGCAGAAAAACGAGCAAGAGAGGCATTGGAACAGGTGGGACTAAAAGAGTTTGAGGACAGGCTTACTCATAAACTGTCAGGTGGAGAAAAAAGGCTTGTCTCTATAGCTACCATCCTTGCTATGAAGCCCAAGGCAATGCTTTTGGACGAACCTTCCACAGGGCTTGATCCAGAAACCAGACAGCGCATAATAGAATTACTAAACAGCTTGGATATAGCACTTGTCATAGTTTCTCACGATTGGGATTTTGTGGTAAAGACCGCATCTCACTACTTCACTATAGAAAACCGAAGGCTCATAAAAGTGGAAAAATCACTTCTTCATCAGCACATGCATTATCATCCAGCAGGAAATATACCTCACGAGCATTTGTAAACAGTCATAGAACAGGTCTTAGGTTGTGCAACTCCATTATTATCTTTCTCATCACAAGAGCTACATTTCTATTTTTAGAAATGTCCTGTTCAGCACTGTGTATGTGATCCATGACAAGTATAAGCTCTTCCAAAGGGTATCTGTTCGCTAACTTCTTTGCCATATGGGAAAGGTCCTTGTTTATCAATAGTTCTTTATCCGAGGTCTCTTTCATCACTATAAGGTCTCTCACCCATCCTCGCCACACAATCAGCATATCAAGAAGCTCGTCTTTGTTTTTCAACATTTCTTCAAGTAAAGACAAAACCTCATCTTTGTTAAGAACGGGAAGCTTTGTAAAAAGTGAGATCCAGTCTTCCCTTTTTTTTAAAAAATCTTTTTCTATAAGCTCGACCGCCTTGCCTATGCTTCCTTCACACATTCTTGAAATCAACACTGCTGTATCATTATCCAGTCCTTTACTTTTAATCAACCACTCTGTTATCTCCTCTGTTGGTATCGGATAAAACCTTATGTTTTGACACCTGGAAACAATAGTGGGAAGAAGATTCAACGGTTCCAAGACATTCAATATGAATATGTTCTTAGACGGTGGCTCTTCCAAAATCCTTAAAAAAGCGTTGGCTGCTTCCTCTGTCATCTCTTCAGCACGATCAATAACGATGACCCTGAGGTTAAAAATAGGAGCAAAACCAAGCTTTGCATATATGTCTCTTATCTGATCTATGGAGATCTTTGATCTGTGTTTTTCAGGAGCTACGATATATAAATCGGGAAAGTTTCCTTCCACAATCTGTCTGCATATCTTACAAGAGCCACATCCCCCATCAGGAAGAGGATTCTGACAATTTAACAACATGGTTAAAGCCCTTGCCAAGGTCTTTTTTCCGGTTCCAGCTGGTCCAGAAAAAATTAACGCATGGGGAAGTCTGCCTGTATTTGCAGCTTTTAACAAAATGCTTTTGGCGTATTGCTGTCCAACAATATCCGAAAATCTCATAAGTTAAAATGATACACCAGATTTTACGATTCTTCTACACAAAAGCATAATTGGGCAACACTTTTTACTTGCCTTTTTAATGGGCAAATATTATTTTCAGGCAAAAGCTAACCGGGAGAGCAGTGATCATGAAGGCAGAAAAAGTGGTAACAGGGGTATATTTCATAGCAGGAGAGGATGAATTTATGCCAGACTCCCACATTTACATAATAGGAGAACCTGAATCTCATGACCTGAGCATGGTAGATGCGGGACTGTTCGGAAAAGGAAACAAAAAGATCCAGGCAATAAAAGATGCGGGCATAAACCTGAAAGACATAAAGAGAATAATAATGACCCATACACATCTGGATCACATAGGTGCGCTAAAAGAGATAAAAGAAAAGATACCCCATGCTGAACTGTGGGTTCACAGATCAGAGGCAGAGCAATTAGAAGCTGGTGATGAAAGAACGGTTTATGGAATGGAAATGTTCAAGCAGATGTTTCAAATGCAATTCGGGATAAAACCGGGTGAATTTAAATTTCAGGTTCACAGAAAATTAGAAGGAGGAGAAACACTTAACATAGGAAGGATGAAGTGGCGCGTCTTACACATACCCGGACACTCCATGGGAAGTATCGCTCTTTACAACCCACACAGAATGATCCTTATTTCTGGAGATGTGGTGTATGCGGATTACAACATAGGAAGATTTGATCTGTTTGGAGCCAGCGGAAAACAGCTCAAGGAATCTTTGTATAAACTTTCAGAACTGAAGGTAAGAATACTGCTTCCCGGCCACAACAGGATAGTAAGAAATCTTGAACACGACTATATCTTAAAAACGGTAAGGCAGTGGGAACCTTATCTCTACTGAATCAAAGCTCGAAATCCACTTTTATCTTAAACATCTTTACAGCAGGAAGATTTATGATATCCCGGATACCGGTCTTCTGAGATATATTTTTCAATGCTTCTTCTATGTAATCCATGCTTTCTGCAATAAAAGTAAACCAGATGTTATACCTTCCGTTTCTCAGGTAATTATGAGTTACTCCTGGATACTTGTTTACCTCGCGAACAAAGACATCTATTTTATCCTCTGGCACCTTTGCTGCACACAGGGTGCTCACAAAGTTGAGTCTGCTGGAGTGAAAGTTACCCCCGATCCTCCTTATGATTCCCTTTTCTTTAAGGACCTTTATCCTGTGAATCACCTCTTCTTCAGATATACCGAGCCTTTCTCCTAAGGACTTAAATGGCTCTGAAGTTATGGGAAAGTTAGACTGAATTTCGTTTAATATGGATTTGTCTATTGAATCCATGTTCTCATAAGAGTCTCTCGAAGGACTGTAGAAGCAGAGAGGGTCCTCTTCAAGATAATCGCCCGTGTACTCATATGCCCTTGCCCTACACCCACCGCAAAATTTTATGTATTCACACCTTCCACACTTTCCCTTGTAAAGAGAAAAATCTCTCAATCTTTTAAAGACATCAGAATTATTCCATATATCTGAAAAAGAACTCTTTTTCAAATCCCCGCAGTTTAGCTCGAGATAACCACAGGGCTGAACAATCTCTTCTGCTGAAATAAAACAAAAAGATATTCCTCCGAGACAACCTTTTGTTAACATATCAAGACCGTGTTTTTTTGTGCCAGTTTCTGTCTTCTGCTGTCTGAGTATCCTGTAGTATTGAGGCGCACAAGTTGGTTTTATGTGAAGCGGAAAATCTTCTTTTTTTCTACAAAGCCACAAAAGAAGCCTTTCATACTCTTCGCTTTTGATCTCTTTGTCTTTAAGGCCTCTTGCTCTTCCTGTTGGAACGAGCAAAAACAAATGGTGAGCAACAGCACCGAGTCTTACCGCCATATTCATGATATCTTCGATCTCGTTGATATTATGCTTGGTAACGGTTGTGTTTATCTGAAACTCTACCCCACCTTCTCTTAACAGATTAATACCCTCAATAGCAGCCTTAAACGCACCTTTTGTATTTCTAAACTCGTCATGAACTTTCTCCTTAGAGCTATCTATGGAAACGCTAACTCTTTTTATGCCCGAATCTTTTATCTCTTTCACCACACCTGCGTTTATAAGTGTTCCATTTGTGGCAAGCACCATTTTTAGACCCAAACTCGCACCGTATCTTGCGATATCAAACAGCTCTGGTTTTAAAAGAGGTTCTCCTCCCGTAAGGATAACGACAGGTGTTCCAACTTCTTTTACTTGATCCAGTATCTGAAATGCTCTTTTTTTGTCAGGACCGTCCGCACTTTTTACATCTGAACCGGCTCTACAATGAGAGCAGTTCAGATTGCACTTTTTAGTAACCTCCCATGCAACAAGTCTTAATTCATTCCTCATCTTCAAAAGATTATCTATTCAAAATCCTTGCTGCATCCTTTGCAAAGTAGGTGAGTATAAGATCTGCTCCTGCCCTCTTTATTGAAATAAGCATCTCCATCATACACCTTTCCTCATCCAGCCATCCATTTTGAACAGCCGCTTTAAGCATAGCATACTCACCACTCACATTGTACGCCGCTACAGGAAGCTCGCTTATCTGTTTTATCATGTGTATGATGTCTAAGTAAGGAAGAGCAGGTTTGACCATCACTATGTCCGCGCCTTCTTCTATATCCAGCTCCACTTCCCTTATCGCTTCTCTTGCATTTGCTGGATCCATCTGATATGTGCTTCTGTCTCCAAACTTTGGAGCTGACTCTGCCGCCTCTCTAAATGGTCCGTAAAATCCAGACGCATATTTCACGGAATACGAAAGAATAGCCACATCTTGATAACCTTCCTGATCCAGAGCATCTCTTATGGCAGCTACTCTTCCGTCCATCATGTCTGACGGTGCAACCACATCTGCTCCTGCTTTTGCATGAGAAAGTGCCTGTTTACACAAGTACTCTAAGGTGGCATCGTTGTCTATCTTTCCTTCTTTTGGGATGCCACAGTGACCATGATCTGTATATTCACAAAGACACACATCGGTAATTACAATCATATCTGGAGTGCTGTTCTTTATCTCCTTTATTGCCTGCTGGACAACCCCGTCTTCTGCCCAAGCACTGCTTCCTATAAAGTCTTTCTTTTCAGGAATCCCAAACAATATGACCGCTGGTATCCCAAGAGACCAGACCTCTTTTACTTGTTCGACCACCATATCTACTGAGTAGCGAAACTGACCTGGCATAGAAGGAATGGGCTCTTTTATTCCCTTGCCATATCTAACAAAAACGGGATAGATGAGATCTTTTACTGACAGAGATGTCTCTCTTACCATGTCCCTTATAGCAGGGCTTTTTCTGAGTCTTCTGGGCCTAATCCTTAACACAGACCTATCTCCTCGTCTGTAAGATAGCAGGCAGGATCAGGTGCCCATATATCTCCTGTTACGGCTTCTGCCCTTGCTCTAAAGTTTCCAGCACAAATGTCCAGCCACTTACACTTGGCACATCTGCCTTTTACATATCTCTTTTTCTGTTTTAGCTTTGCCATAAGAGGATTGGAAAGATCCGTCCATATCTCACCAAAGGGTCTTTCAAAAACATTTCCAAAGCTGTAGTGCCTCCAGAATTGATCAGCGTGGACTTCCCCACTCCAGCTTATGCAACCTATACCCTCGCCAGAGCTGTTTCCACCGTTCAGTTTAAGTAGTCTTAATACCTCTTCTGCCATTGAATTTCCTTCTTTAAGCATTTTCATGTAAACATACGGACCATCTGCATGATTATCTACGGTAAGTACCTGAATGTTCAAACCCATTTTGTGAAGCTGTTCTGTCTTACTAATTATAAGGTCCACCACCTTCCTTGTTTCGTCATGAGACAGATCCTCCTTTATGAGAGAAGAGCCCCTGCCTGAATAAACAAGATGGTAGAAACAGAGTCTGTCAACGCCTTGATCCTTTGCAAGATCAAACATCTTTGGGACTTCTCTCACATTAAACCTGCTTATAGTAAACCTTATTCCAACTTTTATTCCGGCATTTTTACAGTGCTGAATTCCTGAAAGAGCCTTTTTAAAAGCTCCACTTATACCCCTAAATCTATCATTTACCTCTTCCATGCCATCAAGACTTATGCCTGCATAAGAAAGACCAGCATCTTTCAGTCTTTTTGCCATGTCTTGATCAATAAGTGTCCCATTTGTGGAAAGTACAGCCCTTATCCCTTTTTTTGCAGTATAATAGATCAGCTCGGCTATATCCTTTCTTAGAACAGGCTCTCCACCAGAAAACAGAAGTACCGGAACATTAAAGTCTGCCAGGTCGTCTATTACCCTTTTAGCCTTCTCGGTGTCTATTCCGTCTGAGTCTGCTTTTGCATCTGCATAGCAGTGAATACAGTTCAAATTACAGGATCTGGTAATGTTCCACACTACTACTGGTCTTCTTTGCCCTTTAGCTTTTGCCCTGTAGCGGAGAGGGTCGGATTCTCCTGCGATCCCACAGTAAAGCCTTGATATATCTATCAACTTATTTTCCTTGGCGATAATATTTTTTTATTAAGGAATTTATATATCCGTCCATATCTACTATAGCATCCCTATTTAAAAGGAAATACTGAATCCCGGATCTTTCTCTCACCAGTTTTAAACCGTACTCTAAGCCCTTTACCACCTGAAATGCTATCTCATCAGGGCTTTTTCCTGTTTGAATCGCCTTTCTTATTATCTCATCAATGGCAGAGTCATCAAATCCTATTCCTACATCAATACTTTCCTGAAGCTCTTTTTCTTGTTCCTTAACCTTATCGTACATCTCGTAAAATATTTCAAAAGAAGTATTTATATCGACAAGCTGTTCAAAATATATAGAAACGATCAAGTCGATTCTTTCTTCATATATCTGGATATTTTTCTTTAACTTAATGTTGTCTTTGAGACTTTCTTTAACATAGCGCTTTACATGTGCTATCCTTGCATTTCTCGCTTTATTAAACCTTTCTAAAAATTCCCCTTGTTCTGGATCTTTAAGAAGTCGGTCAAGTTCTCTTTTTGGATCTTTGACAACTTCTGGGGTCACCACAAACTTTTTTATTTCTGTAGAAGGAAGCTTCTTTTCAAACAGAATCAACACCTTTTCCATCGCGTTAACGAGACCTCTTGCTCCTGTCTTCTGCTCAGCAGCAATATCTGCGATCATTTCTAATGCCTCATCTTCAAATTCTATGTCTATTCCGTAAGCCCTAAAGTCTATCCTTTTGCTTAAGACAACAGGAGTATTTGGATTTTTGAGTATCTCTACAAGATCATCCCTTGTAAGTTCATCTAAGACCACGATAACAGGAAGCCTTCCCACAAACTCTGACTCAAAACCAAACTCTACAAGATCTTGTGGAGTCACATGTTTCAGTATATCCCATGAGGTACTCTTGGAAGTTATCTCCGCTTCAAATCCTATCCCTTGCTTTTGAAGCCTCTTTTTTATTATGTCTGCAAGCCCGTTAAATGCCCCGCTTACAATGAAAAGAATGTTTCTTGTGTTAACTACTCTCCTCGGTTTTTTACCGGTTCTTCTATAGTATTCTATTGCTTGAAGCTGGGATACAGGGTCATGAGGAACCCTTAGATCCACATCTGTTTCTTCCATTGGTTTTAAAAGCGCTCTTTGAACTCCTGTACGGGAAACATCGTGTCCTATTATGTCCTTGGAAGAAGCTATCTTATCTATCTCGTCTATGTATATGATTCCGTTTTCTGCCAGTTCTATATTGTCTCCTGCTTCATGCACCAGATCTCTTACCAGATCTTCCACATCCCCGCCCACATATCCGGTTTCACTGAATTTAGTGGCATCTCCTTTTACAAAGGGAACTCCCAGCTTTTGGGCAATCAGCTTCACTATATAAGTCTTTCCAACTCCTGTAGGTCCTATCATGAGCACATTATTCTTTATGATGCCCACATTAGAGGCGCTTTTTCTGTTATTTTTTGCGTATCTTATCCTGTTAAAATGAGTGCATATTTTAGTTGCAAGTACAGAAATAGCTTCATCCTGTTTTACCACATAGCTTTTTAGGTAGGTTTCCAGCTCTTCGGGTAGGAGATCAAAATTGGGCAAAGAATCATTTTCTTTTTCTACTCCTTCGTCCATTTCCTCTGACTTAGGAAACACTAAGGGTGAGATAATCTTTACCTTTCCTCCATATTTCTTATGGAGGTATTCACTTAACTCTTTTTCTAATTCTTTATGATCAGGAAAGTTGTCCTTCCCCATTGCACTATATACTCCGTTTTATGAATAATATAAAAGCTTATTTTCCTGATTTCAAGAAAACAGGAAAGGATCAAGACTGAGAGGTTGTTACCTTTTTTACCTCAGGGATCGCCTGCCTTATTAAGTTTTCGGCCCAGAGACCCAGGACCGCTTCCCCTGTGTTTCAGCACCCCCTGTTAGTCTGGGTTATTTTTATAACTACTTCTGCGGTATCAGGATTTACTTCTACCAAATCCATCTGTGCCCCGACCATTCTCATCAATCTTGGATTTACATTTTGAATCAGTTTTTCTATCCGATCTTTAAGATCCATTTTACATTGCCTCCTTGTCTATTTCTAAAAGAAGTTTGTCTATTTCTCTTTTCAGTTCTTCTGGTAAACCCTCTATGTCAAGACTTAAGAAACCTTTTATGATCAAAGAAGTAGCCTCCTGTTCTGAAAGCCCTCTTGCCATGAGATACTCTATCTCCTCTTTCGCTATCTTACCGACAGCTGCTTCATGAGACATGTCTAAGTCGGAAGTTCTTCCTTCTAACTCTGGAATAGCATGAATTACGCCCTTAGGAGATAAAAGCAACCCCTTACATTCCAAGTGAGCCTTTATGCCAGGTGCTTCTCCTATAAGGTGACCCCTTGCTATTATTGTACCACCAGTAGAAACTGTTCTGGAAATCACTTCTGCGCGACAGCCTTTCTGCTTTAGTATCACCCTTGCACCCGTGTCCATATATGAACCAGCTCTTGCGAGTAAGACGGTATTGAAAGTAGCTACTGCATTTTCTCCCAAGAGTGTAGCAGTAGGATACATCTGAAGATCTTTTGCGGGAAGCAGGCATATATAGTTGGATTCAAATACAGCATCTTCTTCTACCAGAATAGCAGTTCTCGGTCTTACAGCCATCTCTTCTGCCCAGTTGTGTATCATGGTAAAGGTAAGTTTGGCACCTTTTTTTACATAAAATTCGCTTACTCCCACATGCAAGCCCGATCTCACCCTTGGACCTGCTGCACATCCAGTTATAATGTGAAGTTCTGAACCTTCTTCCGCTATGACCACATTGTGTACATCCTGAGCAATCTTATCTTCTGACAAATAAAGACAAGCCTGAAGAGGATAGATCACTTTTGCATCTTTGAAAGACCTTATAAAATAGCCATGTTCCTGATGTTCTGCTGCTCTTTTGGTATAAGTGTCTTTATCTGGAGATAGCGCTTTCCACCAGTATTCTTCAAGTCCGTACTTTGCCCTTGCTTCGTCTATGTCCATTATTTCCGCACCATCAAACAGACTTTGACAGTGAACTACAGAGTGATCTTTTTGAAAGAAGAAACCGCACCTGCCACGGCCTGTCAGGTCTATACCTGTTTTCAAAAGTAACTTCTTCTCCTCATCAGAGATATCTTTCAGATCAAAGTCGTGATCCTGCATCAGCTCTTTTACTGCATCATCCATTACTGCTGCCCCTCCTTAGTAAAACACCTGTAGCATTCGTTATATCCGTGTTCTTTTATCGTGTGCAATATCTCGCGCGGATTTCCACTGCACACAATCTTTCCGTCCAAAAGCACATGTCCGTAGTCTGGTTCTACATAGTCAAGTATGTGTCCAGTGTGAGTGATTACAATAGCTGACTTTCTTTTCTCCTTCAAGACTTCTTTTATAGGTTTGCCATTTTTGGGTTCCACTTTTCTTCCAAGCAGTAGATTTATAGCCTTGCCTATTAATGCAATGTTTTCCAAATCAACCCCAGATTCTGGCTCATCTAAAAGCACCATTTGAGGAGACTGAACCAGCAATTGAAGAAGTTCAGATCTTTTTACTTCACCACCAGAGAATCCAACATTTACCTCTCTATCCAAGTGCTCTTTAAGGTTTAACTCATTGGCATACTCTTCTATCAAGCTCCTGTTTTCTTTTGCACAGAGTTCTACAAGTTGCTTGAGCTTGACGCCACTTACAGGGGGTGGCTTTTGAAAGGATATACCTATTCCAAGTCTTGCTCTCTCATAAGGAGGAAGATCGGTAATATTCCTTCCGGAAAATATTATCTTTCCCTTTGTTATCTTATACCCTCCAAACCCCATTATAGCAGAAATTAAGGTGGTCTTTCCCGAACCATTCGGACCGAATAAGGCATGAACTTCACCTGTATTCACTTCCAAGTCTATGCCTTTAAGAATCTCCTTATCCCCTACCACAACATGTAAGTCTATTATTTCTAAAAGTTTTTTCATACCCTTTCCTCCCGTGGCAGTTAATCATAATTGTTGAACTGTTTTATGTCAAGCTAAATAAAATTGAGGTATTCTTTGTGCTACTGAAAAATAAGGACGGAATAGATAAAAATTTTATTGACAAATTTACAGAAATATGACCTGTTTATTTAAAACAAAAAAGGAGGAGTTTTATGAATGAGCAAGAACGCGTTGTAAAGGCATTAATAGCGGTTGATCCTTCTGAGCACTCTAAGAAGGCAGTGGTATTAAGTGCCAAGTTTGCAAAAAAGACAGGAGTAAAACTTACTCTGCTACATGTAATAGAAGATGTGGTAAGTTATAAAGAAATACCTGACACTTGGGTTCATCAACAAAAGGCAAAAAAAGCGCAAGCACTACTGGATGAACTAAAAAAAGTGGCTGAAGAACACGGTGCAAAAGATGTGGAAACGAAAATAGCAGTAGGACCTGTGGCTGAAGAAATAGTAAGAGTAGGAGAAGAAGGAGAATACGATTACATAGTGGTTGGAACAAGAGGAATGAGCGGATTCAAGAGAATGTTAATAGGAAGTGTGGCAGAAAAAGTGGTTCTTCACGCCCATTGTCCGGTCGTGGTTGTAAGATAAAAAAACAAGGAGGCTTTTATAAATGGCCAACAAATTGGAGGACCTTTTAAAGTTAGAAGGAGTTGTAGGATGTGCTGCTTGGAGACCGATGGGGAGAGGAAAAAGGCCTCAAATAATAGATGCTAAAGGAGAGATGATGGAACATGCAGTAGATATGGCATCTGCATGGTGTGAATTTGATCTTTTTACTGCAACCCAGCAGTGTGCGATATACGAAAGATATACTAAGCATGAAAAGTTTTATCCCGCAGAGGCGATATTCATCAGAGGAAGCGAGTACTCTGTCATAGCAGTTTACTCAAAAAAAGGAGATCATATGGTTTCGGTGTTTGTGGCTAACTATGCAAAGCCGGATTTTTGGAAACTTACAGAAGAAATGATGGAAGTAGATGCTAACTGAGAAGTATATGAAATTCTAACATTACTTCTTTTGACGAATCGGGAATGTAGTTAAGCTCGTAAAAGTGTACGACCTTTTCTCCCATCAATATAACAGATGAAGAGCGGGTGCCATAATCTGGGCTTTCAATAAAAATAGGAGCCAGCATCCGCTCTTTTTCATATCCCACTCCAGTGTCCGGAAGCTCATGATCAGGAGGAATACTTCTGTCTTTCAGAACAGAGAAGATCTTCTCCACATTTACTCTCTCATCTTCTACTATCTTTTTAAGTCTTTGCTTTGCCTTTCTCACCTTTGGCCATGGAGTATCCAACAGGTGATTGCTCAACCCATATAGTCCCGGTTCAAGTCTTTTAATGTCCGCTCTGTTTGAATAATACCAAAGTTCTTTAAGGTCTCCCACAATAAGGTTAAACGGGTTATATTTTAAAGACTCTTCTTTTACGCTTCTTAGATATTCTTCTGGACTGAGCTCTGACTCCAAAAATCTCCTCACCAAAAGACCTCTTGAAGGCCTCCCTTCTTTTACTGCTTTTGGGTCTCTATAGTTTGTGATCGCAGAAAACCTGCCTTTTCTGGTTATACCAAGCCATGTACCCATAGACTTAAGGTCCTTTCCGGCAAGAATGTCGGGGTTTTCTTCCCAAAAACCAAGAAACCGAGTTGGCCTGGAATAATATTCATCCCTGTTTGCTGCCACAATAAGTCTAAATTCGGGGTGGATATTGTAGGCTATGATAAGCAGACACATACAGACTTTACTATTTTTTTTGTTTATTATAACCTGAACTTCCAAATTTTACCATTATGGAGGAGAAGATGAAAGGCACTATCTCCGAAAAGATACTTGATGCCCATCTCGTAGAAGGAAGGCTTGAAAAGGGAAAAGAGATAGGAATAAAGATTGATCAAACTCTTACCCAAGATGCGACAGGAACACTCGTTTATTTAGAATTTATGGCTCTTGGTATTGACCAAGTAAGGACAGAACTTTCTGTTTCCTATGTGGATCATAATATGCTTCAAACAGGGCCGGAAAATGCAAATGATCACATATTTCTAAAAGATTGTGCCAGCAGATTCGGAGTCTATTTTTCAAGACCTGGAAACGGTATATGCCATCAGGTTCATCTCGAAAGATTTGCAGTTCCCGGAAAGACCTTGGTCGGCTCAGACAGTCACACCCCAACCGCAGGGGGAATAGGAATGTTTGCTATGGGAGCAGGAGGGCTGGATGTAGCACTTGCTATGTCAGGAGCCCCTTTTTACATGACCGTTCCTTCGGTAATGTGTGTTCAGCTTACGGGAAAACTTCCTGAATGGGTAAGTGCTAAGGACATCATTCTCTATCTACTGGGAAAACTAACTGTAAAAGGAGGACTGGGCAAGATAATAGAGTATTCAGGTGAAGGAATAAAAGAGCTGACCGTCCCTGAAAGAGCAACGATAACAAACATGGGAGCAGAGCTTGGGGCATGGACATCTATCTTTCCGTCTGACGAGGTAACAAAAAGATTTATGAATGCACAGAAAAGAGAAAAGGATTGGATAGAACTTTCTCCTGAAAAGGATGCAGAATACGACGAGATAGTAGAGCTAAACCTTGAACATCTGGAACCATACCTTGCCTGTCCATTCAGCCCTGATAATGTAAAGCCAGTGACTCAACTTGCTGGAAAAAAGGTGGATCAGGTGGTTATTGGAAGCTGTACAAACTCCTCATATAAGGACCTTAAACTTGTAGCAGAACTTTTAAAGGGAAAAAAGGTGCATCCAGATGTGAGTTTGGTTATTTCTGCTGGTTCGAGACAAGTCCTTCAAATGCTTGCAAAAGACGGCTCTCTTACCCACTTGATCCAAGCTGGTGCCAGGATACTTGAACTTTCATGTGGTCCATGCATCGGGATGGGACAGGCTCCACCTTCCAAAGGGGTTAGTTTAAGAACATTTAACAGAAACTTTAAAGGAAGATGCGGCACCCCTGACGCAGAGGTTTATCTTTGCAGTCCTCAGGTAGCAGTAGCGTCAGCTATAAAAGGAGAAATTGCTCATCCAGAGATATTGGGCAAAGAGCCAGAAATAGAAATGCCCGAGTCATTTGAGATAGATGACAGCGGAATTCTTCCTCCAAAAAAAGAGAAAATACACATAAGAATGGGGCCAAACATCAAACCACTTCCAGAATTTGACCATCTTCCAGATGAGCTTGAATTAGAGGTGATATTAAAGCTCGGAGATAACATTACCACGGATGACATCCTTCCTGGAGGGGCAAAGGTGCTTCCGCTGAGATCAAATCTTGCTGCTATTTCTGAATACACATTTTCACTGATAAAACCTGAATTTGCTAAGATAGCAAAAGAAAAAGCACCTGTTGCAATTGTTGGAGGAGAAAATTACGGACAAGGATCAAGCAGAGAACATGCAGCACTTGCTCCCAGATATCTTGGAGTAAGAGTAGTGTTTGCCAAGTCATTTGCCAGATTACACAGAGCAAACCTCATCAACTTTGGAATTATCCCTGCACTTATAGATGACGCAACATACGAACTTTTAGAAGAGAGAATGAATCTAAGGATAGAATCCCTAAGGAATATGATAAGGGGCTCAGATAAGCTCATTGTTAAGTTAGTGGAAACCAACAGATACATAGAATCAAAGCTTTCTCTGACAAAGAGGGAAAGAGAGATACTCCTGTTTGGTGGAAGGATAAATTATCAAAAGATGAAATTAAGTGATGGAGGAAAACAATGAAAGGCGAAATAATTGAGTGGACATCTGACGGTCGTCCCATTGTTCCGGATAAACCGGTAATAGGATTTATAGAAGGAGATGGGATAGGACCAGACATATGGAGGGCTGCAAAAGGGGTATTTGATAAAGCCGTAGAGGTGGCATATGCCGGTAAGAGACAGATAATATGGAAAGAACTGTTTGCTGGTGAAAAGGCACAAAAAAAGTACGGTCAGCTTCTTCCAGAAGAGACTTTTCAGGAAATTAAAAGGCTTGGAATTGCAATAAAAGGGCCATTAACGACACCTGTAGGAGAAGGATTTAGGTCACTTAATGTGACACTGAGACAGAAACTTGACCTTTATGCATGTATAAGACCTGTAAGGTACATTGCAGGAGTTCCAGCGCCGTTGAAAAATCCGGAAAAAGTTGATGTGGTAATATTTAGGGAAAACACTGAAGATGTATATGCAGGCGTTGAGTGGGAAGCTGGCTCCAAAGAAGCAAAAGAACTGATTGATCACATCAACAAGATACAGAAAACAAAAGGGGAAAATACCATTGCTGAAGAAAGTGCAATAGGAATAAAACCTATGAGCGAAAAGAATACCAAAAGACTTGTAAGAAAAGCGATCCAGTATGCCATAGAAAACAAAAGAAGGGTGGTCACCTTGGTTCACAAAGGGAACATAATGAAATTCACAGAAGGAAAGTTTAGACAATGGGGGTATGAACTGGCAAAAGAAGAGTTTGGAAACACTGTAATAACAGAGGAAGAACTGCCCAAATATTCGGGAAAGCTTCCTGAAACAAAGATCCTTATTAATGACAGGATAGCGGATGCCATGTTTCAACAGCTCATCTTAAGACCAGAAGAATATGACATACTGGCCACCCCGAATCTAAACGGAGACTACCTGTCAGATGCAGCGGCTGCCCTTGTAGGAGGATTGGGAATGGCACCTGGAGCAAACATTGGAGACAGGTGTGCCCTGTTTGAAGCCACACACGGAACCGCACCAAAGTACGCTGGATTGGACAAGGTAAACCCGAGCTCTCTTATTCTCTCTGGGGTTGAGATGCTCAGGTTCATGGGTTGGAATGAAGCAGCAGACCTTATACTAAAGGCTATAGAAAAGACGATCCAGAATAAAACGGTAACCTATGATCTTGCAAGGCAGATGGAAGGAGCAAAAGAGATAAGATGTTCTGAATTTGGACTCGAAATCCAGAAGAACATGGAGACACTTTAAGATGCTCTTTTCTGAAATACAAATAGGGA
Source organism: uncultured Desulfobacterales bacterium (assembly GCA_964393645.1). Taxonomy (GTDB): domain Bacteria; phylum Desulfobacterota; class DSM-4660; order Desulfatiglandales; family JALVZP01; genus JALVZP01. The sequence continues at coordinate 19,643 of CAYMUI010000025.1, read as the reverse complement.
AAATGAAGCTAAAAAATCGTTTTGTAAGATCTGCCACCTGGGAAGGAATGGCAAAAGAGGACGGCAGTGTAACAGACGAACTTGTTGAACTATACAGAAAACTTTCTGAAAACGAAATAGGCCTTATTATTACAGGGCACACATATGTAAGCAGGGAAGGAAAGGCAACACCAAGGCAGTTGGGATTATACAGTGAGGAGTTTGTCCCTGGCTTTAAAAAACTTGTAACTCAAGTGCATAGCTCAGGTGCAAAAATATTGATCCAGCTGTCTCACTCTGGCAGGTTTGGACGAAAAAGCTTTTTTGGACTTACTCCTCTGGATCCGGACAGTATTACCAAAAGGGAAATAAAAAGACTTGTTGAATCCTTTTGCTTAGCTGCAGAGAGAGCCAAAGAAGCCGGATTTGACGGTGTTCAGCTTCATGCTGCCCATGGATATCTCATTAGCGAATTCTTTTCCCCTCTTTACAATCACAGAAAGGATGAATACGGAGGAAGCGTTAGAAATAGAGCGAGATTTGCTGAGCAAATACTTGTATCTATAAAAAAAAGACTGGGCTCAGACTATCCGGTACTTTTTAAAATCAACTGTGAGGACTTTAAGGATAACGGGCTCACTTTAAATGACGCTGTTCAGATAGCAGAAATCCTTGCTGATGAAGGAGCCGATGCTGTAGAAATAAGCGGAGGGCTTCTTACATCCAGAAGAAGAGGTCCTTGCAGACCCTATAAAGGCCCTTATTTTTTGGAACAAGCCCTTTACTTTAAAGAAAAACTTACAATTCCTGTAATACTCGTAGGTGGTATAAGATCTTACGGTGACGCAGAACAGATCCTGCAAAAAGGGATAGATCTTATATCCATGTCCAGACCATTCATATGTGAACCAGATCTCGTAAAGAGATGGAAAAATGGTGACAGAAAAGACTCTGAATGCGAGTCAGATAACTTATGTCTCAAAGTAGTCAAAACAAAAGATCCGGTAAGGTGCTGGAAAAATGAAAATCGTGCCTTTATTTGATCCTGCTAAAAAAAAGAGACCTATGAGGATTGCAGCATTCATGTCTGGTAAGGGAACAAATGTAATAAAATTGATAGAGCACCAGAAGAAGCTCGAAAAAGAAAGAGGAAGCTCTCCCTTTGAAGTTGTGTTTATATTCAGCGACAGATCTGATGGGACATGCAGGGGAGAAAAGATAGCTTACGAAAATGTTATTCCCTACTTCAGCTACGACATAAGAATGTTCTATAAAAGCAAGGGATTTCAAAAGCCTACTATAAGAACTCCTCAAGCCCTCTTTTTAAGAGAAAGATTTGATGAGATTCCAAAGAAGCTTTTGAAAGCATTTGAAATAGACCTTGTAGCCCTTGGCGGTTACATGAGTTATACCACCATCAAAAGATGTATCAATGTTCATCCAGCAGACCTTAGAATAAAAGACAAAGACGGAAAAAGAAAGTACACAGGAGCAAATGCTGTAAGAGATGCCATCCTTGCAGGTGAAAAGTACTTGAGATCCTGCACCATCCTCACCGACGAAGGGATAGATACGGGCCCTATTCTGATGATCTCAAAACCAATACCAGTTAAGTTACCGGTTTCAATCGAAAAATTAAGTGAAGATCCTTTGCTGTTAAAAGAGGTGGTGGAAGAACATCAAGAAAGACTTAAAAGAGAAGGGGATTGGAAGATCTTTCCAAAAACCATCGAATACATAGCTCAAGGAAGATTTGCAATAGACGAAAAAAATAGAATCTACTTTGATGAAACCTTAATCCCCGAGGGAATAGAAGAGAAGTAAAAAATAAAGCTCCCGGCCTAAGCCGGGAGCTTAAACTTTTTTAGAACAGGTAGTTTATCTCAAATCTGAGCTCTGTGTAGGATGGATTTTCTCCGTTAGCAGGAGCATATCTTCTGTGTTGAGCCTGTACATAACCAAGTCTGAACTTGCACTGCAGCCACTGATCCTTCGGAAGCTTGATAGGAGGTGTCCACCACGCATCCAAGTGAATTATGTATCTGTCCGTCTTGCTCATGGAACCAAGCCTTTCTTTTTCGTCATCATAATCCATGTAAGTAATGTCTAAGGCGGTCTTAAACCCTTTTATGAGGCGTGCCTTGTTCCAGTCCATAACCCACTTGAGCATGTAACTTGCTGTTCCTGCTTCCCAGTTGTACTGGGCCATTGAACGAGTGTATCCTTGGGTTGGCCATGCTCTCCAGGGCATTATAAAATCTGCATCGTCCGTAACATAGGTTACGCCAAAGTGAAACATCTGGGCTCCTTTTTTAAGTCTCAGCCTAAACCCATACATCGTGGCCTCTACAGAATCAGGATCCTTATAACCTAACCCTCTTGCCCTGGTGTTGTTTCTTCTATCTTCGTCAATCCCGAATATTCCGGAAAGAGCAGCACCACCGATGTTTCCGGCATCATCATCAAACTGGTGCATAAACCTAAACCCGGGCATAAGCTTCCAACCACAGGGAAGTTTGAAGGTATAATTTGCCTCTCCCAAGAATGTGTCAAACATATCAGGCACTAACGCATTCCAGAGATCCAGCTTGAGTTGAGGCAGTTGTTTTAGAAATCCTTTACTGGTCAGCCCTACTATTATCAGCCTGTTTCTGGTATGCATTCCGTAGGCTTCCATGTTCTCGTAACTTAACCCCTTGTGAACAGCAGAGTCATCCTGATTTGCCCACTTATGCCATTTGGTTACGCCATTTGGATCGGTATTTTTCCAGTTAAAGGTGAGTACATCGTGAAAGTTGGTATGGTCTCTCAGTTTTTGTCTGTCAAAATACATAAATTGGAACTTGGTATGAGGTATTTCCTTTGTAACAAGATGAACTCCACGCATAGTATTGGGAATCATCTTTGTGTCGTTAGACTTAACAAACGGGCATTCCACAATCATTCTACCGATTCTAAGATCTGTCTTTCTGTACTTAAATTCTAAGTATGCCTGAGCAACAACCGCCATACCCCAGTCGCCTTTGTCCATAACATCAAACCTGGAAAATGTATCCTTACCCGACTTTCCAAACAGAGCATCATCTTCATCTAAAACCCCCAGATCATGAGTCCCATAAAAACCTACTGTAGCGCTGACTCCATAAAAAGGTGCGGTCTTGTAAATGATACTACCACCAAAGCCAAAGCCTGTAGGATCTATCCTGTCCCGCCATCTCCCTCTTTTATAATATCTTCCTTCGTCCCATAGCCATTTAAAATAGTTCATCCTAAGTCTTCCATACCACACACTCTTGGTGAAGATCTCAAGAGGATTGGTAGCTTCTTCTGGAAGCACATTGTAAATTTCCATCATGTTGCCCTTAAGCTTTCTTTTGGGCTTACCAAATCTGTTTGGATTTAAAAAGTAATTCCACAAACCACACTTTGCACTTCCTGCCATGACTGGAACAGAAAAGGCAAAAAGAAAAACAGCCATGAGCAGTAGTGCAAAAACCCTCCTGAAGCCCAACTTCTCCTTCTCCATCTCTAACCTCCTCCTTTTTTTATATTTATTTAAATTTTCTTTTCTATTTTGTTACCCGTAACTCCTTTAACAAAATAAGCTATTATGTGTCAACATCTTTTCTGGAAAATATTTTTTTGATATCTTATACAACAATACAGCTCTGGAGGAACAAGCAAGATGAAAGTATGTCGTGTAGAGGAAATGCGTAAGCTTGACAAAACAGCATCAGAAAGATTTGGCATAAAGGAAGAGCTCCTTATGGAAAATGCAGGCGAAGCCTCGTATTTTGCAATATTAAAAGAATTAAAAGAAGTCAGAAAGAGATTTGTAATATGCTGTGGAGGTGGAAATAACGGAGGAGATGGATTTGTAGTGGCAAGAAAATTGTTTTCAAACAATGCGGATGTAAAGGTCTTTATCTTAGGGGATCCCGAAAAATACACAGGTGCTGCCAAGATGAATTTGGATATAATAAAAAAGCTTTATGTTCCGATTAAAGAGGTTGAATCTGAAAAAGACATAAAACACGAGCTGTTTCATTCAGATGTGGTTGTGGACGCTATATTTGGAACAGGTCTTTCAAGAGAAGTGGGGGGTATTTACAAAAAAGTAATAGAACTCATCAATGAGAGCAAGCAAAAAGGAAAGCAGGTGGTAAGTCTGGACATCCCTTCGGGGGTTTCTGGAGATACAGGGCAAGTTATGGGAACAGCTGTAAGAGCTGATTTTACGATTACCTTTGGACTTCCAAAGTTGGGCAATGTTCTGTACCCGGGATATGAATTGGTAGGAAAACTTTATGTAACTCACATTTCATTTCCCCCTTCTCTCTACAACAGCAAAGAGCTTTTGTGTGAAATAAATGAACCTGTCCCATTACCAAAAAGAGAAAAAACAGGACACAAAGGCAGTTTTGGAGATGTACTTTTTATTGCAGGTGCAAAGAGTTACTTTGGTGCCCCGTTTCTTTCTGCTCACTCTTTTTTAAAAGCAGGTGGTGGTTATAGCAGACTTGCAGCTCCGGAATCAATAGTTCCATTTGTGGCTTCCTTAGGTCCTGAAATAGTCTTTGTGCCACAAAAAGAGACTGAACAAGGATCTATTTCTTTTAAAAATGTACAAGCCTTGCTTCAGCTTTCAGAAAAGGTGGACATGGTAGTCATAGGGCCAGGGCTTTCCTTAAATGAAGAAACACAAAAGCTTGTACTTGAACTCGTAGAAAAATTGGACAAGCCCACTCTTATAGATGGAGACGGTATCACTGCTATCTCACAGAACAAAGCCATACTGAAAAACAGAAAAGCAGAAACCGTACTTACTCCACATCCTGGTGAAATGCAAAGGATAACAGGAATAAGCATCTCAGAAATCAACAAAAATAAAATAGACATACTTCAAAGTACATGCTCGGAACTGAATTCTATCATAGTGCTTAAAGGAGCTCATTCACTTGTAGGTCTTCCTAACAAAAAGGTGTATATTAACATGACAGGAAATCCTGGAATGGCAACGGCTGGATCAGGAGATGTTCTTACTGGCACAATATCCGCTATGTTTGGAATGGGACTTTCCATCTCAGATGCTGTAAGAATGGGTGTGCTCGTGCACGGCCTTGCTGGAGATATAGCTGCAGAACAAAAAGGAGAAGACGGAATTACCGCGGTGGATATTTCGGAATACTTACCAAATGCGATGAAAAGGCTGAGAGAAGCTTCTAAGGAATCACTTTCTTATTACGAACTCATATAAAATAAAAGACACTAAACAGAGAGATCACCAGTATACCCAACAAATCTACTATCAGTCCTGTCCTGAACATGTCCCATACTCTGAGTCTATTTGTGCCGAATATAATAGCATTGGGAGGAGTTGCCACAGGAAGCATAAATGCGCACGAAGCAGATATAGTTGCTGGAACCATTGTTATAAACGGGTTTATCTTTATCGCCTTTGCAAGGCTTGCCATAACAGGAAGCACAACCTGAGCAGAGGCGGTATTAGAAGCAAATTCTGTTAAGGCAGAAACTCCAGCACATATACTCACAATAACAAGTGATATGTGAGTAGCTCCTGTGTGAACAAACTTACTTGCCAACCAGGACGACACCCCAGCGTTTTTAAAACCTGCAGCCAGTGCAAATCCCCCTCCAAACAACAGTATTATTCCCCAAGGAAGTTCTTTGGCACTTTCCCAATCCATAATAGTGCCCCATCCCTTGTTTTTACATGGAATAAGGAACAGAAAGACAGCCACAGCTATAGCCACCGTACCATCATCTATAAAGTCAGAATAAGGAAAAAGGGAAGCCCAACCACAGATCTTCGCGTTTCCAATCTTTATGTCTGCCCTTGTAAACCACAAAAAGGCGAGTACGGAAAAAAGAACTGCCACCACCTTCTCTTCGTACGACATAGGACCTAATTTTTTACGCTCTTCTAAGAATATCTCTTTATTTACACTGAAAGAGTCCTTCGGACAGTACAAGACTACCAAGAGCGCATAGCAGCAAACAAAAAGAATCGCGGTAATTGGCGCAGCAAAAAAGAACCAAGATGAAAAAGAAACTTCTGGAATGTCTGGAAAGTACATGCTCATAATCTTAACAAATATGGCATTGGGTGGAGTTCCGATAAGTGTTGCTATCCCCCCTATAGAAGCAGAGTAGGCGATCCCTAAAAGCAAGCCTGTGTCAAACCTCTTTTTTTCTCCTCTGCCTTCTTGATCGAGCCTATGGATTACAGACATAGCAATAGGGGTCATCATCATAACAGTGGCTGTATTTGATATCCACATGGAAAGAAATGAGGTGGCGAGCATAAATCCCAACAGAAGCCTTTTGTAGCTTGTTCCTATCAGGATTATTATCTTAAGAGCTATTCTTCTGTGCAGTCCCCACTTCTGCATGGCGAGTGCCATTATAAATCCGCCTAAGAACAAGAATATTACATTGTTAAAATAAAGAGATGCGGTTTGTCTTCCGCTCATAATCCCTAAGAAAGGAAACAAGACCACAGGAATCAAGGCGGTTACAGGAAGAGGGATCGCTTCAGTAACCCAGAGCAAGGCCATAAGAACAGCTACAGCTATGGTTCTGGTCATTTCTGGATGAGCAGGATTCAGCTCCACAAAACATACGATGAACAAAAAGACAAAAAAACTTATCAGGATTGACAGAAAAGAAAAAAAAGGATTTTTTACTACGGGATTTCTATTGACCATTTGAAGAATAATATCAATAATTGCAAAAAATAAAAAGGCATAGAAATGAGCATTTCAAAAAAAATAGCTCATTATACAGAAAGGTCCTCCTGGATCAGGAAGATGTTTGAACAGGGGGAAAAGTTAAAAAAGATATACGGAGAGGAAAATGTCTTTGACTTCAGCCTCGGAAATCCTGACTTAAAGCCTCCCGCTAAATTCAACGAGATAATAATCCAACTGATGAAAGAGAAGAGACCCGACCTGCACAGGTATATGCCAAATGCAGGTCTTTTTGAAACCAGAAAAGCGATCTCGGAATTCCTTAAAGAAGAAAGGGGCATAGATTTTACTCCAGAAGACATAATAGTGACTGTTGGAGCAGGAGGGGGGCTAAATATAGTTTTTAAAACAATTCTTGATCCAGGAGAAGAAGTGCTTATTCCAAGCCCGTATTTTGTGGAATACGACTTCTATATAGACAACCATGGTGGAATAGCTAAGAAGGTAAAAACAAAAGAGGATTTTTCCTTAGACTTAGACTCTATTGCCAGCGCTATAAATTCAAACACAAAAGCCGTAATTATAAACTCTCCTAACAATCCAACAGGAAAGATATACAGCACCAAGGACCTGCAAGATCTCGCCAATCTTCTTGTAGACTACAGCAAAAAATTAGGCAGGCCAATCTATCTTATATCTGATGAACCTTACAGAAATATCTCGTACATAAAAGAGGTACCAGACATATTCGCTTATTATCAAGAAAGCATACTTGTTACCTCTTTTTCAAAACACCTGTCCATACCTGGAGAAAGAATCGGTTATGTAGCTGTTCATCCTGATATGCAGGATAAAACTCGGTTAATCTCAGGACTTACCCTTTGTAATAGAATTCTCGGATATGTTAATGCCCCGGCTCTTATGCAAAAAGTTATTCCATATGTGTTAAAAGAGCCGGCACCAGTAGAAGAATATAAAAGAAGAAGAGACCTTCTCTGTTCCGCTTTAAGCTCTTTTGGATATGAATTTATCTGGCCTGAAGGAGCGTTTTATATATTTCCTAAATCTCCTATAGAAGACGACAGAAAATTCGTGCATATTCTTCAAGAAGAGAGAATCCTGACCGTGCCCGGGAGTGGATTTGGTAAGCCGGGTCACTTCAGAATAGCTTATTGTATACCCGAAAGACTTATAGAAAGGTCCTTAGACGGCTTTGAAAGAGCTATAAAAAAGGTGAGAGGTTAGAAAAATGTTTTCTAAAATGCTCGTCTTGAGATTTCCCAAAAAGAGGGTGGGAGAACCTATAGTCGTGAACTTGGTAAAAAAGTTCGATCTCACATTTAACATTCTTAAAGCAACCATTTATCCCAGAAAAGAAGGTCTCATGGTAATGGAACTGAGCGGAGACAGAAAAAACTTTCAAAAAGGAATAAGATATCTTAAAAGCTTGGGAATTCAAGTAGAAACAGTAGCGCAGGAGATAAAAAAAGATGAAGACACATGCATTCACTGTGGTATGTGTACCGCGGTTTGTCCAACTGGTGCTCTTTATATAAAGAGACCAGACATGGAAGTTGTCTTTGATAACGAAAAGTGCAGTGCCTGTGAACTTTGTGTGATCATATGTCCTGTAAAAGCGATGAAAGTAAAGTTTGATAAAAATCAATTGTATTAACTCTACATGCCTTACTTTAAAATCATCACCTTAGGTTGCAAAGTAAATCAGTGCGAGTCCGCTTTCTTAGAACAAGAAATCGAAAAAGCCGGATGGAAGAAAGCTGAAAAGGGGAAGCCAGCTCATCTTGTTATTGTAAATACCTGTATTGTTACCCAAAAGGCGTCCCATCAATCCAGACAGGAGATAAGAAGAGCAATAAAGGAAAATCCAGAAGCAGATGTCATAGTGACCGGATGTTACGCTCAAGTATATCCAGAGGAACTTACTCGCATAAAAGGAATAAAGTTAATCGTTGGAAACAAAGGTAAAGAAGAGATACCAGAGCTTGTGAGCAGACTTTCTTGTTTAAACAACAGGCTCTTGGTAGAAGCATTTTCTAAAAAAGAGCCTTTTGTATGCATGAAAACAGAGCAGTTTCTTAACAGAAGCAGAGCATTTTTAAAAATCCAAGATGGATGCGAGTCTTTTTGTAGCTACTGCATTGTCCCTTACGCCAGAGGCCCTTACAGAAGCATGAAAATAAAAGATGTACTCTACTCGATAGAACGGCTTTCAGAAAAGGGGTACAGAGAAATTGTCCTGACAGGAATACACCTGGGAAAATACGGAGCAGATACCGGAGAAAGTTTGGAAGAGCTTTTAAAAGAGATTGGAAAACAGCACTATCCTGTTAGAATAAGGCTCAGCTCTATCGAACCAAATGAGATATCAGACCTTCTGATAGAACTTGTGGCTGAACAGGAATTTCTGTGCAAGCACTTTCATGTACCACTTCAAAGTGGAGACAACAGGATATTGAAAAGGATGAACAGAGGATATACGAGAGAACAATTCTGTGAGGTGATAAACAAAATCAAAGAAAAGATACCACTTGTTGGTATAGGTACAGATGTAATGGTGGGATTTCCAGGAGAAGATGAACAGGCTTTTAAAAACACACTGTCTCTTGTAGAGGAACTTCCCTTATCTTATGTGCATGTATTTCCTTACTCAGACAGGCCAAAAACCGCGGCTTTTTACTTTAAAGACAAGGTAGCACCAGAGACTATAAAGAAAAGAGCAAAGATGGTAAGAGAACTGGGCGAGAAAAAAAGAGAAGAATTTTTAAAACTTTGCAAAAAAAAGATATTCGTGGTGGTTATAGAATCCAGATATCAAAATGGATTTTTGAAAGGAATCACAGAAAATTACATAAGAGTGGTATTTCCCTGTTCAGAAGAGAAAAAAGGAGAATACTTAAAGGTTCGGATAGAGGAGATAAGAAAAAATCTTGTCTTAGGAAAACCGGTATGATCCAAAAAGGACTTTCTTTGCTTTTTGTATTCTTAAGCGGCATAGGACTTAATTTAACCCCATGTGTTTATCCGTTAATTCCAATAACCATCTCTTACTTTGGTGCAAGAGCTGGCCAAATAAAAGGAAAGCCTCATGTTCACGCCTTTGCTTATATAACTGGAATCGCTCTAACTAACTCGCTTTTAGCACTGCTGGCAACACTTACAGGTAGTATGCTCGGTTCTGCACTTCAAAAACCATATGTGGTTATGTCTATCTCAGCACTTTTATTTGTGCTCGCATTAAGCCTCTTTGGTTATTGGGAACTCAGGATACCGACCAAATTGGGTTATATAATAGGCAGGGAATTATCAGGATATAAAGGATCTTTCTTTATTGGTCTTTGTTTTGGAGTGTTTGCAGCCCCGTGTGCTGGCCCATTTATAGTTGGTCTTATGCTTTATGTTGCTAAACAGGCAGATCCTGTAACCGGCTTTCTTTATTTCTTGGCTTTAAGTCTTGGAATGGGACTTCCCATAGGTGTTCTTGCCACATTTTCCAGCATGATAAACAAACTCCCTTCTTCTGGAGAATGGATGCTCTGGATAAAAAGGCTTTTTGCATGGGTGCTTGTTTTTATGGCTGTTTATATGCTCAGACCCGTTTTAGAAGAAAGGTTAGAAAAGTATCTTCTATCAGCGACACTATTCGTGTGTGGAATAGATTTGGGGTTTATTTCTAAAAACAAGCTCGGTTCGTTTAAAAAAATTGTCGGGATCTTTTTAATCCTGCTTGCTGTTTATCTGACCGCCTTTCATTCCTACCACAAACAAAAACTTGTTTGGCTTCCATATAGAGAGTCTTTGATAGAGAAAGCAAAGGTTAACAACAGACCCGTTCTTATAGACTTCTATGCTGAGTGGTGCCTTTCATGTGCACAGATAGAAAAAACCCTCTTTCAAAATCCAGAGATAGTAAATATGTGCAGAAAGTTTGTTCTGATTAAAGTAGATTTAACAAAAGAGTCACCTGCTCAAAAAAGACTACTAAAAAGGTTTGATATAAAAGGTCTGCCCACCATCGTGCTTATAACCCGAAAAGGAACTATTTTGTTGGAGGGAGAGATAAGACCGCAGTTATTTTTACGAAAATTAAGAGAAATACTTAAGCAATATCCAGCTTCAGATTTATCATATCTCCTTTTTCAAAACCTATTGAGTTGAAAAATTTGAGTAAATCAAAATCCTTCCAGTATATAAAGGCGTAAATGCTCTTTATTCCTTCTCTTTTCATGTATTCTACCATCTCGTTAAAAAGCATCTGTCCGATCCCTTTTCTTTGATACTCAGGACTTACTACAATAGTATTTATCCATCCCACATTTTGTGGAGCCGTATATTCCCAGCCTCCCACATATCCAAGAATAAACCCCACTATTTTCTTATCCACCTCTGCTACAAGAGCGATAAAGGGCTCTTTGTCAGCGATTTCTGCTTTTAGTTTCCAATACTCAAGTCTATCTCTGCCCGTGGTCTTTTTGTCTATTTCCGCTATCTGCCGGTAATCCTCCTTTCGCATAGGTCTTATTACGGGAAGTCTATCCAGTTCTTCCATCGATTACTTTCTCTTTTGTAATGCCTTTTCTTTTTCTGCTACCAAAAGCCTTGTTTCTATTACAGTATCAGGAATGAGACTCATAGAGTCAATTCCGCATTCCACTAAAAATTCGGCAAAGTCGGGAAAATCGCTCGGTGCCTGACCACATATCCCTATTTTTCTACCTTTTTTCTTTGCCATCTTTATCACATTTTCTATGAGTCTCTTTACTGCCTGGTTTCTCTCATCATACAGATGAGATACGAGCGAGGAATCTCTATCAAGACCTAATGTGAGCTGAGTAAGGTCATTAGATCCGATGGAAAACCCATCAAATATCTCTGCAAACTGATCTGCCAAGATTACATTGCTCGGGATTTCACACATTACATATACTTCAAGTCCATTTTCTCCCTGTACAAGTCCAAATCTTTTCATAAGCTCTAAGACCTTTTTTCCTTCTTCAGGGGTTCTACAGAAAGGAATCATCACTTTAATGTTGGTAAGTCCCATCTCTTCTCTTGCCTTGAGCAATGCCTTACACTCTAACTCAAACGCTGGCACAAACTTCTCGTCGTAGTATCGAGACGCCCCTCTCCAGCCTATCATGGGATTGCTTTCAATAGGCTCATAAAGGTGTCCGCCAAGCAGATTTCTATACTCGTTGGTCTTAAAGTCTGAAAGTCTCACTATCACATCTTTCGGATAAAAAGCGGCAGCAATACGGCCAATTCCTTCTGCGAGCTTGTCTACGAAAAACTGTTTTTTATCAGTGTAAACAACGGTCCTTTTTTCTATTTCTTCCACCAGCTCTTTTATTTCTGGATCTTGTTTCGCTCTTTCTTTCAGCTTTTCAAACTCAACCAGAGCCAATGGGTGAATTCCGATGTGAGAGTTTATTATGAACTCTTCCCTGGCGAGCCCAACGCCATCATTTGGAATCATTGCCTGAGAGAATGCCTGTTCAGGAATTCCCACATTCATCATTATCTTTGTCTTTGTCTTTGGCAGTTCTTCTATATTGATGCTTTTTACCTCATATTTCAAGAATCCTTCATAAACATAGCCGGTCTCTCCCTCACAGCAGGATACGGTTACTTCCTGGCCAGAACTTATCTTTTCAGTTGCATCTCCCGTACCTATCACACAAGGAATGCCCAGCTCTCTGGAAACGATTGCCGCATGACATGTCCTTCCTCCCTTATTTGTAACAATAGCAGAAGCCATTTTCATGATAGGCTCCCAATCCGGATCTGTCATTACTGTAATAAGCACTTGACCAGGTTTAAAATCGTGCAGTTGTTCAGGAGACAGAATCACATTTGCTACTCCCTGCCCTACTTTTGAGCCTACTGCCATTCCTTTTGCCAAAACTTTTCCTCTTTCCAGAAGTATGTATTTTTCGTAAGTCCTAAAATCCCTTTGTGAGTGCACAGTCTCTGGTCTTGCCTGAACAACAAAAAGCCTTCCTGTACCCACATTCACTCCGTCTCCGTCCTTTGCCCATTCAATATCCATGGGAGTATATTTATTCCGCTCAGTACTGTAATGCTCTTCAATTATACATGCCCACTTGGCAAGCTGGAGGATTTCATCGTCATTTAATATGTAACGATGTCTTTCGTCTTCACTTATAGGCACATTTTTGGTGGTTTCTTCCCCATCTAAGGAATAAACCATCTTTATCTCTCTATCTCCTATCTTTTTTCCTATGATCGCCTTCTTTCCCATCTTAAGTGTTGGCTTGAAGACATAATACTCGTCCGGATTTATAATCCCCTGAACCACATTCTCTCCAAGACCATATGCTGCAGTGATAAAAACCACATCTTTGAAACCGGATTCAGTATCAATAGAAAACATTACACCTGAACACGCAGAGTCGCTTCTAACCATCTTTTGAACAGCTATAGAAAGGGCCACATCCATCTGACCAAAACCTTTGTCATGCCTGTAGGAAATGGCTCTGTCAGTAAAAAGACTGGCAAAACACTTCTTGCATGCCTTTAATAAGTTGCTCTTTCCTCGAATGTTTAAAAATGTATCTTGTTGGCCAGCAAAGGAAGCATCAGGAAGATCCTCGGCAGTTGCCGAAGACCTAACAGCCACATCCACTGCATCTGTACCAAACTCTAAGGAAAGCTTTTCATATGCCTCACATATGGCTTCCTCAAGCTCAGGAGGAAAAGGGGCATTCTGTATTATATCTCTCACCTTTTTTCCTCTTTCTCTTAGATCCTTAATATTATGGGTGTCTATGTCTTTTAGTATGTCTAACACTTGCTTATCTACACCGGAATACTCTAAAAAATAGCGATATGCATGAGCTGTAATAGCAAATCCATTCGGTATGTTAATCCCTTTGCTCGTTAATTTTTGGTACATCTCTCCTAAGGAGGCGTTTTTTCCACCTACGATAGGAACATCTTTCAGTCCTATCTCATTGAACCAAAGAATGAGTCTTTTCTCCCTCACACTAACACCCCTTTAGTGTTTTTTTAAGACTTCAGTTCTATAACATGGAATCAAAGGGACTGTCAATCAAACAGAAACAGCGGTTCCAGGACGACAAAAACCCAAGATTGAAAATGGCTTAGCAATTTAAGATCACTTCAGACAGCGGTTTTCTCGAACCTTCTCCTCCGCTTTCAGCAGGATAACCAAAAGCTATCACTGCCATGAGTTCCAAGTTTGGCGGAACTTTTAAAATTCGCTCCACTTCTTCTCTCTTATTCAATATTTCTCCCAACCATACGCCACCAAGTCCCATAGCATGAATCGTAAGAAGCATATTTTGGATACACGCTCCTATGGCCTGAATATCTTTTACCCTGTTGTAACTCTGATCTTTATCCAGAAATACAGCAATACACACGGGGGCTTCTTTTATTATACGGGAGAACCTTGTCTGTTGAGCTACTCTATCTTTTAATTCCTTATCCTTTATGATAACAAACTTCCAGGGTTGATTATTCATACCGGATGGTGCCCATGTGCCCATTTCTATAATCTTTTTCACACACTCGTCATCTACAGGTTTATCTTTAAATCTTCTTATACTTCTTCTTTCCCTTATTGTTTTCATTACAACATCCTGTCTCTCCATGACTACTCCTCCATAGCCACTCTTATTCCTAATTCCTGAAGCTGTCTCTGATCCACTTCTGAAGGAGCTCCTGTAAGCGGACAAGAAGCACTGGTGGTTTTAGGGAAAGGTATCACTTCTCTTATAGAGCTCCTTCCCGCCATAATAGCAACGAGCCTGTCAAAACCAAGTGCCATCCCCCCGTGCGGAGGTGCACCATATCTTAACGCCTCCAGAAAGAAACCAAATCTTTGCTCTGCTTCTTGTTCAGATATACCTATTTTGCTAAATATCTTTTTCTGAAGTTCAAGAAGATGTATTCTTATACTTCCACCTCCTATCTCTTCTCCGTTCAAAACAAGATCATAGGCCTTTGCTCTCACTCTAAGGGGGGCTCTGTCTAAAAGCTCCACATCCTCATCCACTGGTGCAGTAAAAGGGTGATGCACCGGTTCTAATCTCTCTTCTTCCTCGTTATACTGAAACAGGGGAAAGTTTTTTATCCATACAAAAGCAAACTTCTTTTTTTCAGTAAGACCCAGTTTTTCTGCCAAAGAGCTTCTGAGCATACCAAGTGCTTTTCTTGCCACTTCATTTTTATCGGCAATCATAAGTATTAAATCCCCGTCTTTTACGCCTAATATCTGATTTATCTCTCTCTTTTTTTCATCTTGCACATACTTTTTTATAGGTGACTGCCATCCACCATTCACTACTTTTGCCCAAATCACGCCGTTTGCTCCGTAGTCTTTTACTTCTTCTGAGATCTTATCCAGATCTTTTCTTGAAAAGCCGCTGTCTTCTACCTTTATGGCCTTTATCCTTCCTCCAGCATCTATGGTATTTAAAAATATCTTAAACTGACTGCTTTTTAAAGATTCTGTAATATCGTAAATTTCCATACCAAATCTTACATCAGGCTTGTCAGATCCAAATCTCTCCATTGCATCTTCATAATCAAGCCTCGGAACAGGGGTCTCAATCTCATAGTTCAATACTTCTATGAAGAGTTGTTTGATCATGTCTTCAAAGACGCACATAACATCCTCTTCATCTACAAATGACATTTCAACATCCACCTGAGTAAATTCAGGTTGTCTGTCTGCTCTGAGATCCTCGTCTCTGAAACACCTTACTATTTGATAATACTTATCAAAGCCTGCTACCATGAGAATCTGTTTAAAAAGCTGAGGAGATTGAGGAAGTGCGTAAAACCTGCCTTTCATTATCCTGCTGGGCACCAAGTAGTCCCGTGCACCTTCGGGAGTACTTTTCGTGAGAAACGGGGTCTCCACTTCTATAAATCCTTTTTTGTCAAAGTAGTTTCTGATAAAAGAGGCAACCCTGTGTCTGAGTTTAAACACTTCCATCACTTCATGTCTTCTCATTTCCAAGTACCTGTACTTAAGACGCAGGGTTTCGGAACCATCCACTGCCCCGTGGATCTGAAAAGGAAGAAGTTCGGCTTTATTCAACACTTTTAAAGCTTCGGCTTTCACCTCTATTTCACCCGTTGAAAGTCTCGGATTTTCCTGTCCCTTAGCTCTCATGTGTACCTTACCTTTAACTGCTATTACATATTCGTTTTTTAACTGCTTTGCCTTGTCGTAGGCAGTCTGATTTATTTGTGGATCAAAGACCACCTGAGTTATTCCTTCCCTGTCTCTTAGGTCTACAAAAATAAGTTTTCCTAAGTCTCTTCTGGAGTGAACCCATCCCATTAAGACCACATCTTTTCCAACAAAATTTGAATTAAGCTCGCCGCAGGTATTGGTTCTTTTCCAGCCTTGCATGGATTCCATAGCTGACCTCTCTTATTACTTTTATGATATTGTCCAACTCTACCTCTGTTTGCTCACCGGTGTCCATGTATCTAAGTATGGCCTTTTTCCTGTAAAGTTCTTCTTCTCCTACGATCAAAACCATTTTAGAACCCAGTTTATCAGCCCTTTTCATCTGTGCTTTTAAACTCTTATTTGCATCATACTCCATTTCTACCCAAAGATCATGTCTTCTAAGCTCTATCGCCCAAGAAAAGGCCTGTCTTCTTGCATCTTCTCCTAATGCGGCGATAAAGAGATCCGGACCCTGAATCTGAACAGATCTCTTTTTCTTTAAAAGCTCAACAGTTCTTTCCATCCCTATGGCAAAGCCTATAGCCGGCAGATCAGGTCCACCTAATAGTTTTACAAGGCCATCATACCTTCCTCCTCCTGCCACAGCGTTCTGGGTTCCTAACTCTGAAGTGTGAAGTTCAAAAGTGGTTTTGGTGTAGTAGTCCAGCCCGCGTACCAGATTAGGATTTACAAAAAAGGCGATCCCGAAATCTTTTAATGTATCTTGTATGTAAGAAAAATGTGCCTCACAGCCTTTGCATATATACTCCAGTATGGAAGGGGCGTCTGTTAGGACATCTTGACACGACTCCACTTTACAATCAAAGACCCTGAGAGGATTTAGTTCTGACCTTCTTTGACAGTCTGGACATAAATACTGCTTTTTTTCTTTCAGATATTTTACTAACACCTCTCTAAACCTCGGACGACAAAAAGAACAGCCCAGAGAATTTATGTTAAGACTTAACTCTTTCATTAGCCCAATTTTGTCGAATAGTTCTGTTATCATAATAATCAACTCTGCATCACTCATGGGCCCTGGATCCCCAAATTCCTCCACATTTATCTGGTGAAACTGTCTAAATCTGCCCTTCTGTGGCCTTTCGTGTCTAAACATAGGTCCTATAGAATAGAGTTTTTGAACCCCGCCTTTCTGATACAATCTGTTTTGTATATAAGCCCTTACCACAGATGCAGTAGCTTCTGGTCTAAGACTTAAGCTCCTTCCTTTAGAATCCTGAAATGTGTACATCTCTTTTGAAACAATGTCAGTATCCTGACCTATGCTTCTCTTAAAAAGCTCGGTTTTTTCTACTATGGGGGTTCTTATTTCGTGAAATCCGTAAGACTTAAAAATCCTTTTTGCCTCTTCTTCCAAAAGATTCCAGTAAGGAATCTCATCCGGGAGTATGTCTTTAAAACCCTTTACAGTGGTAAATTCCATCAGATCCCTCTCCACCTTACTATTTTTTCAAGCGCTACTCTGGGAGTTTTTACACGATTTATAGGGGCATCAGGGTCTGGGTATCCAACAGCAATCCCTATAACTATGTTTTTGTTTTCCCTTATGTTGAGCTCTTCTTTTATCTCATCCTGAAAAGCCGTAATAAGTCCTATAGGGCAGGTACCAAGACCTAAATCATGAGCACAGAGAAGCAGATATCCCACAAATATACCTATGTCTGTCAGTCTTGCACTTGAAAATACCTGATCTATGCTGATGATAAGTGCCACAGGTGCTCCGTAAAAATTACAGCTTCCCTCATTTATAAAGTCCTGAAACTGAAGACCGCTTGGAATCACAGGTGAAAGAACCTCAAAAAGCTCTCTCTGTCTCCTTAAAAACTCTTCAGGAAGTCTACTTACAGCACCAGGTGCACATGAAACCTGCAGTTCTTTCATTCTCTTTACCAAGACTCTACTCAATCGCTTTCTCTCTTCACCTGCAACCACCACAACCTCCCAAGGCTGGAGATTTATGGCTGAAGGTGCTTTAGAAGCAAGTCTTAAGAGCTCTTCTATCTTTTGTTTCTCCACAGGTTTTTCGAGATAAGCCCTCACACTTCTTCTTTGGATGATAGCTTCTTTTACTTCCATCTCTCTTTGCCTCTCTTTTTGCTTTTATTTTATGGCGTATATGGTAATGGGTCTTTCTATTCCTTTAAGGTGATAAGAAGTGATCTGTTCCCATGCAAATCTATCATCTAATTGCTCCTTTACCTTTTCTGAAATCAGAATCTCGCCATCTTTTGCATCAGATGCCAGTCTCTGAGCAAGATTAACATCAAGTCCTATAACTGTGAAGTCAAATCTCTTTTCCGTGCCAACATTTCCGATAAAGACTTTTCCAGCAGTAATACCTATTCCTATCCCTATACTTTGAAAGACCAGCTCCTGTCTTTTCCATTTATTTCTCAGTCTGGTAAAAGCCTCTTTTATCTCTATAGCAGCAGATATAGCAGAGTGAGCAGGTTTGTCCACAGGTATTGGGGAACCAAATATAGCAAGAGCCGCATCCCCTATAAACTTATCCAGTGTTCCGTGAAACTTGAATACCGCCTCTGTTAAAAGCCCAAAAAATTCGTTTAAAAAGTTTCTCGTCGTATTTATGGGAATAGTTTGGACAAGTAAGGTAAAATCTTTTATATCAGCAAAAAGAATCACAACATCCTTTATTTCTCCAAGGCTTATCGGATCTTTGCCAGAGGAAATTAAAAGCTCGGCTATTTCTGGAGCCATGTATTGTTCCAAGATAGTTTTTATTCTGAGCTTTTCTACCCTTTCCTCTTGTGAGCGTATGTTTTCTATAGCTAATGCCGCCTGTCTACATATGACAAACACCATTTCCATATCACTCTTAGTAAAAGGTTTTGAATCCTTTTTTTTGCTAATGTTTACTACCCCCAAACTTTTTTCCCTGATGTATATGGGTATGCAAACTATGGGAACACACATAGATACCAAGTCTTTTTTCTTTAAAAGCGGCTTTATCTTATAGTATTCGGGAAAATCATCGGGCACATCCACTCCATTTATTATTAAAGGCCTCTTTTTTTCAAAGACCCACCCAGCTATACTCTCACCAGGTTTAAGTTCTGTGGTCTTCACAATATCTTCATCCAAGCCTATAGCTTCTTTGATTCTAAGAACCCCTTTTTTTTCATCATAGGTCATTATAGAAATCCTGTCAGCACCTGTATGATTTCTGATTGCTTTTATAAGAAGCTGAAACACCTTATCTTCTGACTCTGTCATGATAAACTGCTCTGTCAATTCATAAAGAGGAATAAGCGTATTTGTTTTTATGTATTCTTCAATCAAAAAGAGTCTTTGAAAATAAGAGTCGATAACTGAGACAATTTGTTCAGGGTTAAACGGTTTTCTTATCACAGTGTCTGCTCCTGCTGTGGTAGCATCTATAAAAGTATCTACAGACACATCAGAAACAATCAGTATTATGTAAGAATCAACTCGTTGCTTTTTTAATCTCTTTAAAAAATCGATTATTTCTTTGGTGTCTATTAAAGAATCAAAGTCGATAACAAAGACCTGAAAAGGGGTTCTTAAATCCGCTTCTAAAAGCTGATCTAAATCGGAGACAGCTTTTATTATGTAACCTTTGCCTTTTAACAGATCCTCACATGCCTTGCATATCTGGGAATCTTTCTCTAAGATAACTACACTGTTATTTTTCATTTCTTTAG
>CAYMUI010000024.1:0-20756 GCA_964393645.1 uncultured Desulfobacterales bacterium | reverse complement strand
AGTTTTTTTTGAGATTCTTTAAGCAATCGGATAACCTGATGATACAAATCTAAGTATGTTTCAAAAAGTGTTAGTTTAAAAGGAGGGTTTCCCGTATCCGGAAGTGAAGGAAGTTTTTGAGACAGTTGAGCTCTTATTTCTCTTTTTAGCCTTACAAACTGAAACGGGATTCCTTCTAAGAGGCTTAGAGTATCATTCAGTTCTCTTTTTTGTTCCTCAGATAGCTGTTGAGAAGAAAAGCTGTTTAGCTTTGTTATAAGCTGAGCTATCTTTTTTTCGTATTCTTGAATAAAAGATTCTATTTTTTCTGGTTTGTCATTAAAAAATCGGTACTCTATAGCAGAATCTATAACGATTACTTGATCCTGTGACCCTGATACAGAAGAAAGTATAAAAAAGAAAAAAAGAGCAAGACAGAAAAACAGGCTTTTTCTTTTTTTCAATCTACAACTCCATCTGCGTATACATTTCCGCTTTCCAGTACCTTCCATATCCTGCCAAATTTTCCTATAACCACATTTATAACATCACCTGGTCTGAGCAGCTCCACCAATTCCTTTGAAAGCATAACAGGGCCTACTTTTATTCCTTCTTCATTCTCTAAGTAGGCAGAATTTCCTTCAAAGTACAGAATCTTCATATATCCTTCATCCCAATCTTCTGGCTCTCTAAATATATCTATAGGAATCACCTTACTTTCTTCTTCCCACTGTTCAGGGTCAGGGGTATGTAAAAGAAAAAGCTTGTGTGCTGCTTCCTGAAGCCTTTTTATTTCTCTTACTTTGTTTCTGGGAATCACAGAAACAAAACTTTTGTATCTTCTTTTTCCTAAGTAGCCTTTTTTATAACACCAGCTTATCCATCTCCTTATCACTGTTGGTGCTCTAAAGAGTATTATGTCATTGCCTATCCATTTTCTTGGCAACCACCAGTCTATAAAGTTAGATATAACGGTGTTATCATAGTCCTTCCAGTCTGTTATGAGTAGAATCCTGCCGTCTTCTGTTTCTTCTACTGCTTCGGGTTCAGAACAAAGCATGTCTATAAAGAGCAATATTACTGTTCTATAAATGTTTTTCGTTTTTTCAGTAAACTCAAGCTCATTTAAAAATTCTATAGCAGATCTTGCAATATCTGATGGATGCCTCGAAAGTTCATCCAGCCACATAACTGGCCTCCTTATGTTTGGTATATAAGTATTTCCACAAAGGTATCTTTTTGGGCTCTAAACTTATCCTTAGAATCCTTTTGCTGTCTCCTTTTGGTTTAAACCTTCTGTTTGTTTTGTTCACACACCACACATGAATAGGTTCACCTTGGTGTATTAAGATAGGGATGCCTTTTCTTGCCTCCTTTGGAATCTTCATGTCAATAAATATGTCCTTTATTTTTTTGTGTCCTATTTCGAGAGCTATCTTATCGCCTTGCCTTATGTTTCTTATAACAAGAGGGAGCTGGACTTGATCTGCATCCAAAAGGATATTATTCTGACCATTTTCGTTTATCGTTGTGCTGGATGGCTCGAGTTTCTCTACAATGACCCAGCTATTTATAGCGGGGAGATAGTGTCTTCCGTATTCTGTAATCAAGTAGAAGTAGTCGTTCATTTCTTTTTTTTCATCAAATACTAACAAATCATATCTTTTTTTTGCAACCAAGCCATAGGGAAGGTGTAACTCGGAATTTGGAGCTCCTTTTTCTATCAGCTCTCTGATCCGGCTTATATGCTCATATGTTATCCTTTTGGTGTGACCGAGCTTTTTCTTTATGAGATACTTTAAGATCCTGTTTTTTAATGCTGGATGAGTCTTATTAAAAGCGGTTATGTTTGTCAATATAGCCCCCTCTACAGTCCGGCTATTTTGTCTTACCCACTTTTCTGCCTCTGAATTTAGAAAGTCATTTTCTACAAAAAGGATTTCCGCCGTTTTTGCCAGTACTTCTATGATATTAGGTTGGTAGGTTCTGAGCAGTGGAATAAGCTCGTGTCTTATCTTGTTTCTCAAAAAGGTAATGTCCATATTAGACGGATCAGATACATAATGCAAACCTTTTTCATTAAGATAATATAGTATCTCATCTCTGGTCAAGCCAATTATAGGCCTTATAATAACCCCGTCTCTGACAGGTGGTATTCCTTTAAGACCTTCCAAACCGCTTCCCCTCAACAGTCTCATTATTATGGTTTCTGCCTGGTCATTTTTGTTGTGTCCTAAGGCTATCTTGGTAGCATCATATTTGTTTCTCACCCTTTCTAAGAATCTGTATCTTACAATCCTCGCCTTTTCTTCCAGTGAACCTTTTCCGTCTTTTATGTTTTTGTCTGCCTTTTCGTATTCAAACGGGACTCCAAGCGATTTGACAAAGGAACGCACAAATTCCGTTTCTTTTTCGTCTTCTCCTGGTCTGAGACCATGTTCAAAGTGAGCAGCTATCAATTCAATCTGAAGCTCGGTTTTCAGTTCTGTCAGGATGCTAAGCAGACACACAGAATCAGGTCCACCCGAGACTCCCACTACTACTCTGTCACCTGATTTTAACATTTCGTATTTATCTATTGTGGACTTTACCCGTTTTATGATATTGATAAGCGCAAGTCGTTTTTCCATTAAATCTACAAGGAGGAAAAAAGATGAATATACGCAAGATTACTTTACCAGAATCGGAGCTTCCGCGTCAATGGTATAATATTTTGCCGGACTTACCTGTTCCCTTAGAGCCTCCGCTTCATCCAGAAACAGGAAAGCCCGTATCCCCCGAAGATCTTTCTCCTATATTTCCAATGCCTTTGATTGAGCAGGAAGTAAGCGATCAGAGGTATATAGATATTCCTGAAGAGGTGCTCGAAAAATATGCTCTATGGAGACCAACTCCTTTGTACAGGGCATATGGCTTGGAGGAGTACTTGGGCACTCCTGCAAAGATATATTTTAAAAATGAGGGGGTAAGCCCTGCGGGCAGTCATAAACCTAATACAGCGGTGCCTCAAGCATATTACAACAAGATTTCAGGTACAAAGAGAATAACAACAGAAACAGGTGCTGGCCAGTGGGGAAGTGCGCTTGCTTTTGCATGTGCCTTGTTCGGTCTTGAATGTAAGGTATACATGGTGAAGATCAGCTATCAACAAAAGCCCTACAGAAGAATAATGATGGAAACATGGGGTGCAAGGTGCATTCCGAGTCCAAGTCCGGAAACAGAGGCGGGAAGAAAGATATTAGAAAAAGATCCAGACTCTCCGGGCAGTCTTGGAATAGCAATAAGTGAAGCGGTTGAAGAAGCGGTAAAAGATGAAAACACAAAGTATGCCTTGGGAAGCGTCTTAAACCATGTGTTATTGCATCAAACTATAAACGGCTTGGAGTGTGTAAAACAATTTGAGCTGATCGGAGAGTATCCTGATGTGATAATAGGATGCGTTGGGGGAGGAAGCAACTTTGCTGGAAATTGCTTACCATTTGTAAGAGATAAGATAAATGGAAAGGAGATAGACATAATCGCTGTTGAACCTGCAGCCTGTCCTACCATAACAAAAGGTCCTTTTGCCTATGACTTTGGAGATACCGCTCGTATGACCCCACTTCTTCCTATGCACACACTTGGGCACAACTTTGTGCCTAAGCCCTTTCATGCAGGAGGTTTGAGATACCATGGGATGGCACCTATTGTAAGCCATCTTGTAGAGCTGGGTCTTATAAGAGCAGTTGCGGTTCAGCAGTTAGAGACATTTAAGGCCGGGATAATATTTGCAAGAACAGAAGGATTTATAAGTGCTCCCGAAACAAATCATGCTATAGCAGTAGCTATTCAGGAAGCAATAAAAGCAAAAGAAGAAGGCAAAGAAAAAGTGATACTTTTTAACTGGAGCGGACACGGACTCGTAGACATGTCTGCGTATGACGCGTACTTGAGGGGAGAGCTAAGAGATTATTCTCTCCCAGACGATGAAATAAAAGAAGCTCTGAAGGAGATAGAATCCCTTCCTAAGCCAAAGCTGTTCAGAAAGGGTTAATAAGTTGCAGACGCGATGTTTTGTATCTCTTCCACATACCTTTGGATTCCCTTAGCTATGCCTGTGGCAAGCGTTTGTTCGTATCTTTTGTTCATGAGCCGGTTTCTTTCGAGTCTGTTTGTGATAAATCCCACTTCTATCAGTACAGCGGGCATACGCGCACCTACAAGCACATAAAACGGTCCTTGTTTTACTCCAAGGTTCTGTACATATCTGTATTTTTTCCTCAGCGTTGCTATTATTTCTTCCTGTATATCATATGCGAGCTTGCTTGATTCATGAATCTTTGTGTTAAGCATGAGTTCACTTATTATGGATTGAAGATCGCTTATGTTTTTTTCAGATGTGGCGTTTTCCCTTGCTGCTACGAGGATAGCTCTTTCATCAGTTGCCATATTTAAGAAATAGGTTTCCACCCCTTTTATTCTTTTGTTTCTGTGGGCATTCACATGAATTGAGACGAACAGATCGGCTTTTTTTAGGTTTGCAATAGCCGTTCTCTTTTCAAGGGGAAGATAAACATCTCTTGTTCTCGTAAGATACACTTCATAGCCCATGCTTTTTAGTCTTCTTGCCAGAAGCTTTGCGATCCTGAGCGTTATATCTTTCTCCTTTATCCTGCCCCACATACATCCAGGATCTCTTCCACCATGTCCTGGATCTATGACTATCCTTCTGACTCCAAGACCGAGCTGTCTTGCAAGAGATATGACATTGTCTTTTCTTTTTGCTTTTCTAATCCCTTTTCTTACTTTTCTTTTTTTTATGTTTTTGAGACTAATTTGTGCCTTTTTTTGGGGCCTCCTTTTTTTGCCAATATCTATGACTATCCTGTAAGGATCATAGAGATGGAATATGTCGTAGGAACTTGCTGTTTGGTTTCTCAAATTAAGACAAACCCTTACTGTTTCTCCCTTATACTGGCTGGCAACGATCTCTTTTACAGCGCCTTCTTTGACACTTCTATGAATCACTTTGTTGTAAGGGATAAAGGCATTTCTTATGTAAACGACAATCCTTTTGCCGGGATACAACCTCGAGTTGTACCTTGCTTTCGCTTCCAGGTCTATAACCACTCTGGTGTAGTCAGACACAGACCAGTATCTTATGTCTCTTAAAGCGATCCTTTTGTTTATGTTCTTTTTAAGTCTGTCTGTGTCCTTTTTGCTCAGGAGAACGGCAAGCCTGTCCAAAAGCTTTTTTGCACGGGCTTTCATGTCTCCGCGAGGATATCTTATTTCTACCTTTAGAAGCTCTACATATGCCTTTTGAAGGTTATGTTTGTACCTGTAATAAATCCATCCCACTTTAAACTGGGCGTCATCAGCCAGTCTGTGAAACGGATATTTTTCTGCAAGCCACCTGTACAGACTTAGTGCCTTTTCTAAGTCTTCTTTTTTTCCGGAGTATCTGAATAGATTCAGGTACAAGTTAGCAGAATGATATATTGCCCAAGGGGCTTCGGGACTTGCAGGATATAGTCTGTATATCTTTCTGTACTTGTAGATACACCTGAGCCAGTTTGCCCTGTATCTTTTTTGTTTCTTGGATCTGTAAAGCGATCTTCTGCACCTGTCTGCTTTTTTCAGCAAATAAGATGCCCTTATTGTCGAAGCGTGAGCATGAAGGAGTGTAAAAAGGCATAAGTAAAAGATGGATAAGAGAAAGGCAGATCTTTTCATCTCTGAAATAAAGACAGCTGCCCAGTTTCTCTTTCTTTTTTTCTGAGGTGCCTGTTTAATATCAGATATCCTCTTCTCTTGGGCATCCTGTCTTCTATACTCGTTAGAATTTCCTCTGCTCTATTTATAACCTCGTCTGGCAGCCCTGCGATTTTTGCCACATGTATTCCGTAACTCTTATTTGTTCCACCGGGCAGAAGTTTTCTTAAAAATACTATTTTGTCTCCCGTCTCTTTTACCGCCACATTGAAATTCCTTATTCTTGGCTTTATCAGAGCAAGTTCTGTCAGCTCGTGATAGTGCGTAGCAAATAAGGTCCTAACGCCTTTGTCGTGTAGATATTCTGCCACAGCCCAGGCAATACTCATTCCGTCATATGTGCTCGTGCCTCTGCCTATTTCGTCCAGTATTGCTAAGCTCTTAGTGGTAGCATTTCTAAGTATGTTTGCGGTTTCATTCATTTCTACCATAAAGGTGCTTTGTCCCTTAGAGATGTCGTCACTGGCTCCTATTCTGGTAAATATTCTGTCTACAAGCCCTATGTTTGCCTTAGAAGCAGGCACAAAGCTTCCTATTTGTGCCATCAGGACTATAAGTGCTGTTTGACGCAGTATGGTCGATTTTCCAGCCATGTTAGGGCCTGTTATGATAAGTACCTGCTGATCTTTTAGGTTTACTTTGACACTATTTGGCACAAATTCTTCGTTTCTTATAGTCTTTTCTACTATAGGATGCCTTCCATCCTGAATTTCTATTTCATCATCTTCGCTTACTTTGGGAAGAACATAGTTGTTTTCTTCTGCAACCTGAGCAAGCCCACAAATTACATCTATCAATCCTACCACTTCTGCTGTCTTCTTTATTCTGGTAGCTTCTGCTGTTATCTTTTGAATAAGTTCTTGAAATAGCTTTTGCTCCAGTTCTATTCTCATCTCTTCCGCCTTGAGCACTTTTTCTTCCATTTCTTTTAGCTGGGGGGTTATGAATCTTTCCGCATTAACTAAGGTTTGCTTTCTTATGTAGTCAGAGGGGACAAACCTTAGGTTTGACTTGGACACTTCTATGTAATATCCGAACACTTTATTGTAGCCTATTTTCAGGTTGTTTATCCCTGTTCTTTTTTGCTCTCTCACAGCAAACTCCGTTATCCAGCCTTTTCCGTCTCTGCTGATCTTTATAAGCTGATCTAACTCGCTGTTGAACCCTTCTTTTATTACTCCTCCTTCTTTCAGGGAAGCCGGGGCGTCCTCTTTTATGGACTTGTCTATCGCTTCTGCTATATCGGAAAGAGAATCCAGTTCACTGACAAGTTCTGATATAAAGCTGTTGTTTGACCCTTTTAATAACTCTTTTATCGGAGGAATGCGTTTTATTGATTCTTTTAGTGCCAGAAGATCTTTTGGATTTGCCCTTCCTAAGCAGATCTTTCCATTAATTCTCTCTATGTCGTGTATTGTCTTCAAAACATCCCTTAACTTTTTTCTTAGAATCGGGTTTCTTTTTAGCTCTGATACGGCAGAAAGTCTTTCGTTTATTTTCCTTACATTTATCAAAGGATACATTATCCATCTCTTCAAGATCCTGCTTCCCATGGGAGTGAGAGTTCTGTCTATTACATGAAAGAGTGAGTTCTTAGGTTCATTTCTTATGTTTCTTAATAGCTCTAAATGTCTGCATGTTGATTCGTCTAAGAACATGTAGTCACCAACTCTGTAAGACTTTATCTCTCTTATGTGAGGAGGAAACCTTTTTTGAGTCTCCTTCAAGTAATGTATGATCATCCCTGCCGAAACGGTTCCAAGTGGCATCTCGTGGCATCCAAATCCTTCTAAGGAGTAGACATTAAACTGCCTTTTTAAAAGAGAGATTGCTTCTTCCAGATCTATTTTTTCGTCTATTCGCTCTGTTCTCAATCCTTCTAAAAAGGGCTCTTTCCACAGCGGATCGTCTGCCAAAAGCAAAAGTTCTGCCGGGCAAATGCGATTGATTTCGCTTATGAGTTCATTTTTGTTCAGTTCTGTAAACTTGAATTCCCCTGTGGAAAGATCCAAAAATGAAAGCCCAAATCTTTCGTCTTTTTTGCCACTTATCAATGCTGAAATGTAAATGTTGCTTTTTTCGTCTACCTCGGTTTCATCTATCACGGAGCCCGGAGTTATAACTCTTATTACTTCTCTTTTAACTATTCCTTTGCTCTTTTTTGGGTCTTCCACCTGCTCGCATATCGCTACTTTAAACCCGTGGGCTATCAGTTTTCCTATATAAGAATTTGCAGAGTGATATGGCACTCCACACATGGGCACTTTCTGACCGTTGTAATTTCCTCTGGAGGTAAGAGCTATTCCGAGCAGTTTGGACGCAGTTTTTGCATCTTCAAAGAACATCTCATAAAAGTCTCCCAGTCTAAAGAAAAGAATGGAGTCTTTATATTGAGACTTTATTTCCTTATACTGCCTTAGCATCGGAGTAAGCTCGCTCATGTGCTACTCCTTGCTTATAGAAGTCTTTTTTATGTGGATTGTGTCCCATCTTTTACATTGTGGACATTGCCACTGAAGCTGTTCAGGTTCAAAGCCACACATCTCGCATTGAAATTTAAGATACGGAGTTGATATGTTTTCCACTATTTCTGAAAGCTCTCTTAATGCCTCCTCTTTCATTCCCTGCTCTAAGAGAATCTTTCCTTTAAGCCTTCTGGCTTCCCAAAAGGATGGGTCTATCTTTATCGCTCTGTTTATGTACTCAAGTGTGTTTCTTACATCTCCCTTGGAATACAGGAACTTGGCGTATGCAATACATATAAAAACATCTTCTCTTTTTCTCATACATTCTGATAAAAAATCTTCTATCAGGCGCGCATCTTTTATTCTATAAAATGAGGTTTCAAGCCTTTTGTATGCCAGAAATATAAACTCCGGAGACCTGTATAATACCTTTTTCCAAGAGGAGATCGCATCTTTCTGTTTACCCATACTCAGATATATGTCTCCCAAGTGAAGATATGCATCAGCACAGCCAGGATCAGTAGATATAGCTTTGTTTAAAAGCGAGATCGCCTTTTTTCTGTCCCCTTTTTCTTCTTCCTGCTTTGCCATTTCTACGAGATAGTGGGCAAGAATGTTTTTGTAATTCCTTTTTTCTAACCGTTCTATCTTCTTCCTTGTTTCGTATGCCTTATCCCATTCTTTCAGGTCCTCATATATCCTTTCCATCTCTTTAAGGGCTTTTACATTTTTGGGATCTTCCTGGATCACTTGATTGAATATACTTAAGGCCCTGTCCAAAAATCCACCTTTTCTGTAATCAAGTCCTAAGTCCAGCAGTGCCATAAGCTTTGTGTTTTTGTCCAGGTTTGGTCTAAGAATTACATTCTGTCTTATACGGATTGCTCTGTCTATTTCTCCCTTGGAGCGGTAAAGGTCTGCCAGTGTAATGTATGTTTCTACTGTATCTGAATTAAGTTTTACGGACTTTACAAACTCTTCTATAGCCCTGTCGGGTTCATTTGTGATGAGGTATCTAATCCCTTTAAACAGCGCTTCTTCACTGCTGATAGGACTTTTTCTTTTTTTCTTAAGAAACACACAACCGCCCAGAAAACCGAGTACTACAAAAGCTGTGATAAAAACAACGGACATATTATCAGCCTGTGCTTATAGGCTCTTCTGACAATTCCGAACTTTTAGAACTGGTTTCTTCTTCACTTACAGGCAGATTTCTGAGAGAAACAAGCTCTTTTTCTTTTTGAGAAAGCTCTTTTTTGAGTTTTTTTATCTCTCTCCTTAGTCTAAACCTTTCAAAGATACTATAAAACCCGGTTAATACAACGCCAAAGCAGAATGTAATGCATGAAATTAAATATAGACTTACGGGTGGGCTTTGCCATCTAAAAAACAAAAGATTTATTCTAAAAGTGGCGGTTTGTGAAAATGCTTCATAGTTTTGAATGACAACAATAAGAACAAAAAGACCCAAGAAAATAGTACACATCCATTTGAATATATTCATTTTGCCCTCCTTTTGTTTTTATCCTGAAAATAGGGAAGCAGCTTTTCGTAGGTTTGTCTTATATGCTCTGGAATTACTCTTACCTCTCCGAGTACTGTTATAAAGTTTGTGTCTCCGTTCCATCTGGGAACTATGTGAAAGTGCAAGTGTTCTTCTATACCTGCACCAGCCACTTTTCCCAAGTTTAGTCCTACATTAAATCCGTCTGGTTTTAAGATCTTCTTTAATACACTTACAGAATATTTCAGCATGTCAAACACTTCTTTTGCTTCTTCCTGATTCATAAGGTCCAAGTCGGGAATGTGTCTTTTCGGTGCTACAAGCAAGTGCCCGTTATTGTAAGGAAATTTGTTCATAAGAACGATGCAGTGTTCTCCTACATAAAGGATCAGTCTTTCTCTGTCCCGGCTTCTGTCATCTCCGGCACAAAATATGCACTCTTTTTCTTTTTCACCCAGTATATACTCTATTCTCCATGGTGCCCATAAAACTTGCATTATCGCCCCCGATTTTTTTCGTTAGTTATAGCATCTATTCCATAAGTTTTTCAATAACAAGAAAGAGCTTAAATAAGTCCTGCTTATGAATTGATTCGTATGGTGTATGAGCACAGGAAAGATCCCCTGCTCCAAATACGATGCAGGGAATACCTTTTTCTCTTATGTTTGATGCATCTGTCCATGCGGGCATTCCAGAAAAAGACGGTTTTTCTTTAAGGGCCTGTTCATAGGCTCTCTGCAATTTTTTAACTATCCATTCATCTTGTGAGATACTCCACGGTTCACTTTTTTCTAATATCCTGTATTCTACATCGGGCATGTTTTTCAGGTGATGCCTAAGTTTTTTTAGCACATCTTCTGTGCTGTTTTTAGGAAGCACCGGTATGTCTATTTTAAAAAGACATTCCTTGGGCACTACTTGGCAGTCTGTTCCTCCTTGCAACACACCTAAGTTTACCCCAGAGTCTGGGAAAAACGGGTCTTCGTAGCGGAATAGCCTTTTTATTGCTTGAAAGACCTCTATGGCTATTTCAATAGCATTCTTGCCCTTCTTAGGTACTGCGCCGTGAACCGATTTTCCTTTTGTGTACACTTCAAGTTCTATGGAACCTGCCTGGCATGTGCAGATGTTGAAGGATGTGGGTTCCAGCACTATACACCCTTTTATATCTAAGGTGTTCGGAAGCTCTATTTCTTCTGAACCACTGCCACCTTCTTCTTCATCTCTTAAAAAGGCCACAAAAAAGTTTTTTCCGTGCCTCATGGCACATAGCAGAGAAGCAATTTGTCCTTTTGTGTCTACAGCTCCTCTTCCCCACACCCTTTCCCCATCGTAATAGGGTTTAAACGCACTTTCATGCTGCCAGGATGGAACAGTATCTATGTGGGTGGCTATCAGTGTGTCTGGATTTCCTTTAAAGGTGTATATGTTGCCCTTTTTTTCATAAAAAGGAAGGCTTAGCTCTTGCAATTTTTTTACTATGTATTCGGCTATCTCGTCTTCTGTGCCACTTAAGCTTACAATAGAGATAAGTTCCAAAAGCAAAGATACTATAGCTTCTTTATCATCCTTATCCATTTTCCAACCCTTCCTTCTTCTATAAAACCGAGCTTTTTGTACAGTCTTTTTGCTACCTCATTCTTTTCTCCCACCCATAGACCAAAGATGCTGTTGTGTTTTTTTAAAGAATTTATGGCCTCCTGTATCAACGCCTTTCCTATTCCTTTCCCTTTGTGTTCGTGCGATACGGCTATCTCGTGAATTTCTCCTATTTCTCCGTACACCTTATCCCACCATTTGTGACAGAAAAATGTAAAACCCACAATCTCATCTTCAATCTTAGCAATTAATATCCCGTTTTTATCTGCATTGTAAAGCCACTTCAAATACCGCTTTATATCAGATCGGCTTGAATAGGCATATTCTTCTAATCCCTTATAGGCAGACACATATACCCTTATGAGCTCTTCTCGGACGCTGTTTAGATCTTGGGGCTTCAGTATAAAGAGCTGATCCTTAAGGGAGTGCAATTTTGAGAACATCTTCCACTTTCTTGACAAGGTGAAATTCAAGCTCTTTTCTTACATGAGCAGGAATTTCGTCCAGATCATTTTTGTTATCACTCGGTATGATCACTTCCTTTATTCCGCTTCTACTTGCAGCAAGTACTTTATCCTTTATTCCACCTACGGGAAGCACGAGTCCTCTCAGTGTAACCTCCCCTGTCATGGCAAGAAAAGGTTTTACGGGTTTATTCAACAGAAGAGAAGCTAAGGCTGTGAGCATCGTGATTCCAGCAGAAGGACCGTCCTTAGGAATAGCACCTGCTGGTACATGTATGTGTATGTCATGTTGCTTGTAAAAGTCTTTGTCGATGCCAAACTCTTCTGCTCTGGATCTTAGGTAGCTTAGTGCTATTTGCGCGGATTCTTTCATTACATCTCCGAGTTGACCGGTTAAAACGAGCGATTTTTCTCCTGGCATGATGGTTGCTTCTATAAAAAGGATTTCTCCTCCTGTGGGCGTCCATGCCATTCCGATGGCAACACCGGGAGTAGAAGTCCTTTCTGCCACATCAAGAGTAAATTTGGGTTTTCCAAGATATTCTTGGACCCTGTTTTTCGTGATAACAAACTTTCTGCTGTCTTTGTCCTCTTCTGCCACCTTTATGGCTATACCTCTGCAAATAGCACCAATTTCCCTTTCTAAATTTCTCAATCCTGCTTCTCTGGTGTATTCTCTTATTATTCTTCTTATCGCAGAATCTCTAAACTGGACGGTTATACCTTCGAGCCCGTGTTCTTTTACCTGTTTTGGTATTATAAACCTTTTGGCAATGTTTACCTTTTCGTCTTCTGTATATCCCGTAAGCTCCAAAATTTCCATTCTGTCTCTGAGAGGAGCCGGTATGGGGTCTAATTGGTTTGCAGTGGTTATAAACATTACCTTTGATAAGTCAAATTCCACTTCCAGATAGTGATCAGAGAAGGCATAGTTTTGCTCTGGATCCAGCACTTCTAACAGGGCAGATGCAGGATCTCCTCTAAAATCAAGCCCTATTTTGTCTATTTCATCCAGCATAAACACTGGATTGTTTGAACCCGCTTTTCTTATGCCCTGAATGATTCTTCCAGGAAGTGCTCCCACATAGGTTCTTCTGTGGCCTCTTATCTCTGCTTCATCCCTTATACCTCCAAGAGAGACACGCACAAATTTTCTTCCGAGCGCCTCTGCTATGGCCCTTCCGAGACTTGTCTTCCCTGTTCCAGGAGGACCCACAAAGCAAAGTATCGGGCCCTTGTGCTCTGGATTAAGTTTTCTTACAGCAAGGTACTCCAATATTCTCTTTTTTACTTTCTCTAAGTTGTAGTGATACTTGTCTAAAATCTTTCTTGCCCTCTTAACATCTAAGTTGTCTTCTGTGCTTTCCATCCACGGAAGTTCCAAAAGCCAGTCTATGTATGTTCTTGCTACCGGATACTCTGCTGAGGAGGGGTGAATCCTGGATAGTCTGTCTATTTCTTTTTCGGCCACTTCTCTTACATGATCTGGCAGTTTTTTCTTTTTTAGCTTTTCTCTAAGCTCTTCTATTTCTGCCATCTCGTCTTTCATTCCCAGCTCTCTCTGAATAGCCTTTAACTGCTCTCTCAGATAATATTCTCTCTGACTCTTATCTATTCCTTCTCTTACCTTGTCTTGGATGTCTTTTCCGATCTTCAGCACCTCTAACTCTTCATTCAAGAACAGAAGAGCCTGTTTTAGCCTTTCCTTCAGGTCCACGGACTCTAAAATCTTTTGCTGTTTTTTTCTGTCTATGTTTATGCTGGACACTGACATATCAGCAAGAGTGCCCGGCTTGTCAACGGTGTCTATTAAATGCATTAGTTCTGGAGGGAGATGAGGCGAGATTTCTACAATTTGCTTGTATACACTTCTTATACTTGCCATCAGCGCTTCTATTTCTTTGTCTTTGTAATCGGGTTCCTCTAACCTTTCTATCCTTGCTTGCGGGTAAGGTTCTATTGCGGTCATGAGCATTATTCTGACTCTCGCTATTCCCTGCACCATTATGAGTGCTGCGTCTGGGCCTTTTGTAAACCTGAGTATCTGACAGGCAGTACCTACTTCATACATGTCTGGAACGCCTTCGTATGTCTTCTCAGGGTCTTTTACCATGGATACAACGAGCATCTTGTGAGTTTTAAGAGAGTCTTCAATAAGCCGTATGTACTTTTCCTCTCTTACCATTAGGGGAAGCACCATTCTTGGAAATATGACCGTATCTCTTGCAGGTAATATGGGTAATATTTCCGGGATTTGGACCTGCGTGGCTTCTTGTTGCATGATAACCTCCTTGTTATTCCGCTTTTACTTTGATAGTTCTTGTAACTGGTAGGTGTTTTTTTATTCGGATCATAAGAATCCCGTCTGACCAGCTTGCTTCTATGGAATTTCTGTTAATAGGTGTGGGAATCCTAAATGCTCTTTCAAATTCTCCGTATCCCAATTCTAACTGATGATATCTGATAACTTCCTGTTCTCTTACGGGCTGATATCTTATTCCTCTTACATATATGTAGTTGTCGTACAGAAATACCTCTATGTCCTCTTTTTTTACGCCCGCCAGGTTTATAACAATAACAAGCTCCTCGTCTGTTTCGTATACATCTGCGTCTGGCACCCATCCGGTAACGCGGGATGTGATAAATGGTCTGCTTACGCTAAGCATTTCATCCATGAGCTTTTGTATGTGCTCATGAATGTTACTAAATCCTGATTCAAATCTGATCTTTATAATGTCCATAACATGCCTCCATTAAAAGTGGATTATCTCTTGTTCTGCATACTTCTTTGTTATTCCTAAGTGCTTGTACGCCCTTTTCGTAGCTATTCTTCCTTTGGATGTTCTTTTAATAAAACCTTCCTGCATAAGGAACGGTTCATACACATCTTCTATGGTATCTTTTTCTTCTCCAATGGCTGCTGCCAGGGTATTTAATCCTACTGGGCCACCATCAAACTTCTCGATTATGGTTAAAAGAAGCTGTCTGTCCATTTTATCAAGTCCGTATTCGTCAATTTCGAGTCTGTCCAAAGATCTTTTGGCCACCTCTTTACTTATGACCCCGTTTGATTCTACCTGTGCAAAGTCTCTTACTCTTTTTAATAACCTGTTTGCTATTCTTGGAGTTCCTCTTGATCTTTTGGCTATTTCATATGCACCATCTTCTTCTATCTCTATCCCCAATATCTTTGCAGACCTGAGCACTATCTCTTTGAGCTCTTGAGGAGAGTAGAAGTCAAGTCTAAGCACAACCCCAAATCTTTCTCTTAATGGAGAAGAGAGAAGGCCTATTCTGGTGGTAGCTCCTATTAAAGTAAACTGGGAAAGAGGGATTTTCATTGTTTTTGCAGAAGGCCCCTGTCCTATAAGTATGTCGAGTTTAAAATCCTCCATAGCCGAATACAGAAGTTCTTCCGTTGTTCTATTAAGTCTGTGTATTTCGTCTATAAAGAGGATGTCGCGTGGTTTAAGATTCGTTAGAACAGCAGCTAAATCTGCTGGTTTTTCAATTACAGGCCCTGAGGTGCTTTTTATGTTAACATTCAGTTCGTGGGCAAGCACATAAGCAAGAGTGGTCTTTCCGAGCCCCGGACCCCCGTAAAGAAGAACATGATCCAGTGCCTCTGATCTTGCTTTGGCTGCTTCTATAAAGATCCTTAGATTCTTTTTTAGATCTTCTTGACCTATGTATTCCTGTAGCGTTTTAGGTCTGAGTCTTTTTTCGCTCGGATCGTCGGGAAATGGGTTGGGATTTAAAAAGCTTTTCCTCTCTTTCATAATCTTTTTGCTATAATGCGTAAGGATTTTTTAATAAGCTCTTCCAGACCTACATCATTACCGTCAGAGCTTGCTTCTTTCACCACTTTTTTTGCCTCTTCTACGGGATAACCCAGATTCACAAGGGCAGATACGGCATCCTCAAAAATACTCTTTTTTGCTGGATCTACTTTTGTTTCTGGAAGGACAGAGCTGATCTTTTCTTTTAGTTCCAAGACGATCCTCTTGGCAGTTTTACTACCCACTCCAGGAATCTTGCGTAGACGATCTATATCTTCGTTTGAAATAGCCGATAAAAGCTCCTTAGGTCCTATTCCAGAAAGTATGTTAATGGCAAGCCTTGGACCTATTCCTGCCACAGATATAAGCATGGCAAAAAGCCTTTTTTCTAATATTGACGAAAATCCAAAAAGAGTCAGCGTATCTTCTCTTAAATAAGGATAAACATATAGGCTCACATTTTCGGAATAATCTGGTAGCTCATAGAATGTGGAAAGTGGAATAAGTATTTCGTATCCTATGCCGTTATTTTCTAATATCACGGAATTGGCTTCCTTATTTATAATCTTTCCTGTTATATAGGCGATCATATTCTATCCAGTTGCGGGAGTTTGCATGACAAATAGCTATTGCTAATGCGTCCGAAGTGTCAGTTCCAATGTCTTTTTTT
Organism: uncultured Desulfobacterales bacterium; assembly: GCA_964393645.1. Lineage (GTDB taxonomy): Bacteria > Desulfobacterota > DSM-4660 > Desulfatiglandales > JALVZP01 > JALVZP01. The sequence continues at coordinate 4,542 of CAYMUI010000024.1, read as the reverse complement.
ATGTTGAGTATAACCTTTACCATTTCTTTTACCTGTTCCTTAGCAGCATTTCCGTATCCTGTAAGTGCTTTTTTTATCTGAAGAGGAGTATATTCAAAAACAGGCACTTTACACAAAAAGGAGGCAATAATTATTGCCCCCCTTATGTGTCCCAATTTAATAGAGCTTTTGGGATTTTTATAATGAAAAATGTCTTCTATTGCCAGCTCATCAGGAGCGTAAACTTGAATGAGTCTTTTTAACTCTAAAAAAATGGAGAAGGTCTTCTCATAAAGAGATAGATTTCTCGGAGGCGAAATCTCTCCGTCACCTATCAGGCTCAGTTCCTCACCACTTTTTTGAATGATCCCGTATCCCGTAACACGAGAGCCCGGGTCTATCCCCATTATTATCACTTAGCCATAGCCTCCATGATTTCGTCTGGTATATCAAAATTGGCATAAACATGGCTTACATCATCTAAGTCTTCGAGGGCCTGCATAAGGTTCAACATCTGTTCTGCTTTTTTACCATCTAACTTTACGGTAGTTTTGGGAATCATCGTTATTTCTGCCAAGTTATAAGGAATGCCCGCATCCTCTATAGCCTTCTTTACTTTTTCAAAGTCTGCGGGATCAGTGATCACCTCAAACTGAGCACCAGCGTTCTTTACATCTTCTGCACCTGCTTCAAGGGCGATTTCCAAAAGTTTGTCTTCGTCTATTTTATCTGCATCTATGGAGATAATTCCTTTTTTCTCAAAGACCCACGCAACACAGCCCGGTTCTCCTATGCTTCCGCCGTACTTTTCAAAGATATGTTTTAGTTCTGCCACGGTTCTGTTTTTGTTGTCAGTAAGACAGTCTACAAGTACCGCAACCCCTCCGGGTCCGTATCCTTCGTAGCTTACTTCCTCATAGTTGGCTCCTTCTATCTCTCCTATACCTCTTTTTATACTCCTTTCTATGTTTTCTTTGGGCATATTTTCTGCTTTTGCTGCCGCTATAGCTGCCCTGAGTCTCGGATTTTTGTCAGGGTCTCCTCCACCAAGTCTTGCTGCAACTGTTATTTCTCTTATAAGCTTGGTAAAGATCTTACCTTTTCTTGCGTCCATAAGCTTTTTTTTGTGCTTTATAGAACTCCATCTGGAATGCCCTGACATATTAAAGACCTCCTTTTAATCCTTTTTTATGCTTTTTTATGTATACCTATAACAAAAACTTCTCTGCTTTTTTTTCTTGTACTAACAGGTCTAATCAGTCGCGTTTTTTTAAAACCTGAGGAAACATCTTTTTTGAATTGTTCAAATCCACTTCCTTCGAAGACCTTACATAAGAAATTTCCACCTGCTTTTAAAACAGACAAGGCAATCTCAAGCGCCTTATACGCGAGTTCCAAAGAACGAGCCACATCCGTTATGCTAACTCCTGTTGTCTTTGGAGCCATGTCACTCAAGACCACATCTTGAATTCCTATTTCCTGTTTCAATTGCACGACATCCAATTTTAACACATCTGCCTTTATAAAACGGAAGTTTTCTGAATTTAATCTGTCAGGTTCTATAAGGTCTATTCCTGTAACATACCCTTTCTTCCCCACTTTTTTAAGTGAATACTGAGACCAAGAACCCGGATAGCATCCAAGATCTAACACTTTTGCCGCGGTCTTGATCAAGTTAGTTCTTCTGTCTATTTCCTGAAGCTTAAAAACAGACCTGGCCAGCCAATTCTGTTCTTTTGCCTTTCTTGTATAGTAGTCTGCCCATCTATTCATTCCTTAGATATTCTGCCTAAGGATTACTATTGCAGTCAAGCAAAAACAACAAGTATAATAATATATACCAATTTGGAAAGGGGGAATACATGGAAAAGGTTACAATTGAAGGAGTTGAGATATACTTAACTGAGCCAGACAATATTCCCATAAAGTGGGTTGGACAAGAAGACCTGGTAACTCAGATCTTGGCTGCATGGCTTGTTGTGGAAAAAGATGACATACCTCTTAACCCAAGACTTATAGGCAAGCCAGGAGTTGGGAAGACAACCCTGGCTTACTATGCAGCAAAGAAGTTGGGAAAACCTGCCTATATGTTTCAGGCTACGGTGGATACCAGACCAGAAGACCTGATTATCACACCGGTTATCTCAGAAGAAGGAAAGATAAGATACATAGCAAGCCCCATTGTTTCTGCAATGATAAAGGGCGGGATCGCAATAATTGATGAGGGCAATAGAATGAGTGAAAAAAGCTGGGCATCTCTTGCTCCGCTTCTGGATAACAGAAGGTATGTGGAATCTATAATTGCCGGAGTAAAGATATACGCACATCCAGACTTTAGAATATGTGTAACAATGAATGAGGATGCCAGCACATTTGAGCTGCCAGAGTATATTAGTTCGAGACTTCAGCCACAAATATACATAGACTTTCCAGACAGAGAAGAAGAGCTTATGATACTTAAAAGCAATCTGCCTTTTGCAGACGATGAAATATTAGAATATGTGGTAAATTTTCTTCAGGTAGCCCACGCCTCAGATGAAAGGTACACTGTCAGAGACGGAATAAATATAGCAAGGTATGCCTTAAAAAGGATCATGTTAGACGGGAAAGATGCGGACAAAACAAAAAAGCTTAAGTCTTTAAGAGAGGCGGCTGTCATGATACTTGATAAAGAAGCAGCGAGATATTTCTCTGAGGTGATTCTGGATGAAGAAAAGGATTGAATGGAAGAATGTGATTTTCTTTCCCATACTGCACAACAGAATCGAATTTGCCTTAGAGTTAAAACGGAAGTTTGAAGAGTTTAACCCGGATTGTGTTGCCTTAGAGTATCCGGACACTTTAAGAGAAAAGATAGTACAGGCCATAAAGAGACTGCCATTTCTTTCCGTGGTTTATTATCAAGAAGAAAAAAGCGGAGAGTTCGTTTACCTTCTTATAGAACCCACAGATGCTCAAGTAGAAGCAATAAGGATTTGTATGGAAAAGGGCATCCCTTTTTACTTTATAGACAGAGACATGGACAGATACCCCGTTGACAGATCCCCAATGCCAGACCCTTATGCCATCACAAAAATAGGGCATTTCGAATACTGTATGTCTTATGTTAAAGCAAATCCCAACGGATCCGAGCTTATCGAAGATGTTCTAAGAGAAAAATATATGGCGTACTGCCTTCAGCAACTGAGCAGCAGGCATGATAGGATTCTTTTTTTATGTGGACTCTCCCATGTTCCAGGAATACTTAAGTACTTAGAAGAGCCACAAGTCCAGGTGATAGGCAGAAAAAAGAAGAGACGGGCTGGAATTGCTCACCTTCATGAAGATTCCAGCAGGGAGATAATGACCGAAATTCCCTATCTGGCAGGAATATATGAAAAATCAAGAGCCTCAGGTGATTGGAAAAACATAGACAGAATAAAGGTAAATCATCAGCTTATAAAAGAGGCAGCAGAAGAATACTTTAAGGAATACAAAGAGGAGATCTCTTTGGCTCAGATAAAAAACCTGCACACATTTGTTAGGAATTGGTCCTTTCTTGAGGGAAAACTTGTTCCAGATCTGTATCAGCTTGTAATAGGTGCAAGGGGTGTGGCAGACGATAACTTCGCGTATATAGTATGGGAGAAGGGAAGCAGCTATCCATTCCAAAAAAACGAAACCTCTATTCCTGTACTGCGGCTCAAAGCAGAAGATCTATACCTTGATGAAAAAAAGATAAGATTTCACAGAAGAGTGAAGAGTCTTAGAAAGCGACTTCTTCCCGTAACCCTTGGCAGTAAATTTTTGAAAAAAAGATACGGAAGACAGTGGGCGAGGGAATTTGGCAAGTATACTATATGTTCTTATCCTCCAGAGGATGTTCTGGTGGAAGGTTTTGGCGAGTATGTAAAGAAGAAGGCGTTTCAGATAAAGACAGAAGAGAACACTCAAGTTGTGCCTTTTACGTCTTCAATGTTAGATGGCTTAGATATAAGAGAGACGATCCGGAATTGGATCCAGGGAAAAAAGAACATATATGTGAGAGATGAAAGGCCTTTTAGAGGAAAGATAGGATCTGTGGTGGTAATATTTGATCCTGATTTTCCTGATAAAGAGGGAAAAGAAAAGTATCCTTGGAGAGTTACATGGCTTGGAGAACATGAGCACGAGTCAGATATGGCTTTTTACAGTACCCCTGCTGGAGAGATAATGGAAGGTCCGGGTATATCTAAATGTCAATATGGTGGTTTTATGCTTACTTACCCTCCTATGAGAGTGTACGACATATGGAAAGACAGTTTCTTTGACATCGCAAGGAATAAACCAGAAAGACTTTTACTTGCAGCACTGGATTACAGTTTAGAAAAGAATGTGGTATATGTGGCTCCTGATCCACCTTCAGGGTTGTGCCAAAGTATCGCTTCCAAGCTTGGCAAGAAGATCATATACATTCCCATCGGCGCATTTTCTAAGATCACGCTTAACAAAATCAGACAATTTCATGTCTTAGATGGTTATCATGTCCGCAAATACGCCCATCTTTTTATATGGCCCAATTCTTAAAAGAACAAAGTAAAATTT
>CAYMUI010000023.1:0-17705 GCA_964393645.1 uncultured Desulfobacterales bacterium | reverse complement strand
ATCCTGCCTTACCTGTAGAGAATGTAGCAGTGCATGTCCTGTTTTTACTCCCTCTTTTGATCCTCTGTTTATCTTTAGGTCTGTGGCCTTGGGTCTTAAAGAAGAACTTGTAAGACATCCTGCCATATGGCTGTGCATTGGATGTGAAACCTGCACAGAAACTTGTGCTCAAGGCGTAAAAGGACACCTTCTGATAAAACAACTGCAAAGATATGCTATTGATTCGGGCATAGTGGATAAAGACTTTCTCAAAAGATGGAACGAGATACAAAAAGAGATTTTTGACATCTTTTTAAGTAAAGTTGACTCCTTACTTTCTAAAAATTTACTCCATTAAGTCGTAAGTGCCTCTTTTATTAAAGAAATCACTTTGTCTTGTTCTTCTTCTTTTAGAAACGGATGCATAGGAAGACTTAGGACTTCTCTGGATGCCTTTTCTGCTTCAGGAAAAGAGCCCCATCTATAACCTAAATGAGAAAAAACGGGTTGTTCATGCAGGCACTTTGGATAATACACAGCGGTAGGTACTCCGTTTTTGTTTAGATGTTCGATCACTTTTTCCCTGTTTTTTACCCTTATAGTGTACTGAGCATAGACATGGGTATTTCCGGGCATAATTTCGGGCACCGTACAGTAACCTTTCAACATCTCTGAATATCGTGCTCCTATTCTTGCTCTTTTCTTTACCTCGTCTTCAAAATGTTTAAGTTTGACTAAAAGAATTGCTGCTTGAATGGTATCAAATCTTCCGTTCGTTCCCACAAGCACATGTTCATGCCTCTTTATCCCGCCATGTGTTCGTATGGCTCTGATCCTGTTTGCTAATTCGTCCTCATTCGTAAATATAGCGCCTCCGTCTCCATAGCAACCAAGCGGTTTTGCCGGAAAGAAACTGGTGCATCCGATAAGAGTTGCCCCACAGCTTTTTATACCGTTTTGTTCTGCACCAAAACTTTGCGCTCCGTCTTCTATCACAGCAAGGTTATATTTTTGTGCTATTTCGTTTATCTTTTTCAGATCTGGCATCTGTCCAAAAAGACTAACCGGTATTATTGCTTTTGTTTTAGGAGTTATGGCTTCTTCTATCTTGGAAGGATCCATGTTGTAAGTAACCGGGTCTATGTCCACAAATACGGGCTTAGCTCCTACAAGACATACAACCTCGGCAGTGCTTATCCAAGTAAATGGTACCGTGATTACTTCATCTCCCGGTCCTATTCCGAGTGATCTCAAAGCTATTTCAAGGGCCATGGTTCCGCTCGCTACTGTAATAGCGTGCCTTACGCCCACATAGTTTGCGAGTTTTTCTTCTACTTCCTCTATCTCAGGTCCCATAATAAAACGCCCGTGCTCTAAGACCTTTTGTATCCTTTCCTGAATCTCGTTAGCATATGCTTTATACTGCGCCTTGAGATCTATGAATTCCATACTTACCCTCCCCAAAGTATTTCGGCGATGTGATAAGCTTTTGCTTGTATCTCATATTTTTTGGCAGAGTGATTAAAGTTCATTGTGCAAAAAGGACACATGGTGACGATGTTTTTACTATTTGCTTTTTTGAGCACAGAGGCTCCTATTTCTAAAGCAAGCTCCATATCATATGCCCTTACCCCACCTCCTGCACCACAACAAAGACACATCTGTCTGTTTTCTTCAAATTCCTGAAAACTTATCTTCAGACTGTTCAATATCTTTCTCGGCTCTTCTACAATGTGCATAGATCTTGTCATCTTACAGGGTTCATGAAGTGTAAAGTTTATGTCTGAGGACGCAGGAAGGCTTTTTCCTTTTTCAAGCTCTTCTGCCACCAGTTCTACAAAGTGCAACACTTGAATGTCGAATCCGGTGATCAATTTAGGATAATAGACATTGAAGCATTTATAACAGCTCGGACACAGTACTATTATCTTTTTTATACCAAGATGCTTAAATCTTTCTGCATTTCTTCTGAACACAAACTCTGCTTTATCGAAGTATCCGCCGTCATAAAGGAAAATGCCACAGCATCCTTCCTCTTTTAGAAGTCTGAATTCAATCTTTAGCTCTTTTAAGACCTGAATGGCTGCTTTTGCTGTGTTTTTTTGAAAAAAAGAAGATATACACCCTAAAAAAAACAGTGTGTCAGATTTGCGCTCAATCTCTTTTTTATACGCATCTTCATAGGTAATTCTTTCTTTGTTTTCTCTTGCTACTGCATTTTCTCTATCTAAGATACTTTCGATAATCTTTCTGTGCCTTGGTCCCGGAAGTATTTTTTTGCTGTACAAGAGGTTTCTTCCCAATATCGCCAGTTCTCCTATTTGGATATTCTCTGGACACACCTGGGTACATCTTCCGCATATATTACATGTAAGCAGACTTCTTTCTTCATTCTCTGTCACCCTGTTCTTTAACAAGTTCCTTAGCGCTTCTATCCTTCCAAGTGGAGAATACAGATATTCATTTCTCACCGAGTAGGATGGGCATACTTCCATACATGCTTCACACTCTACGCATTTGGTTATTTGCTCTTCTATCTTCTCGATTACTTTCATATGGAGCTTCTCCAGATTGAATTCTCTTTTTTTTATACTAAAAAGCATTGCTTGTCATTATTATTTTTTACAGACTCAAAAAAGTCAGTGATTACTATGTGATTACTATGTAATTAAGCCAGTGTTAAAACTGCTTGACAATTAAAGATTACGATGTTATTTGCATATGCACAAAAAAAATAATTGTAAAAGGAGGGAGCAGTGAACATCATAGCGTGTGTAAAACAGGTTCCTGATACAGAAACACAGATCAGGATTGCCCCAGACGGCAAATCCATCGTAACAGAAGGAATTAAATGGGTAGTTAATCCTTATGATGAGTTTGGGATAGAAGAGGCGCTCAGGACAAAAGAGAAGTTTGGGGGGCAGGTAACAGTTATTGGGGTAGGGCCAAAAAGAGTAACTGAAGCCCTTAGAACTGCTCTTGCAATGGGAGCTGATAAAGCAATTTTTATTAATGATGAAGGCACAGAGGAGAAAGATTCTCTTACTGTTGCCAGAGCTCTTGCTACGGTGATTAAAGACATGGATTACGATGTAATCTTTACGGGACAGAGAGGTATTGATGACGATATGGCAATGATAAATGTGGCGTTAGCTGAATTTCTTGGGATTCCTCATGTTACTTTGGCTTTGAAGTTAGAGTGGGCAGATGATCAGAAGTCTGTTAAAGTGCACAGACCTATAGAAGGTGCAACAATGGTGGTTGAGGCTCCACTTCCAGTGCTTATTACCTGTCAAAAAGGCCTTAATGAACCAAGATATGCTTCTTTGCCTGGTATCATGAAAGCTAAGAAAAAGCCAATGGACACAAAGACGCTGGCGGATTTGGGGATAGAGGTAACTAATAAATTAAAGGTGCTTCAGCTTTCACCACCTCCAGAAAGGAAACCAGGAAAGATAATAGAAGGAGAAACACCTGAGCAAAAAGCGGCAGAGCTTGCAAGGCTTCTGCACGAAGAGGCAAAAGTTATATAAAAAACAAAAGAAGGAGAGGGAGATATGGCGCAAGGAGTATGGGCAATAGCAGAACAGAGAGATGGAGAATTTAGAAAAATTACATATGAAGTGGTAAGTGAAGGAAGAAGGCTGGCAGATAAACTGGGCCAGCAATTAACTGCGGTAGTTTTGGGCTCTGGTATAAAAGACAAAGCGGCTGAGCTGGCTCAATATGGTGCTGATAAAATAGTGGTAGCAGACAATCCAAATCTTGGCACCTATACTGCTGACGCGTATGTATCTGTATTAGCTCAGCTTATAGAAGCGGATACACCGGAGATTGTTATAATTGGTGCGTCTACACAAGGTAAAGATCTCGCTCCCAGGCTTGCCGCACGTCTGAATGTTGCTATGGCACAGGATTGTACTGCTTTTGACATAGAGGACGGTAAGCTTGTGGCTACAAGACCAATCTTTACAGGAAAGGCTTACGCAAAAGTAAGTTTTGAAGACAGCACCCCAAATATAGTTACTGCAAGGCCTAATGTAATGCCTATCAATCAGCCTGATTCTGGAAGAAGTGCAGAAGTTGTAGATGCTCAGTTCAGCTTAGATGAAGCACAGATTAAGACAAAGGTGGTCGAGGTTATTAAAGATGAAAGCGGAAGAATAGATCTTACAGAGGCAGATAAGATAGTGTCTGGCGGAAGAGGAATGAAGAGCGCTGAAAACTTTAAGATTCTTGAGGAATTAGCAGATGTTATAGGAGCTGCAGTGGGTGCATCTCGTGCTGCTGTTGATGCTGGCTGGAGGCCTCAAACAGATCAGGTGGGCCAGACAGGAAAGATAGTTTCACCAAATCTTTACATTGCCTGTGGAATTTCAGGAGCTATTCAGCACTTAGCAGGAATGGGAACATCTAAGATAATAGTTGCGATAAATAAAGATCCCGAAGCTCCTATATTCCAAAAGGCTGATTACGGTGTAGTAGATGACCTTTTTAAAGTGGTGCCTGCTTTGACAGAAGAGTTGAAAAAATATGTAGAAAAATAAAACATACCTGAAAGGGGAGGTTTTTTTCTTGCCTCCCCTCCCTTTTAGGTAAGCAGTTTAAAAAAATCTTCTAATGTAAGAGAAAGAAGTTCTTTTAACAGATCCTTATCCGACGGAACCTCATCTACGAGATCTTTTTCGGTAAAGGGTTCTAATAGCTTAGAGAAGTTTTCTTTATTTTTATCGTTAAGCCATTTTCCCATCAAAATAATAGGTCTTCTTATTTCATCTATGTCTCTTATTAGGTTTAAAGTGATCTCTGCAGAATTTCCCGCTGCTAAATGAGGTGATTGATAGAACTTATCCAATATTACCGCAAGTTGTGGAAAATTCTCCTTTTCTATCAGTGATTGGATCTTTCTTATAAAGGCTTTTTTATAACCTTCTTCATCCAGGATCTCCTCGTTCTTTTTTATAAGCACACCATATTTTAACCTCAGGTTCTTATTCTTTCTAAATTCATAAGGCAACCACGGTCTTAGTTCCACATCAGAGTCTTTTATTTTTTGTTCAGGCTCAATCTCACTTCCCGCCCCATTTTCTTTTACAGGAATTTCTTCTATAACCTGTACCTGCATTCCAGGTCTCAATGGGATAAATTCTCCTTCGGATGTGATTATTCCTATCTCGTGGTGGCCACACTTAGAACATATTCTGCTTGTAACTGTTCCTTTTATTAAGTTTTTGCTCGACATTTACATATCCTCCACAATTGTGCTTGCATAATGATACTTAATAGTTTAAATAAGGACAAGCTTTAGTATGCTTAGACGGGGAAAAATAAGTAATGAAAGTTGGAATAGAGTGTGTTCCTTGTTTTTTAAGACAACTTTACGAAGTAACCGGAATTGTTTATAAAGATCGACAAGCCCAGTTAAACTTGCTGAAAGAATGCGTGGCCAGATTATCTGAACTGCCTCTTAGTAACATGAAACCGCCTCAAGTGGCAAAAGACTTGCATTCCTTTATAAAAAAGCGATCTTGTGTTCCGGATCCATATAAAGAATTTAAAAAGATGTCCAACATCACCGCCAGAAGTCTCGTAAAGAGATTGAGATCCAGAGTAAAAGATTCACAAAATCCTTTTGAGACAAGTCTAAGGCTTGCTATAGCAGGAAATATAATTGACTACGGTCAAGCAAGAGATGTAAATGATGAAGTTGTAGAAAACAGCATAAAAGAAAGTCTGACTGCTGAGTTAGACTTAGAGCTCGTAAACAGGTTATACAAAGATATTCAGAAAGCAGACACTGTTCTTTATATTGGTGATAATGCAGGAGAAGTATTTTTTGACAAATTGTTTATTGAAAATTTTCCAAAGCGCAATGTTGTATTTGCTGTTAGAGGAGGGCCGATAATTAACGATGCCACACTTGAAGATGCAAAAGAAGCCGAATTACACAAGCTTTGCAGAGTAATAGACACAGGTGATGAAACTCCAGGAATCACATTAGAAGAATCCTCTGAGGAATTTCTGAGCGTTTTTAAGCAAGCAAACATTATCATTTCAAAAGGTCAAGGAAATTTTGAAACCCTTTCTGATGTTAAGGGAAAAAGAATATACTTTCTATTCAAAATAAAGTGTGAACCCGTTTCTTATGAAACAGGTTATGAATTTGGCAGGACTGTAATACTATGCAGAGAATAAGAAAGAGTTTTTTGTTGTTTTTCATCCTGTTCTTTTTTGGCTTAACTTATGCGGAAGAACCGATAAAGGAGGTTAAGCTTATAAGATTTTCTGACGCAGACTCTATGTGGATACTGGTGGACGGAAGAAGGCTTAAACTTATAGTTGCTGGCATAGATGCACCTGAAGAATTCCGGAGTAGAAAGTTAAGAATGGATTCGAAAAGATGTCACATTTCTCAGAAGCACATAAGGAGGCTTGGAAGAAGGGCTACTTCCTATGCCAGGTCTATATTGTCGGAAGGGAAAACCATAAAGGTCAGGCTTTACAGACAAGAAGATACAAAGGTATACGGAAGTATTTACTTAACAGATGGTAGCCTGTATTCAGAAAAACTTGTAAAAGAAGGTTATGCATGTGTATCACCCGGGGATATAAATGAAAAGATTCTAAATAGATTGAGATCTCTTCTTTCTGAAGCAAAAAAGAAGAAAAAAGGGCTATGGAAGGATTTTTACAAGATAATGGATTGCCTTTGCAGATAAAAAAAGAGATTCAGGAATTAGTAAAAGTTGCAAAAGGGGAAGTTCCCGCAGATCTGGTTTTACACAATGGAAGATTGGTGGATGTTTATACAGGAGAAATACTCGACGGTTATTCTGTAGCGATAAAAGGAGAGAAGATCTCTTGCATAGGAAAAGACTTGAGATATACCATAGGTGCTAATACAGAGATAATAGAACTGGACGGGATGTTCATTTTGCCGGGTTTAATAGACGCCCATACTCATATGTTAATGTATTCTCCTGTGCATGAGGTTGTAAGGTACGCTATAAAAGGCGGAACCACTACTATTATAACTGAGGCGATCGAGTTAGGATTTCCATACGGAATATCTGGCATTGAATCCTTTTTGGACTGGATAAGTAACCAACCTGTAAAAATTTACTCCACTATACCAGTAATGCATTCTATAAGCCCATCTTCCAAAAAAAGGGCAATAAGTGTTTTAGAGCTTAAAAGACTTTTAAACAGAGAGAATGTATTAGGGCTTGGGGAAACCATATGGAATTGTATTTTAAACGAAGATGAAAGAACATATGAATTTATAGCTCAAACCTTGTCTATGAGAAAGATCGTAGAAGGACACGGTGCCGGAGCAAAAGAAAGAACACTTTGTGCATTTGCCAGTTCCGGGATATCTTCTTGTCATGAATCAACAAATACTTCTGATGTGTTAAACAGACTCAAGCTGGGTCTGTATGCAATGATAAGGGAAGGTGATATAAGAAAAGAGCTGAGCGAGACAGCTGAAATAGCTCGTATGAATTTGGATCTAAGAAGATGCATTTTGGTTTCAGACGGACTGGCTCCTAAAACCCTCATAAAAGGATACATGAACCGTATAGTACAAAAAGCTATAGAGCTTGGTTTTCCCCCTGTAAAAGCTATTCAGATGGTGACACTTAATCCTGCTGAACACCTTAGGTTGGATCACCTGATAGGAGGTATAGCCCCGTACAGATATGCAGATGTGGTGGTTACTCCGGATATCAAAAGAATAGTTCCAGAGTTTGTAGTAAGTAATGGAAGCGTGGTCTTAAGAGAAGGAAGCGTGGTTGCTGAGTGCAGGATTCCTTCATATCTTAAGTCCAGATTTTCAAGTATCAATTTACCGTCAATCAAACCGACAGACTTTTCGATATCTTGTAAAGACAAAGACATTGAAAGGATAAAAGCGAGAGTAATCTATCTTATAAGCCCGTTGGTTACGAAGGAAAAAGTTTACGAATTTGTTGTTAAAAACGGTCAAGTAGAAGCTGATCCTCAAAAAGACATTTTGAAAGTGGCAGCTTTAACAGAAGTGGATGGACAGGTGAAAAAATTTGTGGGTTTTGTAAAAGGATTTGGATTAAAAAAGGGAGCTATTGCCACAAGTGCCGTTTGGGACGCATGTCTTACCTTAGTTGTAGGAGCTAATGATACAGACATGGCAGAGGCAGTAAACAGAGTGGTAAACATGGGAGGGGGTATAGCTGTATCTAAGGACGGAAAGATCGTCTCAGAACTGAGTATGCCCATAGGTGGAATAATGTCAGAGCTGCCTTTGAATGAGATTGCTGAGAAAATGAGCGGTATACAGAGAGAAGCAGAATCTCTTGGATGTACTGTACCGGATGTTCATCTCAGTCTTTCTGTTCTTACGACACCGTACATTCCTTTTTTGAGACTTTCGGAGGATGGTCTTTTTGATTTAAAGGAATGGAAAAAGCTCGATCTTTTCATAAGATAAAACGAAAAAGGGGTGTATAGACATGTTGGATTTAAAGTTTGTTAGAGCAAACTTGGATAAGATAAAAGATATGTTAGCCAAGAGAGGTTACGATCTGGATCTATCCGGGTTTGAAAGACTGGATAAAAAGCGTAGAGAAATAATTACTGAGATTGAGTCTCTAAGAGCAAAGAGAAACGAGATAAATAACAAGATATCTCAAAAGAAGAAAAAGGGCGAGGATGCCACTGAGCTGATAGACGAGATGAAAGAGATATCTTTAAAAATAAAGGAAAAAGAAAAAGAACTTCCTGAGATAGAAAGAGAATTTAACAACTTTTTGCTTCTTATTCCGAATATACCTCACGAATCTGTCCCTGTGGGAAAGGACGAAAATGACAACAAAGTAGTGAGATACTGGGGTAAAAAACCCGAATTCTCTTTTGAACCGCTTCCTCACTGGGAGATAGGAGAAAGGCTCGGTATTCTTGACTTTAAAAGAGCGTCAAAGCTTGCAGGCTCAAGGTTTGCCCTTTATAAAGGAGTAGGTGCAAAACTGGAAAGGGCTCTTATAAACTTCATGTTGGATATTCATACCAAGGAACACGGTTATAGTGAAATACTGCCGCCTTTCTTGGTAAATTCAGATTGCATGGTAGGAACTGGTCAATTACCTAAGTTTAAAGAAGACTTATTTAAAGTTGAAGATTGGGATCTTTACTTAATACCTACTGCAGAAGTGCCGTTGACCAATATCCACAGACAAGAAACCCTGAATGAAAACGAACTTCCTAAATATTATGTTGCCTATACCCCCTGTTTCAGGTCAGAAGCAGGTTCTTATGGTAAGGATGTGAGGGGTTTGATAAGACAGCACCAGTTTAATAAAGTGGAACTCGTAAAAATTACCAAACCCGAAGACTCTTTTGAAGAGCTTGAGAAACTTACCAGAGATGCTGAAGAAATACTCAAAAGGCTTAACCTCCACTACAGGGTGGTCTGTTTGTGTACAGGGGATCTGGGTTTTTCTTCTGCAAAGACTTATGACTTAGAGGTTTGGCTTCCAGGTCAAGGACTTTATAGAGAGATTTCTTCTTGTAGCAACTGTACCGATTTTCAGGCAAGAAGAGCCGGTATAAGATTCAGGAGAAAAGGCAAGAAAGGAAGCGAATTTGTTCATACCTTGAATGGTTCAGGTATAGCAGTAGGAAGAACAGTGGTAGCAATACTGGAGAATTATCAACAAAAAGACGGCTCTGTTGTTATACCGGAGGCTTTAAGACCGTATATGGATGGAATGGAATGTATAAAAGCGGAGGGATAAACTATGTGCGGAATCGTTTGTTACATAGGAAAAAAGGAGGCAAAGCCTATTCTTATAGAGGGATTAAAGAGGCTTGAGTATAGAGGATATGACTCTGCAGGAATAGCTGTTCAAGATGGAAATCGAGTTTATCTCGTTAAAACAGCAGGAAGAATTGCTGACTTAGAGGCAAAGATAAACAACTTTGAGATAAAAGGAAACTCAGGAATTGCTCATACCAGGTGGGCTACTCATGGAGAACCTTCAGACATAAATGCACATCCACATACAGATCAAAACGAAAGTGTGTTCGTGGTTCACAATGGAATAATAGAAAACTACACTTCTATAAAAAAGAGACTCGAAAAAAAAGGGGTAGTATTTAGAACAGAAACAGATACAGAAGCCTTGGCTCAGCTTATTGCCTACTACTTTGAAGGAGATCTGATCGAAGCAGTAAGAAAGGCTCTTTCAGAAGTGGAAGGCACATTTGGTATAGCTGTAATTCATAGGGAATGTCCGGGAAAGATCGTCGTAGCAAGAAGGGGTAGCCCTCTCATAATTGGGGTAGGAGAAGGGGAGAACTTTGCTGCATCTGATGTTGCAGCGATGATAAGGCATACCGATAAGGTGGTTCATTTAAACGACAATGAGCTTGCGGTTCTTACAAAGGATGACTTTCGTATAATGACGGCACACGCAAGGCTGGTGCAAAGAGATATTACCACTGTGGAATGGAAGGCAGAAGAGGCGGAATTAAACGGATTTCCACATTTCATGCTTAAAGAGATATACGAACAGCCAGAAGCAATAAACAATGCAATGAGAGGGAGACTCGATCCTGGAGAGGGGGTACCAAAACTGGGTGGAATTCAGCCTGTGTGGGAGGATCTCAAAAAATGCAGAAACATGGCCATAGTTGCCTGTGGCACTTCGTATCACGCAGGTTATGTGGGCAGATACATCTTTGAACGATTAACCGAAATTGATATATCAGTAGAATTAGCTTCTGAATTTCGTTACAGAAAGCTAAACTTTGCTCCAAACACTTTTGTGCTTGCCTTAAGCCAGTCAGGAGAAACCGCTGATACCCTTGCAGCGATAAGAGAGGCTAAGAGAAAAGGTGCAAAGCTTCTCGGAATAGTAAATGTGGTGGGCAGTTCCATTGCAAGAGAAACAGACGCCGGGATATACAATCACGCAGGGCCTGAAATTGGGGTTGCTTCTACAAAGAACTTCACTTCCCAGCTCGTTATTCTCACACTGCTCGCGCTTCTTATAGGGAGACATCAAAACTTATCTTTTACTGATGGAGTCGAAGCAATCAGAGAGCTGAGAGCATTGCCTTCAAAAGTAAGAGAGGTTTTGTCTCAGGCAAATTACATACAGGCAATAGCAGAAAAGTATTACAAGTACAATAACTGGTTATTTATAGGAAGAAAGTTCAATTATCCTATAGCCTTGGAAGGGGCTTTAAAGTTAAAAGAGATCTCGTATATCCACGCAGAAGGATACGCGGCAGGAGAAATGAAACACGGACCTATTGCTTTAATTAACCCTGAAATGCCAACCGTTGCCATTGTGCCTCAGGACGATATGTACGACAAGATGATAAATAACATTCAAGAGATAAAGAGCAGAAAAGGCCCGGTAATAGCTATAGCTACCAAGGGAGATAAAAAGATAAAAGAGATAGCAGACGATGTAATAGAGGTTCCGCCGACCTTGAATTACTTGTATCCGATACTGACCGTGATACCGTGTCAGCTTATAGCATATTATTGTGCATGTCTCTTAAACAGGGATGTGGACAAGCCCAGAAATCTGGCAAAGAGCGTCACTGTAGAGTGAAAACCAGTTCTCCGCTTCTACTTGTGTCATATCCGCCCATCTGCTCCACTCTTTTTTTAAATTGAGGAGTTTTTATAACTTCGAGAATGGTTTTTATCTTTGGATCATCTAAGAACTCTGCTGGTACGATCAAATCATATTCTTCTTTTTCTATTGGAATAAAGTCTAATCCAAGTGCCTTGGCAGCAGCAAATATACCTATTCCACAATCTGCAACACCACTTAAGATGTCTACTGCTACTGCCATGTGGGTAAATTCTTCGTGTTCATATCCTCTTATCTGTTTTGGATCTATGTTCAATTGAGAAAGTTTATAATCCAAAAGAACCCTTGTTCCTGAACCTGGTTGTCTGTTTACAAATCTTATGTCTTCTCTCACAAGATCTTCAATTCCTTTTATTTTTTTTGGATTTCCCTTTTTTACTATCAATCCCTGCTCTCTCAAAACAAGATTGTAAACATGGACTTTGATCCCTTTCAGATACCTTTCCACATAAGATTTGTTGTACTCTCCTGTATTCGGATCCAGAAGGTGAGCTCCAGCCATGTGAGATATACCTTTTTTTAAAGCTATTATACCAGCAAGGCTTCCCACATTACTGGAGGATATTCTTATCCCTTTTTTTCTTACCTCATCAGCTATTATATCAATGCACATATCATGACTTCCTATTACGACGACCGTATTTTCCAGCTCTTTTTTTTCTACTAAGAGTTCGGCTTCTACCTCCTCTGACTGAGATATTCCTTCTGAGAATGCTTCTACTCTTATTATGCCCTCTGCCTTAATAAGAGAGGTAAGGATTCCGGCTCCTTTCGGAAGAGGGGTGGCTACATACCTGTTTTTTATCTTTCCTATGTTTACTCTTACAAACTCTTCTATTCCGGGCTTGGAGACTATATCTCTCGAAAGTATTACCCTGACTTTGTTTCTCTCTGGAGGTTCTATCCCTTGAAGCCGGTAAATAATAGGTCTTACAAACTGATCAAAAGATATTACGGAAGAGACAGGATAGCCAGGATTTCCAATAACAGGCTTTCCTTGTGCCACAGCAAGAACCGTTGGTTTACCCGGCATTATACTTACCCCGTGAACAAGCACTTTTCCCAGCTCATTTAAGATGTGAACTGTATAGTCCTTTGATCCAGCAGAAGAACCAGCATTTATAACCACAACTTCTGCTTTGTTTAGTGCATCTACTAAGGAGGTTTTTATCTTTTCTATATCATCCGGCACGATCTCATATACTAAAGGAATCCCGCCCGCTTCTTTTACAAGAGAGGAGAGGATAATGGAGTTAAATTCTATGAGCTTTCCTTTTTCTAATTTTTTTAAATCCTTATAGCTTATAAGTTCAGATCCTGTGGGTATTATAGCGACTTTTGGTTTTGCCCATACCTCCAGTTCAAAAACTCCGGCGCTTATCAGTGCACCAAGGTCATAAGGTCTCAATACATGGTTTTGTGGAAATATAAGCTCCGTAGCAATTAAATCTTCTCCCACCTTTCTTACATTTTGCCATGGATAAACTGATTCTCTTATCTCTACATGATTTTCGTTTATTTGATTTAGCTTTTCTACCATGATTACTGCGTTAAATCCTTCTGGGATGGGATCTCCTGTATTTACCCAGACCGCATCTTTCCCGATCTCAAGTACCTTAGGTCTTCTATCGGTAGCCCCATATGTGTTTTCTGCTTTTACAGCTATTCCGTCCATTGCAGCAGAATGGAATAGAGGTGAAGAAAGCTTTGCAAACACAGGTCTGGAGGTTACCCTCCCAAGAGCATCTTCTGATTTTATTTTTTCTTCTTTTTTAAGGGCATCTACCTGTATGCTTGAAAAGAAAAGTTTTTTTGCTTCAGAAAGCTGTTTCATAGAAAGATAGACTTTTCTTTCTACCATAACGCCCCCCTTGAAGAAAACGGGATGACCTTTACTGTTTCTCCTTTATAAACTCCTTCCTTATTTGCGTCTATCTTTACAAGTCCGTCTGCTTCTACAAGAGGAGAGATAAGCCCGGACTTTCCTATGATAGGCTCAGCAAATAGTTTACCGTTCTGTTTTATAAGTTTTACTCTGATGTAATCTTCTCTTCCTGTGGCAGACTCTACATTTCTTGTCATTAACGCCTCTATTTCTAATACTATTTCTTCAGGCATTTCTCCTGAAAGAACCTTTATGAGCCTGCTCATAAATACTTCTGCCACTATAAATGCAGAGCTTACTTGTCCAGGAAGTCCTATTACAGGTTTTTTACCCACTTTTCCTATTATCGTGGGTTTTCCAGGGCTGATAGCAATTCCATGCACAAGCAACTCAAAGTTATTTAAAGATTCAAACACACTTAAGGTCAGATCTCTGACTCCAACAGAACTTCCTCCTGAAATCCACACAGAATCCGCTATGTTAAGTCCATTTTTTAAATAAGCTCTTAAAGAATTGAAGTCATCAGGACAGATTCCCAAGAATACAGGTTCTGCTCCAAATATCCTGCAAAGGCAAGAAAGAGTAAACCTGTTTATGTCTCTTACTTGTCCAGGTTTTGGTGTATGGTTTATCGGGATTATCTCGTCTCCAGTAGATATAATGGCTATTTTAGGTTTTCTAAAAACCTTTACATATTCCATCCCGAGCCCTGCAAGCACTCCTATATCCTGAGGTCTCAGTCTTTTGCCTTTTTTTAACAAAAGCTCTCCTTTCTTTACATCATCATCTGGGAGCATAACATTTTCTAAGGGAGATACAGCCTTTTCTACCTCCAAAGTTTTGTCGTCTATTAGATGGCAGTATTCTATCATTACCACGCCATCTGCACCTTCTGGGAGCATACCTCCTGTGGAGATTTTAACAGCCTGGCCTTCCTTAACTTTTATTTTTGGAACTTCTCCCATTTTTACTTCGCCCACAACTTCCAATAGAGCAGGAAGAGTGGTGCTCGCACCAAAAGTGTCTTTTGCTCTTACTGCATACCCGTCCATCGTAGCCCTGTAAAATCCTGGCATGTCAGAATTAGCATATATGTCTTCAGAAATTACTCTTCCGAGAGCTTGATCTATGGGAATCTGTTCCTGCTCATCTACTGAAGAAAACCGATCTATTATTTTAAATACCTCTTCAGGAGGAGTAAGCTTGAAAAAGTCTTTTTTCATGCTTTTTCTCCCATTGTGCCTTTGTTTGTAGCAAAGCATTCTTTTATATTTTTGATCTCGAGTCAATCTCTTTGTAGTTTGTCCTATGCCAGAATACTTTTTAAGTATTGAAGGTCTGCTTTGATAAAGGCTAATGTTAAGTGAGCGAGTGACCTATAAAAAGCAAGAGAAGATCGTTTTTTTATACATTCAGAAAACGGGGTTACCCATACTGCTAAATGTGTCTCTAAGAACTTTTTTTGTGATAAGGTATCTTCGATACAAATAAGGTGACTCATAAATTCAAGCTGAAAAATAAAGAAGTCAACAGGATAAGAAAAACGAGGATGCAAACCAAATTTTCTGTACAGTTCCTGTAATAAAAGCAAGGTCTTACTTGGTTCTGAGTTTATGTATGCTGTTTCATATGGGGGACACAAAGGATCGTATTCAAATAGTCTTATGTATTCTGCCTGAAACTGTTCAATAGGCATGTTCTTAACAGATAAAAAAAGATTTTCAACGCTTAGATCCTTAAAATAATGGTTTTTTGACAGCTCTGAAAATGCATTGATTATGTGTTTACCTTCTTTTTCAATACCTTCAAGCGTTTCTTTTTCCGGATATTCATACAAAAGAGCAATTCCTTTGTAACCTACGGCTCTAAGAAAAGGTTTAATTATCCTCATTTGCTCTATTTGATAGCTGTTCCCTTATAGTGAAGGTTCGCATAGTAAAGTTTTGGTTTTGTATTTAATTCGGGTTTTAGTACGGATGCTTTTTTTTCTTTAATGACCTGCGAGATCTTACTATTCGGATCGTCTAAGTTTCCGAATATCATCGCTTCTCCAGGGCATGTTTCAACACAATATGGAACAAGCCCTTTATCTAACCTGTCAGAACAGAAATCACATCCATCTGCTTTCCCGGTATTTAAGTTTATGTATCTGGCATTATACGGGCATGCATCTACACACTTATTGCAGGCTATACATTTTTGTTGATCTATAGTTATGATTCCATCCTTTCTCCTAAATGTTGCACCCGTAGGGCATACAGAAACACATGGTGCATTATCACACTGCATACAAGAAACAGGGAATATCCATCTTTTTAGATTAGGAAAATCTCCCTCGGTAACATCAACAATTCTTCTTCTGCTTCCACTTCCTGCTTTGATTTTGTGCCAGTTTTTACATCCTACTACACAACTGTAACATCCAAGACATCTGAATACATCTATGCACAGTCCATAGCGTGTCATGTCATACCTCCTTTATCATAATAGGTGAAACTGACTCAGGAGGTGTGGTTTTCTTTATCCTTACCAAAGTATTTTTTGTGATGTTTTGGGTGATTGGGTCTCTTTTATCCCAATTGTAAAGAACATTTACATTTGTTCCTTTGTTAAATACAGAAGTCTCCGGCAGATTTAGTGAGATACAACCCTGCCACCATCCATGCTGACCTATCAGGGTATCAGGTCTTATTCCAGGGAATATCCAAGCTACAGCTTTCATGCTTCCATGAGGAGACTCAATTTCTACCCAATCCCCGTCTTTTATGCCGTATTTTTTTGCAGTACTTGGATGTATTTTTACATAGTTGTGTTTTTTCAATTCCCTCAGCCATGCTACATTTCTCATCCATGAGTGATGATTTAAATACATGGCGTGTTCGTCTGTAAACATAAGCGGGTATTCCTTTAAAAGTTCAGGAGTAGTTGTGGGATCTTCTGGTTCACCATGATAAGTAGGAAGTGGATCGTATCCGTGTTTTTTAAGAAACTCGTTATATAGCTGAACCTTCTGGTTTGGCAGCATAGAAAAGTGTTCTTTGTACCTTTCTCTTTTTTTCATCCAATCTGTAACAGGCAGATACACACCTTTTAATGCATTCTTTTTTAACTCTTTTAAACTTATACGCTTCTGAATAGGTTTGAGAGTGGAGTCAAGAAATTCTTCCAACATCTTATCACAATCTCCATACCAGAAGTCTTTTCCCATCCCGAGTGCTACTGCTAAGTCCAAGATTATCTGAAAATCGGGTTTTGTTTCCCACAGAGGCTTTATAACTTGTGAACTAAAACCTAAGTGATTTTCCCATATGCCGATGTCACCCGGACCTTCATATCTTGTGGCTGCTGGAAGAACTATATCTGCATACCGTGTTGTAGGAGTGGCCACGACATCTACCACAACACATAATTCCAGCTTTTCTATCGCTTCAGCAATCTTTTCCGGATTTCTTGCTGTGCTAAGAGGATTTGTACAGAAAAACAAACCAACCTTTGGTCTGTACGGCTTTCCAGTGATAAGAGCATTTATTACCGAGATAAAGTCTGCTCCAGCTTCTGTAGGTCCACCCATCACATTTATCCAGAACACATCATGACCCAAGGTCTTACTTAAAGTTTCTTTGGAAAGTCTTTTGTCAAATGTGTCTAATCTTAAAGGAACCGCAGGATAAAAGTATACATTGCCTCCGGGCCTGTCCAAATGGCCTGTAATTGCAATAAGCATAGCGATGGACATAGCAAATGCTTGTAGATCAGCCTTTTCTGGAGATTCAGAAAAACGGATACAGGCCTTTTTTGTGTTCGCATAAAGTCTCGCAAGCTCTATGATTTGTTCCTTAGGAATTCCGGTGATGTTTTCGGCCCACTGAGGCGTGTATTTATTTATGTGTTCTTGGAGAGAGGTTCTTTTTGTGAGAAGTTTATGGGCCATCTCAGAAAAGAGAGAATCTTTCTTAAGAAGAAAAAGATTTATAAGTATCAAATGTAAAGTATTCCTCACGAGGTTATATTTATTTTTAGGTTTAATTGTAGATATTATTTGTTATAATTTTATGTAAGGGTGAGAGTAGTCAAGATAGAGGGTGGCAGTTTTTATGAGAAGGAGAGTTGTAGTTACAGGGTTGGGGGTAGTTGCTCCTAACGGGATAGGGAAAGAAGAATTTTGGGAAGCGAATTTGAGAGGGAGGTCTGGTGTA
>CAYMUI010000022.1:0-5246 GCA_964393645.1 uncultured Desulfobacterales bacterium | reverse complement strand
CAGGTACAGAGCTGGGATCTCTGATTTTATAGATGTACTGGATGCAGAAAGATCTTTACAGTCCCTTCAAGATCAGCTTTCTGTAAGTAAAGGAATGGTGGTTACAAATTTTGTAAGAATTTATAAAGCACTCGGAGGAGGGTGGTCAGCTTTCCTCCTCCAAGTAGGAGGGTAGGGGGGTTGCCCAGGATTCTTCATCAAAGTACAGTTCTTTTAAATCCTTTGGAGGATAAAATTCAGGTATTGTAGGATCTTTTACTGCTTCAAACCTAACGAAGCAGGATTTATACCAATCCGTATCAGGCATGGGCAGTTTCAGTTCTTTCATTATCTTATAGGTTCTGTAAAAGTCGTCCCACTTGTTTTCCCGTTCAGGATATATGGAAAAGTCCCTCAGGATGTCAGTAAAAACAAAACCTGCTTGGTTAAGAAAGGCTTGAAATTCATACCACTTATCAAGAGATGCTTCTCTGTGGGTAAAGCCAATATATCCTGCGCTCTTTTTACCCTTTAGCGCTTCAATACATCTTCCTACAAAAAGCTTTAATCCTTTTTTTGTTTCCACAGGATCCGTGACGAACACATCGTATTTTTTCTTATCTTCCTTTGGAATCTCTTCTAAGACATTGTATTCTTTCACATCAATGTTATGGATGTTGTTTCGTTTACAAAATTCTCTTATAAATGAGGTAATACGCTCGTCTATCTCCACCACTCTCACCCTTTTTGCCATACCAGTAAGACCTATGGCCACACTAAGCAGGTCATCGTCTCCGAGTATAAATATCTCCTGTTCCTCTATATCTCCTCTTTCATACATAAAAGCAAGTCTTGCAATTGTATCTCTTGGTCTTACAAAACCCTGGTCAAAATCGCTTGTGGGAAGAGGTCTGTCCTTTGTAACAACTAAAAACCGATCTAATATGTCTTTAAAATAATCTTTTATTTCAACCCCAACATTACACCTTTTGCAAATCACATCCTTTTTTTCTTGCAGAGAAATGTCTTTGCCCAGAGAAAAAAATCCGTTTTCATTTATAACCGTGCCCTCTTGAACGAGTTCTTTTAAGTGCTGAACAAACTCTACTATGTGAGAGTCCTGGTAATTTATTAGTTCCCAAAAACTCATTTTTTTTCTTTTCAGAGCTCTGAGTATTTGGTTTTTTATTCTGTCTTCACTCCCCATAATTACACCCCTTACTTTTTTACACATTTGGCTACTATTTCTATGTGGTGAGTGTGAGGAAACATATCCACAGGTTGAATCTCTTTTATCTCATAACTCTGAGACAGTATAGACAGATCCCTTGCCATAGTAGCAGGATTACAAGATACATAAATCAACCTCTTAGCACCCATTTCTATTATTCCTTTTAAGACATCTTTGTGAATTCCTGGTCTTGGAGGATCGGCAATTACAACATCGGGTTTTATTTTTGAATCTACTTCTGAAAGGGTCTCTCTTATATCTCCTACAATAAAAACACAGTTGTCTATTCCGTTTAATTCACAGTTCTTTCTGGCATCTTTCACCGCATCCTCATTTATTTCTATGCCTATGATCCTCTTTGCCTGCTTGGATAAAAATATAGGGATTGTGCCCGTGCCACTGTACAGATCCAGTATTTCTTCGGTGCCAGAAAGTTCCGCATATTCCTTTACCTTGTCGTACAGCTTCTCAGCGCCTTTAGGATTTGTTTGAAAGAAGGAATTAGCAGAAATCCTAAATACAAAGTCTCCTATTTTGTCTTCAATATATCCTTCTCCGTACATTATCACCTCTTTATCACCAATAGCTACCGCAGCCTTCTTTTTGCTTATGTTATTTAACACTGTTTTTATCCCGCTTACTTTCTTACATATCTCTTCAGCCAGTGGAGCGATAACTTGTTGAGCTTCATCTGAAGTGATTATGTTTACCATCCAATCCCCAAATGCTTTGGAATTTCTAAGAGTCAGAAATCTCCAAAATCCCGTATGGTTTTTCATATCATATACAGGGATCTCTGTTTTTCTAACATATTGTCTCACTACATCCAATATCTCATTTCCCTTACTCGGTTGCAAAAGACAACTTTTTATATCAATTACTCTATCAAAAGAGCCAGGAATATGAAGGCCTAAAGCAAAAGGAGGTTTCTGGCTTTGCTCAGTGTAAGGTATGACCCACGGTTTGTTAGAAAAGGTAAACTCCATCTTGTTTCTGTATCCGAAGATCTCAGGGGAAGGAATGGTTTCTAAAACAGGCACATCGTGAAATTTGCCCAACTTTGAAATGGTTTCCTCTACAAGCATATGCTTATAGTCTAACTGCGCCTCATACTTTATGTGTTGCCACTGACATCCACCACAGTGGTTAAAGTACATACATTTTGCTTCTACTCTGTTAATGGAAGGAGTAATTACTTCTAAGACTTTGGCCTCTGCGTAGTCCTTTTTTTTCTTGTATATCCTTGCTTTTACCTTATCTCCTGCTACCGCACCTTTTACAAATATCACATACCTGTCCAATCTGGCTATCCCAAAACCTCCGATAGCCATCTTCTCTATGGTTAACTCTATTACATCCCCTTTTTTTACTAAAGCGTTCATTCTCTAAGTATTTAATCTCTAAGTATTTGACTTAAGATGGTATCCTAATAACCAACAATTTTCAACACTTTGTTGGTTTCTGTATTCTTGACAAAACTATATTAGGTAAAATAACTTAGCAAAAGTATGAATATCAGAGATTTGAATCCGGGTGTAACTATAGAAGGACCTTACTTCCCTGAACCTATAAAAATCATTCATGTAGAGGAAATTGGCGGTGACTTCATAAGGATACATGGTGTAGGTACAGTTAGCAGAAAATTCTTTGATCCAATTCTCAGAACGCAGGACATCGAGAAGTTAAAGATCTCTTCGGAAGAAGAGCTAAACTTCTCCGCTAATTCAGAGGGATTTTTCCTCTACATCGAAGGAATGCGCATACGAAACGCCTTCCAATTTGATCCCCTATTTGCGGTAAATGTTTCACAGATAGATCCTCTTCCCCATCAGATTGAAGCTGTTTATCATTACATCCTTCAGAATTCTCGTCCTCGTTTCTTGCTCGCTGATGACCCAGGAGCAGGTAAAACTATAATGGCAGGACTCACACTAAAAGAGCTAAAACTAAGGGGGCTTGTTGAACGCACACTTATAGTAGTTCCTGGGCATCTTAAAGAGCAGTGGTCTCGCGAAATGAAAGAGCGTTTCAACGAGATTTTCCAAATCGTTGACCGTGGTCTTATAAAAAGTTCTTTTGGCCGCAATGTGTGGGAAGAGTATCCGCAAGTTATAACTTCAATGGACTTTGCTCGCCAAGAAGATGTGCTTGAAAGTTTGAAGGAAGTTACATGGGATTTTGTAATAGTAGACGAAGCCCACAAGCTTAGTGCTTATCGTTACGGGGAGAAGACCAAGAAGACCAAGCGTTATATTTTAGGTGAGGTTCTTTCCCAAACATCTCGTTTTATGCTCTTTTTAACAGCAACACCTCACAGGGGTGACCCTGAAAATTTCCGCCTGTTTTTAGATCTTCTGGAACCTGGACTCTATGCTAATAGGGAAATACTCGAAGAGTCTATTCGCAACAAAGAAAATCGTCTGTTTCTGCGTCGTCTTAAGGAAGACCTTAAAGATTTTTCAGAAAGGCCTTTGTTTCCACCACGCAAGGTCTTAACCCCTTACTTTGAGCTAAGTGAAAAGGAAAAAGAGTTATACAAGGCTGTAACAGAATATGTTTCCAAACATTACAATAAAGCTTTGCGCCAGGAAAAGAGAAATGTCGCTTTTGCCATGACCATTTTGCAGAGACGCCTTGCTTCCAGTATAAGAGCTGTCCACCGTTCTCTTGAAAGAAGACGGAAGCGTTTAGCTTCTCTTAAAGAAAGGGCACTGCAATACCAAAGTAAAGAACTCTTGTATAAAGAAGAGATATTTGAGGATTTACCTGAGCGTGAGCGTTGGGAAAAGGAAGAAGAACTTCTTGAAAAACTGACATCAGCCGAGTCTCAAGAAGAATTGGAGAGGGAAATTGCCGAACTTAATAGGTTGATACAGCTTGCGCGCAACTTAGAGAAAAAGGACATAGAAACCAAGCTATTCCAGCTCAGGAAAGTTATTGAAGAGTGCGGCCTAAGTAAAGACGAAAGTTTAAAGCTTCTCATATTCACCGAAAGCCGCGACACATTGGAGTATCTTGTTGAAAAAATTCGCTCATGGGGATTTAAAGCAACATTTATCCATGGCGGTATGAATTTACATGAGAGAATCCGAGCGGAGCATGAGTTTCGCCACAAAGCCCAGGTTATGGTGGCAACCGAAGCGGCGGGAGAGGGTATTAACTTGCAGTTCTGCTGGCTCATGATAAACTACGATATACCCTGGAATCCTAATCGCCTTGAGCAGAGAATGGGAAGAATTCATCGTTACGGACAGAAACACGAAGTTCACATATACAATCTTGTGGCTGCTGACACTATTGAGGGTAGGATCTTAAGAACGCTCTTTAACAAGCTTGAACGCATGAGAGAACACCTTGGAAGTGATCGTGTTTTTGATGTTATAGGGGAGGTTACAAAAGGTAAGAACTTAAAAGATCTCATACTTGAGGCCATATCCAAAAGCAGAACCATGGACGAAATACTCGCTGAAATAGAAGCAGAACCAGACGAAAAAGCTATTGAGCGGGTAAAAGAAGCTACTCTTGAAGCCCTTGCAACAAGACACCTTGATCTTTCTCGTATTCTCGGCCAGGAAAGAAAGGCTAAGGAAAACAGGCTTGTTCCTGAGTACATAGAAGCCTTTTTTGTAAGGGCAGCAGATGTATTGAATTTGAAGTTTGAGAAAAAAGGAGATGGCCTTTATCGCTTATTCTATGTTCCCGTTTGGTTAAGGGATAGAGGGTATCAGTTTAAGGCTAAATACGGCGAAGTATATCAGGAATACCGCTCCGTAGCCTTTGACAAGAAGTTGGCTTCTTCTAAAGGTGCGGAATTTATAGCTCCAGGACATCCTCTAATGGAAGCTGTTGTTGATGAAGTGATAAAGCGATACAGCTCTGAGGCCAAAAAAGGAGCTCTCTTTTTTGATCCATCTGGTAAGCTTATAGGGAGGATATGGTTTTTTGAGGTTGAGCTTCGTGACGGTTTGGGAGAAATAGCGGGAAAAAGACTCTTTGCCTTTCACGAAAGGGATGGAGATATTCGCCAAATAAATCC
>CAYMUI010000021.1:0-2063 GCA_964393645.1 uncultured Desulfobacterales bacterium | reverse complement strand
GCAACAGCAGAAGTAGTAAGGTATTTGGGAGCTGATCCAGTATTTGTTGATTGCAATCCTGAGACATTTTGCATTGATCTGGAGCAGATAGAAAAGGCACTTAAAAACTACAGTCTCAAGCCTACTGACATAAAGGCAATTGTCCCCGTTCATTTTGGTGGGCATCCATGTGATATGGATTCAATACTTGATTTTGCAAGGTCTTATAACATAAAGGTGATGGAAGATGCTGCTCATGCAATTCCAACTCGCTATAGAGGGAAATTAGTTGGAGGATTTGGAGATGTTACCTGTTTTAGCTTTTATGCAAATAAAACGATCACCACGGGTGAAGGCGGGATGCTCTGTACAAATGATGATGAGATTGCAAAAAGAGTCAAAATTATGAGGCTTCATGGTATTGATCGGGATGTATGGAATAGATTTTCAACAGGTGCATCTTGGGAATACGATGTGGTAGCACCTGGCTTTAAGTATAACATGGCAGATATAAATGCTGCTTTAGGGATTCACCAGTTAAGAAAAGCAGAGTTTTTTAGACAAAAGCGAGAGCAAATTGCCAGAAGATATTTTGATGAGCTGAAGGATATTCCAGGACTGATTTTACCCAGAATTCACTGTAAGATGGAGGAACACTCTTGGTACATTTTTGTTATAATGATAGATCAGGATAAAACAAGATCAAAAATAAACAGAGACCAATTTATATCGGAAATGACAAAGAGAAACATCGGCACGAGTGTTCATTATAAGCCTATTCACCGGATGAGCTATTATAAACATAGATATGATTTAAGGCCTGAGATGTTTCCCAATGCTGAGTGGATCTTTAAAAGATGCGTCAGTATCCCGATGTTTTCTGCAATGACAGATAGCCAATTTGAGTATGTGGTCAGATGTATAAAAGAAATACTGATGTAAGATTTGTATGAGCTATAAGACATGTGGTAAGCGTATATTTGATTTTGTTTGTGCACTGATTGGTTTTTTAGTCTTATCTCCACTGCTCGTAATAATAGCTATCCTTATAAAGGTTGACTCAAAAGGTCCTGTTTTTTTCTTTCAAGAAAGAATGGGAAAAGAAGGAAAGATTTTTAGGCTTGTAAAATTTAGGTCTATGTATGTTGATCCTGTTCAGGAAAAAAAAGGTTTTACTCCTGGAGACAGCTCACGTATAACAAGGATCGGGAAGTTTATAAGAAAGACAAAAATAGACGAACTTCCTGAACTGATAAATGTAATAAAAGGGGAAATGAGTTTGGTAGGACCAAGACCAGAGGTTCCCAGATATAAACACATATACGATGCTGAATACAGAGCGGTTTTAACTCTTAAACCAGGTATTACTGATCCGGCTTCTATCAAGTATAAAGATGAAGAGGAAATATTGGCAAGAAGTAGTGATCCTGAAAAAATGTATATAGAGACGATATTACCAGACAAATTAAAGATTAACCTTTCCTATTTAAAAGAAATAAGCTTCTGTAATGATTTAAAAATTATTTTAGATACTATTGTAAGGCTGATATTCAGGCACTAATTCTTTGAGGATTTTTTTTATCAAATCCGGATCGTGCTTTTCAGCAGCAGCAACCAATTCTCTAATCTTTAGATCAAGCCATTTCTTAAAGGCTATTCTGCTACCGTGTCCATACCAGTTATTATTTGTTTTAAGTACAAATATTTTTTTATGCTCGGTTCTTACGATTCCTTCCCCTTCAGTGATAAGCTCTTCATAAAGTTTTTCGCCTGGTCTTAGACCAATAAATACTATGTCTATATCCTTTTTGAGCTCTTTTCCTGAAAGCCTGATAAGTTCTTCTGCAATGTCTTTAATTTTTACAGGCTCTCCCATTTCAAGTATAAATACTTCCCCTCCCTCTCCCAAAGCTCCTGCCTGAAGAATAAGCTGACAAGCCTCTGGAATGGTCATAAAATAGCGGGTTACCTCGGGATGGGTCAGTGTTATAGGCCCGCCGTATTCGATTTGTTTTTTGAATAAAGGGATAACAGAGCCGGACGAACCTATTACATTACCAAACCTGACACACATCATTTTTGTT
>CAYMUI010000020.1:0-27772 GCA_964393645.1 uncultured Desulfobacterales bacterium | reverse complement strand
GCTGTGGTTTCTGTTATCTCCCATTACGAACAGACCCCATTTTGGCACTTTTATCGGCCCGAATCTTTGAATCTGAATGCCGCTGTTGTCGTAATAGGCGTGCTTATCCGGGTATAAGTGCCCGTTTATATATACCTTTTTTCCTATGATTTCTATTTTATCTCCTGGCAGTCCTATCACTCTTTTTATAAAATCCTTACTTTTATCCAAGGGAAAAATAAATACTATTACATCACCTCTTTTGGGCTGGCTTACAGGAATGATGGTTTTTCTTAGATAGGGTAATTTCACTCCATATATAAATTTATTTACCAGTATATGGTCTCCTATCATGAGGGTGGGAATCATCGAGCCGGAAGGGATTTTGTATGCCTGAACCACAAAAGTCCTTATAAAAAGAGCCAGCACAAGAGCTATTAATATAGACTTTACATATTCCTTTACTACTTTACTTTTCATGATCTGTTAACTCCAAGACCTACAAATCTTTTTAAAGAATCTACTTCTTGCTTCTCCAAGTACCTATAATGTCCTACTTTTAGATCTTCCAGCATCAGGTTTGCAAATCCTGTCCTTATTAGATGAACTACTTTGCACTCCACCGCCTCAAATATCCTTTTTATCAATTTTGACCTTCCTTCATAAACCGTGATTCTTACTATGTTATAACGGCCCTCTTTTTGTAGAGGCTTTATTTTTACTTTTCTTACAGGCCCATCTTCCAGAACAATCCCGCTTCTTATTTTCTGAATAGCTTTGTAAGTGAGCTTTCCCTTTACGGTTGCCTTATAAGTTCTTGGTACCTGATACCTTGGATGGGTTAATCTGTAAGCAAGTTCTCCATCGTTTGTAAAGAGCATAAGACCCATAGTATCAAAGTCGAGTCTTCCCACAGGAAATACCCTTTGCTGAAGTTGAGGTAAAAGTTCCGTAACTACCGGTCTTCCTCCCGGATCTTTTAAAGATGATATATACCCAAAAGGTTTATTGAGCAGTATGTAAACCTTTTCAGGAGGATCGGGAATCCTTTTTCCATCCACTTTTATTACATCTTTTCCCCATATTACTTTCATCCCTAATCTGGCGGGTTTTCCATTTACAAATACACGCCCCTCCTCTATTAGCTTGTCTGCCTTTCTTCTGGAGGTGATCCCTGCTTCTGCAATAACTTTATTTAATCTCATCAATCTCTTTTCTCCTTTCATATCCCAATGGCTTCTCTTACTTCTGCCATTGTTTTTTGGGCTATATTTTTTGCTTTTTTGTTACCCTCCTCTATAATATTTTTTATGTAATCCATTTGAGATTCAAGCTTTTTTCTCCTTTCTCTTATGGGCGCAAGTCCCTTATTTAGATTTTGAGCCATAAGTCTTTTACATTCGACACAGCCGATTTTTGCTTTTTTGCAACCTTCCTCTATTTCTTTTACTTTCTCTTCAGGTGTGTATATCTCGTGATAGAAAAAGACATTGCAAAAATCTGGTCTTCCAGGATCTGTTTTTCTTCCCCTTTGCGGATCTGTGATCATTTGACTTACCTTTTTGCTCACTTCCTCGGGAGGTTCTGTTATAAATATGGCGTTATTGTAGCTTTTGCTCATCTTTCTCCTATCTATACCTAAGAGCTTAGAAGTAGGGGTCAGCAAGGTTTCTGGTTCAGGAAACACCTTTTTATATAAAAAGTTAAACCTTCTGGCTATCTCTCTTGTAAGCTCTATGTGAGGTGCTTGATCTTCTCCTACGGGAACAGCATCAGCCTTGTACATGAGTATATCTGCCGCCTGAAGTACGGGATATCCAAGAAAGCCGTATGTGTTTAGATTTTTACTGCTTAGCTCTTGTATCTGCTCTTTATAAGTGGGATTCCTTTCAAGCCACGGTATGGGCGTTATCATAGAAAATATAAGATGAAGCTCTGCATGTTCTTTTATATGGGACTGCACAAAAAATGTGCACTTTTCTGGATCAAGTCCAACAGCCAGCCAGTCTAATATTATATCTATAGTGCTTTTCTTTATTATCTCGGGTTTTGTATACTCGCTGGTGAGAGCATGCCAGTCCGCGATAAAATAGAAACAATCGTATTCGTCCTGCAACTTTTTCCAGTTAAGAAGTGCGCCATGAAGATGTCCCAAGTGAAGCCTTCCTGTAGGCCTTATTCCGCTGACCACTCTTTTTTTCATTTTTTTAATTCCTCCCCAAACCTTTCTTTTACAAATTCTATTTCATCCTCCTTGCTTTTTACAATACCGTTTAATTTGGCCTCGTGAACTGCTTCTAAAATCTTTCCAAAAATAGGACCGGGTTTGAATCCCATCCTTAAGAGGTCTTTTCCTCTTATCTGGGGTTTCACATGTTTTAGCTTGGTGAAGTAGTTAGATATGCTTTTTTTGAGCTCCTCGCTTTTTACCTTAGCCATTACATACAGAAGAGTTTCTGTTTCGTATTTGGATAACAGTTTATAAACCTGATAATTGCTTGGCCTTTGAATAAGAGCTTTTATAAGCTCATCTAACTTTTCCCTCTGAGAAAGCATTTTTTCGTATTTATTTTCACTCATTTCAAACCTGTTGTGCAACTCTTTTAGCTCAGAAATACCAAGATGGTGTGTTAACCCATACCAGTAAATCTTCCAGGTTTCTATTTTCTCTTCTAAAAATAGCAGATTGTACCACGCAACAGTCTTTTTGATCTCTTCGAATACCCTTCTGTGTTCTCTTGTCCACTTAAACAAGGGAGACAGAGCGGTCAGCACTTTTAACTCGTTCATTCTTTCTATGCAGGAAAGAGGTTCTTCCTCCATAAGTATGAGTTTAAGCTCGTGAAATAACCTTCTTCCATTTATTAGCTCGAAGCAGTTGATCCTTAAGGCATTCTTGATTAGAGATAAAGTGAGTTTTCCTATTTTAAATTCAAACCTTTGCTCAAACCTTATTGCTCTAAGGATTCGCGACGGATCTTCTACAAAGCTTAAATTATGAAGCACTCTTATAACCTTATCATTTATATCTCTCATGCCATTGAAGTAGTCTATGAGAGTGCCAAATTCGTTCTTGTTTAATTTGATCGCAAGGGTATTTATAGTGAAGTCCCTTCTGTAAAGATCCAGTTTTAAGGAACTCCTTTTTACCACCGGTACTGCTCCGGGAGACTCATAGTATTCCATTCTGGCTGTAGCCACATCCACTTTAAATCCATCCGGAAATATTAGGTATGCTGTTCTAAACCTTTTGTGAACATTTACTTTTACATCAAAATGTCTTGAAAATTCCTTAGCAAACTTTACCCCGTCTCCTTCTATAACTATGTCTATGTCCAAGTTTTCTCTTCTTAAAATCAGGTCTCTTACAAAACCGCCCACAAGATATGCGTTATACTCCAAGCTATCCGCTATCTTTCCGAACTCCTGCAGCAGCTTAATCAGTTTTTCGGGAAGTCTTTCCCTCAGGATGCGCCTCATGTCTTTTTGAAACGCATATTCTCTTTCTTCTACAATTGGATATATCTTGGGCTCTTCCAGAAAGAGGTTTAAGATGTCTGTTCTGGTTATTACTCCTAACACTTTATTTTCCTTGACTACTGGAAGCACCCTCGCCCTGTTTTTTATGATTATCTCCTGAACCTCTTTTATAGAAGCATCCGGTTCTATTACTGGAAACTCAATGTTAGTGTATTCTTTAACCTTCATGTGTTCTAAGTGAAAGAACCTTGCTTTATCTACCACCTGTCTCGTGATATAACCTAAAAGTCGGCCTTTCTCCATTACAAGTAACACATTTATACTGAACTTGTTCATCAACTCTTCTGCTTTTTTCAGGCTCTCTTCTGATGATATGGTTATTGCAGGGGAAGACATTATGTCTTTTGCTCTTTTGCTCTTGGATTCTATGTGTTCTCTGATAGCATGTAACAACATATCCTCTAATTGATTCATGGGTATGTCTTTAACGGTAGCAGAAGATGCGAATGTATGACCACCTCCACCAAATCTTTTTACGATTTCTGCTGTATTGACTGCTTCCAATTTGCTCCTTGCGACAAGATATATCCTGTCTTCCATCTGGGCCAGGGCGAATATTACATTTATATTTTCCATATCCATGAATCTGTGTACTAATACCGCAAAGTCTCCCACATATTCATCTCTGATAACCTTGGATACAACAATTTCTATGCCGTCTATGTTATATCTTTTAGCTGACTGGATAAGCTCGTTGAGAACCGCTATTTGTTCTGCTGTAAGTTCTCTTGTCAACATATTAGAGATCAGATTGTGATCTGCACCTTGAGACGCAAGCCATGCAGCAGCCTCGTAATCTTGTGGAGTGGTGGAAGAGAATGTGAAAGAACCTGTATCTTCGTGGATTCCCAAACACATTATAGTTGCCTCGTCAGGACTGAGCCTTATGCCTTTTTCTTTCAGTATCTGCACCATTATCGTTGTGTTTGCTCCCACTCTTTTTACCACTTCAAGGTCGCCTTTTATGTCTTCTTCTGAGTCTGGATGATGGTCATATATATGGATTTCCACATCTTTTTTGTCGACAATTTCAGAAAACCTGCCAATCCTACTTTTCTGTCTCGTATCCACGATTATAAGTCTTTCTATTTCCTGCAGATCTATCTCTTTTAATCTCAGGAAGTTAAACACATAAGATGCAGAATGAAGCAGGAAGTTTCTTATACCCTTCTCTTGAGAGCCTGGAAATACGAGTTCTGCTTCGGGATAAAGCTTTTTTGCAGCGAGCATGGAAGAGAGAGCATCAAAATCCGCGTTTACATGAGTAATTATTACTTGTTTAGGTTTTTTCTTTTCCATAATAAAAATGGCCGGTTCTTTCTGTAACCGGCCATAAGCCCTTCTTCAAAGACCTTGTTCTTACTCTCCTCTCAGTTTTTCTTCTCTTTCCTGTTTTTCTTTACACTTTATGCAGAGAGTAGTGACAGGTCTTGCCATAAGTCTTTCTTCAGAGATCTCTTCTCCACACTCTTCACATATACCAAAAGTGCCGTCTTCCAGTCTTTGAAGTGCTTCTTTGATCTTTTTTATCAGTTTTCTTTCTCTGTCTCTTATCCTTAGTTCAAAATTTCTGTCAGATTCAAGGGCTGCCCTGTCAGTTGGATCTGGAAAGTTTTCCACCTCTCCAGACATTTCACTCATTGTCTTGCTTGCTTCTTGTATGAGTTCGTTTAATCTATCTAATAGAATCTTTCTGAATTTTTCTTTTTTTTCTTCAGTCAGCATAGCAAAAACCACCTCTTTTTTTTGCTCGGATTATTACAACATATTTTAGATAATGTAAAGTGGCTGTTTTTTACTGCTCCCATCTGAACCCTCTGTTTAGGACCCGGACACAAGCATCCACCACTGCTGGATCATACAGTTTGCCACTGTTTGTCTTTATTTCTTCAAGTGCTGCGTCTATTCCGAGTGCAGGTCTGTAAGGTCTGTGTGAGGATATTGCCTCTACCACATCTGCAACGGCTATTACTCTGGATTCTATAGGTATTTCCCCGTTTCTGAGGCCGTCTGGGTAGCCGGAACCATCCATTCTTTCGTGATGATAGAGCACAGCCTGTGCTATAGGCCAAGGAAAATCTATGTCTTTCAGTATCTCGTATCCAACCACAGGATGGAATTTGATAATCTCATATTCTGGTTCGTTTAGTCTGCTGGGTTTACTCAATATCTCTGAAGGCACTGATATCTTTCCTATGTCGTGCAAAAGTGCCGCCAGATATACACACTGAATCGTCTCGTCTGGAAGCTTCATCTCCTTGGCTATTTCTCTTGCCAGCTCTGCTACTCTCCTCTGATGCCCTGCTGTGTAAGGATCTCTTTTTTCGATGGCAGTGGCCAGTGCAGAAATAGCTCCTTCTAATGCCTTTCTGTAGCTGAGAAGTGCTTTTCTGTGCTCTGTCACATCTCTTAACACCATTATCCATCCACTTGGCTCCATTTTACCTTCTACGGGACGGGTTCCTACTTCAAAAATTTTTCGCTCTGGTTTGCTGATACTTAAGATGTGCCACTGGCCTGCTGGCAAGGGAACAAGAAATTGATCTACGGACACATAGCCAAGTTTATCCAGCCTTTCACCCTCACTTACTCCGCTTAGTTCTGCAAGATACTTGAGTCCGCTTGGATTTGCGTATATGACCCTTTTTGACTTGTCCAGCAGTATCACCCCTTCCTGCATAAATTCCAAAACGGTTTTGAGTCTTTTCTGTTCAAGATCTAAAAGGTTTCTGATCTTCTGCAGCGACTCGG
Source organism: uncultured Desulfobacterales bacterium (assembly GCA_964393645.1). Lineage (GTDB taxonomy): Bacteria > Desulfobacterota > DSM-4660 > Desulfatiglandales > JALVZP01 > JALVZP01. The sequence continues at coordinate 21,502 of CAYMUI010000020.1, read as the reverse complement.
ATGCATGCTGGGCAACCCTGTAGACAATTCTGATCTGTTTTTCTGAAAATGCTTCCATCTTTTCTGCACCCACAAATATTAACCCCACTATGTTAAATCCCTCAGGAGATATAATAGGTACCTGAAATATAGAATTGATCTCTTTAATTTCAGCACCTTCTTTGTCTACTACCTCTTTCTGTATAACCTGCAATTGTGTTGGTCTTTCCCCTCCAAGTTTAAAAAAGGCATCCAATATCTTTTCTTCTATCTGATCTTTTGCCTCCCTTGTGAGCTTTCTTGCAGGGTAGATCACAAGTTTCTGCACATCATCCAGTACCAAGAGTGTGGCAACGACATCGTACTCTATAACTCGGTGTAAGTACTGTGCCATAAGATTCAGTAGTTCATCATAGCTTAAGGTATAACTTAAGCTTCTGCTAAGTTCGTATAGAACCTGAAGTTCGTATTCTTTTTCATTGATCTTTTTCTTCAGATCCTCTATCTGCTTTTTTAGTTCTTCTTGATAGAGCCAGGTTTCTGAAGCAGCAGAAAAGGCCTTTTGTATTTCGTATAAGAAAGAAAGTTCGTCTTTGTTAAAAGCGTTTTCCTTTTTGCTTATGATCCCGAGAATTAACTTTTTGTTTTTCTTTGTTACGAGAGGCATTATAAAGATAGACCTGAATCCCTGCTTATAAATCGGTTCAAGTGATTCATATCCTGACCTTAGGATATCCGGAATGTAGACACACTTTTCGTGAATTACTAAGCCATTGTCTAAGTGATTTATTTCTGGTTTCGTTTCTACTTTTGTCCATAAGCAGTATGTATTCAGCTTGTGATTCATCATCCACAGTATTACCAAATCTATGGGGAGATGATCAGATATGACCTTAAAGACTCTTTCTAAAAATTCGTCAGGACCTCTTAAAGATAGAGTTTCATATACCTTAAGAAGAAGTTTTTCCTTAGAGGTTTTCATGAGTGTGGCCTACATCGTTTAACCGCCTCATCAAACCCTTCAGCAGGGTATCTCCGCCTAACTCTTCTGCAAGCTCTATGGCACAATCTATGTAAAATTTCAAGGCTTCTATATTTTCTTCAGAATCTTCTAAGGTGCTTAGATCCGGGCCATCCTTTGTCATAGGAAGTTCAAGGTAAGAGAATCTTTCGTTGGTCATTCGGGATATCCTTTCCATTATCAGATTAAATATCATGAAACCAAGCACTTGTCTTAGGTATTCACATGTTTCATTTATTATCTGTTTGTATGCTTCGATACCTCCTCCTTTTTCTTCGATTAGCTGGGATATGGCCTTTTTTACCTCATCTCTCACCCCGTCTTGAATCAATGAATAACCCTCTCCCAAAGTTTCTTTTTCTTCTTTTGTGTATTTCTGAGCTGAATCCCTTCTGTTTTTGCAAACTCCTCTAAGAGTTCTCTCTGTTTTTTGGTAAGACTTTTTGGGAGTCTCACCTCTATCTTTACAAAGAGATCTCCTCTTTTTTCAGAACCCAATTTTGGCATTCCTTTCCCGGGCACTCTTATAATACTGCCTGGCTGGGTGCCAGGCGGTATTTCTACTTCTGCTTCTTCACCTCCAATAAGGTGGATCTTGATCCTATCTCCTAAGATTGCTTGAACAAAAGAGACAGGGATTTCACAGTATAAATGATCTCCTTCTCTTCTGAAGAATTCGTGCTCTTTTACATGTATCACTATAAACAGATCTCCTGGAGCTGCTCCATATTCTCCTGGCTCTCCTTCACCTCTTATTCTAAGCTGTGATCCGGTGTCCACGCCTGCTGGGATCCTGATGTTTATTTTCTTTCTTCTTCTTACAACCCCGTTTCCCCTACAATTAGGACACGGCTCAGAAAATATGTATCCTTCCCCGTTGCATCTGGAACAGGTAGTGCTTATGTGAAAAAAACCGTGTGATCTTGTAATCTGTCCCATTCCCCCACAGCTTGGACAAGGAATCCTGTGCTTCCCTCCTGCGCCATTGCACTCCGGACAAACTTCAAGTCTTTCAAAAGATATCTCTTTTTCTGCTCCTTTGTAAGCGTCTTCTAAGGTTATCTCCAAGTCATATCTGAGGCTTCTTCCCTGACGAGGCCTTGTTCTTCTCCTTGTACCCGTTCTAAAGCCAAAAAGGTCTTCAAATATGTCGTTAAAAGCGGAAAATATCTCATCTATATCTGAAAATCCCGTTGAATATCCTTTTCCTTCGAGTCCTTCATGTCCGTACATGTCGTATATGCGTCTTTTTTCAGGATCGCTGAGTACTTCGTATGCCTCTGAAATCTCTTTAAACTTCTCTTCTGCCTCTTTATTTCCGGGATTTCTATCAGGATGGTATTGAAGCGCAAGCTTCCTGTACGCTCTCTTTATTTCTTCGTCCGAGGCTCCACGAGGGACGCCCAATATCTCGTAGTAGTCTTTTTTACTCATTCTTCTCCTCTTGTGCTGTTTCTTCCTCTATTTTTTCAGAAATCAGTTTTTCGATTTCAGGAAGCAGTTCTGTTTCTGGCTCAGGCAGTTGTTCTCCTGGCCGTATAGGATATACCTTTCCAGCAGCAATCTCTCTTAGTGCTGTTACTACCTCTTTGTTGTCGCACTCTACAAGAGGTTTAGCCCCTTTCTTTAGCTCCTTAACCCTTTTTATAGCAAGGTGTACCAACTCAAAGCGATTTTCTACCTTTTCTAAGCAATCTTCAATAGTAATCCTTGCCATTGTTTTACCTCCTTTTTACCTAAAGAAGTTTGATATATATAAAGTTCTGTGCTAAAAGTAAAGTAATATCACATTTATAAAATATAAGGATGCTTTCCAAGGTATTAAGTGGGGCCGTAATAGGTATTGACGGTTATGTAGTAGAGGTGGAGGTGGACATATCTCATGGTCTTCCTTCCTTTTCTACTGTTGGACTGCCTGAAGCTACTGTAAAAGAAAGCAGAGAAAGGGTAAAGTCTGCTATTAATAACTCTGGTTATCATTTCCCTTCAGATCGTATTACTGTTAACCTTGCTCCTGCTGATGTAAAAAAAAGCGGAACATCTTTTGACCTGCCTATTGCAATCGGAATCCTGTCTGCCACAGGACTTATTCCCAAGGAAAGGTGTAACGGATACATGTTCATAGGAGAACTTTCTCTAAATGGTCTTATAAGACCTGTAAAAGGCGTACTTCCCATGGCCATATCAGCCAGAGACGCTGGACTAAAAGGCATGTTTTTGCCTCTCGAAAATGCACCTGAAGCCAGCGTTGTAAATGAAATTCAGATCTTTCCTGTCCGGCACCTTTCCGATCTTGTGGAATTTTTTAATGGCAATAAAAATATAATTCCTTTCCACAGAAAAGACAACATCGGACAGATCGAACCGGATTGGGACATAGATTTAAGCGATGTAAAAGGACAGCAGAATGCAAAAAGGGCGCTGGAGATAGCCGTGGCGGGTGCTCACAATATGTTGATGATCGGGCCTCCTGGATCAGGAAAAACGATGCTGGCTAAAAGGATCCCCACCATAATGCCTCCTATGAGTTTCGAGGAAGCATTAGAAACCACAAAGATATACAGTATCATGGGATTTGTTCCAGAAGACGGGTTGATAAAAAAGAGGCCCTTTAGATCACCTCATCACACTATCTCTGATGCTGGCATGGTAGGTGGAGGACATCCACCTAAGCCTGGAGAGGTAAGTTTGGCAAACAATGGGGTTCTCTTTTTGGATGAGCTTCCAGAGTTTAGAAGAAATGTGTTAGAGGTCTTAAGACAGCCCTTAGAAGACAGAGTGATTACTCTGACCCGTTCAGGAGTAACTGTTCAGTATCCTGCTCGTTTCATGCTTGTAGCTGCGATGAATCCCTGTCCTTGCGGTTATTTTGGAGACAAAATACGCCAATGCAACTGTTCCATGGGACAAATACAGAGATACAGATCAAAGATATCGGGACCACTTTTGGATAGGATTGACTTACATGTGGAAGTTTCCTCTGTTTCATACAAAGAGCTTTCTGATGAGCAGAATACACCAAGTTCAAAGCAAGTCTTAGAAAGAGTGCTTAAGGCCAGAGAAATCCAAAAAGAAAGATTTAAGAATCTAAAAATCAAAACCAATTCAGAAATGGACTCTGCTCACATTAAAAAGTTTTGCGTATTGGATCGACAGGGGAAGACCCTTATAAGGGATGCGGTAGAAAATCTCGGGATAAGTGCAAGGGCATATACAAGGATACTCAAGATTGCCCGCACAATAGCTGACTTGGACGGAAAGGATAACATCACGGTAGATCATGTAGCAGAGGCTATTCAATTCAGGGTGCTGGACAGAAAATTATTTTTTTAAAGGAATTGCCATGCAAGATATAATTCCTACCATGTGTCACGGATGTTCTTATGGGGGATACAGCTGTGGCCTGCTTGCCCATGTAAAAGACGGAAAGATGCTCAGGGTGGAGGGAAATCCTTATCACCCTTTAAATAGGGGGGCGCTCTGTGCAAAGGCTCTTTCTGCCGTAAGCTGGGTTTATAATCCTCACAGGCTGAGATATCCGCTTTTAAGGATAGGCGATAAAGGAGAGGGAAAATTCAAAAGGATTCCTTGGAAGTTAGCTACAAGTCTAATAGCAGAACAGCTTTTGGAGATAAAAGAAAGGTACGGGCCAGAGTATATCATATTTGTGAAAGGTCAGGCCTGCGGTTGGTTTAACATATATCACCAATTGTTTGCGAGATTTATCCATGCCATTGGTTCTCCGCATTTTTCCTGGTGGGGTCCTTCTGTTTGCTTTTTCCCCCAGCTCTTTTATCACATCTCCACTTACGGAGGTGGAAGGTATGCAACTGCAGATTACGAAAACGCAGATCTCATTATAGAGTGGTTTGCCGGAGGTGGTACAGAAGGAGCTTCAAGAAGAGGGTCCGGATATGCAAATGTTGGGCCCAGAGGCAATCCTTTTCTTGTGGTTGACAGGGTTCAGAAAGGAGCAAAGCTTGTGGTGATAAATCCTCAACTCATTCCTATTGCTGCTAATAAAAGAGCATGCAAATGGATACCAGTAAGACCTGGGACCGATTCTGCATTAGCCCTTGCCATGATAAATGTCATAATTAATGAAGGAATATACGATAAAGAGTTTGTAGAAAGGTGGTGCTACGGTTTTGAGAAGCTAAAGGCACACATACAGCAATACACACCTGATTGGGCAGAAAAGATCACCGGTGTAGAAAAAAAGGATATAATCTGGCTGGCTAATGAATATGCAAGAACAAAAAGAGCGTGTATTCGTTTCACAGAAGCTCCTCAGAAACAAGATCTTGCAACTCATGGCAGGGTAATCCCGATTCTTATAGCCATAACAGGGCACTTGGATAGGCCAGGCGGAAATGTGTTTTTTTATAACGCCGTAAACCTTAAAATAGACACATTAGAAGACAGGGTTTCTGAAGATGTGGCCAGAAGAGCTATTGGTACAGATCGCATGTTTGCTGAGATGATGGGAGGCCCTGCAACAGTAGGGGTAGACTTTTACAGCCTCATTAACGCCATAAATACTGGAAAACCCTACAGACCAAAGGCTGCAATATTTGTGGCAACCAATCCTCTCAGTACAGCAAGGAATCCTGTGGCTATAGAAAATGCTCTTAAGGAACTGGAGTTTTCGGTTCTCATAGATGTGGTAGCAACTCCTACCAGCAGATACATGGATGTGGTTCTTCCTGCAGCCACACGATATGAGTACGAAGGAGACCCCGCTGTGCTTTTTGATCATCTTTCGGTCTCTAACAAGGTTATTGAGCCTCTTTATGAATCCAGACCAGAACTTCAGGTACTGTTGGAAGTGGCTGTTAAGATGGGAATGGGAAAGGATTTCTGGAACGGAGACTACAAGGCTATGCTGAATGATTACTTAGCTCCTGCAGGAGTAGACATAGATCAGTTAAGAAAAGAGGCTTTAAAAGGAATTTACCTGCCAAAAACAGACTTTATGAAAAAGAGGGAAAGATACAAAGAGCTTTTTAAAAGACTCCCTGAGAACAAAGTTCAGCTGTACAATCTTGTGTTAGAAAAGAAAGGAATAGAGCCTCTTCCTGTTTACAGAGGAGAAAAGGAAGATATTCGAAACTCTAAGTTGTCAGAAGAATATCCTCTTTTATTTACAGATGAACACTCCAGTTATCTAAATCACCATTCTTGGATGAGGAGTGTTCCATGTCTCAGGAAACACAGAATGTATCCGTATGTAAAGATAAATCCTGAAACAGCACAGAAATATGGGATAAAGGATGGAGAGTGGGTGGAAATAGAATCTCCAAATGGAAAAATCAAAGCGGTTGCGTGGCTATTTGAAGGGATTAGAAAGGATACATTGATTGGACAGCATGGATGGTGGGAGGGATGTAAGGCACTGAAACTACCAGAATATCCAGTTCTTGAGGAAGGAGTAAATGTAAACATCCTGTATAACTGGCAAAACAGAGATCAAGTTACAGGAGATATCACCAAAAACACCGTGGTCAGGATAAGAAAATGTAGCCCACCAGCAGAGGTGCCCCCGATAGAGGAGGATTAGTAAAATGTCCAAGTACGCCATTCGGGTTGACCGGTTCAGATGCATAGGATGTTATGCCTGTGTCGTAGCGTGTAGTAGCTGGCATAAGGATTCCTTAGAAAGGATTAAAATAGTAGATGTCGTAGAAGGCAGTTATCCAGATCTAACGAGATGGATATATCCTGTCGTGTGTGTTCACTGCGAGGATGCTCCCTGTGTGAAGGCGTGTCCTGAGAGTGCTATTAGGATAAGAAAAGACGGGATCATTTGGATAGACGAGCTGAGGTGTATAGGATGTGGTGAGTGCTTGAATTCGTGCGAGTATGATACTATCTTCTTAAACGAGGATACAGGCAGAGCATACAAATGTGACATGTGTATGTACAGAATAGATGAAGGGCGCAGGCCCATCTGTGTGGATGTATGTCCAACGGATGCGATTATCTTCTATAAAAGAGATTAGACTATGGAAGAAAAGGTGCTTCAGTTTAAAAGAGAAAAACAGAGTGTATTAGAAAGAAAAAGAGAGCTCTTTTTTGAAAGGCTTTTTTCCTTACCAGAGACAAAGATACTGGACTTTATCCTGTCTCAAAAAGAGGCTTCTCAACTGATTCAGCAGATGCCCTTTTTGGACCTGTATTGGATCATAAAAAAAATAGGCGAAGACGATTCTGTTCCCATACTGAGGTTTGCTACTGAAGAGCAATGGCAATACATACTTGATCTGGAGATATGGAAAAAGGACAGGCTGGATGTTAAAAAAGCCGGAATGTGGCTTAAGAGATTTATGGAAGCTGATGCTGAAAGACTTGCCAACTGGTTGATATCATCGGAAGAGACAGAACTTTTTATCTATTACTATCTGTATCGCACTTTGGAGGTAATTACGGCAACTGATGATAACATATACGACCTGCCAGAAGAGTACTTTACATTAGACGGAACCTTTTACTTAAGATTAAAAGATGAGTCTCAGAGGGAGTTGATCGAGACCATTTTAAAGCTTGTAGCATCTCAGGATTTTTTAAAATATCAGGCATTACTCATGAGTTCCAGAGCGATACTGCCCGCTTCAACTGAGGAGGAACTATACAGATTGAGAAATGTCAGGATAGCAGAACTTGGCTTCCTGCCTTTTGAGGAGGCTATATCTGTATACGCTCCTTATCCCTTAGACAAGCTTGTAAAGAGAGAGAGGCTGACAGGAAAGGTGTCCGAACTGGTGGAAGTGGACGAAGAGATAAAAGAGATGATCCCCTATTTTCCTATAAACCAGCTTCAAAAACCGGGGTCTTTTCTTCTTGCCATAAGACATATAAGAGATAACCTGCTTATGGACAGAATAAGGCTTGAGTTTGCAGGATTGTGTAATCAGATAATATCTGCCGATGGACTTTCCATGTTAGAGTTTGAAGACTTGATCAGAACCTGCAGAAAAGCTGCGGGGTATTTGAACATAGCTATAGATAAGATTTGTGGAAGAGACATTTCGAAGACAATAGAACTGATAAAGAACAATCCCTTAGTGTTCATATTTAGAGCAGGCTTTGGGATTGCTCTCAGGTTGAAGTGGGAGGTGGAGAAATGGGTAAAAAGAAGCTGGTTTAAAAAATATGAACTGGACTTTGGTTTTTGGGGCACAGAGTGGGGCGAGATTATAAGAGGACTCCTTATGAAAAGACCGATGTATTATGTTGGAATAGAAGAAGGGGAAGAATTCAGGCACTTTGAGAGCCTTTCAGAAATTGAAAGGTGTGCACAAGTATACAAGAAGGTCGAGCTCTTAGATAAATTGTTTTCAGAAATCACCCTATTTTATCCCTTAGATAAAGGGATCTTGGTAGATCCCACCATCACTTTTCATCCTCTTTTGTTTACATTTTGGTCAAGATTAGTGTTAGGGCTTGAGTTAGGATTTAATGGTCTCAACTTAGATCAGATAAAAAGGCTTTTTACGATCCTTAGGGAAGGGGACAGGCATCCGCCTTACAGGATGGAAGGATATAAAGAGAGGTTTATACAAGACCTTAGTTCCTATCTTCCTTCTGAGGAACTGAGAGAAGAACTTAAGCCGATCCTTTCTTCCCTTTGGGATGAATTTGTAGAGGAATACGAAAGGGTAGAAGTAAGAGATATAGATGAAAGATTCCTCAGGTTCTTCATCGTACAATAAGGTTTATCATTGGTTTTGTTTAAGGTTTATAAAAGGTATTGGTAACAGTACATTTTTGGCATTATTGAACAGATTTGGAACTGCCGAATCGGTTTTAGAAGCAGATGCGATTGAATTGAAAGCTGCAGGTCTGAGGGAAAACCTTGTAGCAAACATACTAAAGAGAAGATATAAAATCGATCCAGAAAAAGAGCTGGAAAAAGTAATAAGCAGCGGTGTGAGAGTCATTCTTTATGATGATCCTGAGTATCCGGCACTGTTAAAGGAGATAGACTATCCTCCCGTGTTTCTCTATGCCTTGGGAAAAAAGATTCCGAAAGATCAGTTTTTTATAAGTGTGGTTGGAGCAAGGAGCGCAACCCAATATGGTATAAGAGTTTCTCGAGATTTTTCTTACAGATTAGCAGCCATGGGAATTGGAATAGTAAGCGGAATGGCCAGGGGTATTGATACTCATGCTCATTTGGGAGCACTAAAGGCAGGTGGTTATACGGTAGCTGTGCTCGGTACCGGAATCGACATTATATATCCTAAGGAGAACAAAGAGGTGTTCCAAAATATAAAAGAAAATGGCACAATAATAACCGAATTTTCTTTTGGAACACCTCCTGAAGCTAAGAACTTTCCTGCGAGAAACAGGATCATAAGCGGAATGAGTAAAGGAGTATTGGTGGTAGAGGCGACAAAGAGAAGCGGTTCTCTTATTACTGCATACTTTGCTTTAACTCAAGGCAGGGAAGTGTTTGCTGTGCCCGGCAGTATTGAATCTGTGAGGAGTAGAGGAACCCATTTTTTGATAAAACAGGGAGCAAAGCTGGTAGAAGAAGTGGAAGACATATTAGAGGAGTTTGGAATAGAACCCTCATTTAAGACAGATCAGAAGAAGCAAGATTTCAAATTAGATTCCAGAGAAGAAAAGATATACAAATGCCTGAGCGAATATCCCGTTCATATCGACGAAATAATAAAAAACACGGGGATTGATCCTGCCGAGGTCTTAAGCAGTCTTTTAAAAATGGAGATTAAAGGTTTGGTGAGGCAAATGCCCGGTAAGTTGTTTATTAAGAGACAATAGGGATGTGTTATGGGAAAAAAGCTTCTTATTGTAGAATCTCCAACTAAGACAAAGACCCTTAAAAGATATCTGGGACCTGAATTTCAGGTAATGGCCACCGTGGGTCATATTAAAGACCTGCCAGAGGAAAGACTCGGAGTAGATATAAACAACGGTTTTACTCCAGAATATGTGATTATTAAAGGAAAAGAAAAGATCCTGAAAGAACTGAAAAAAACGGCGAAGAATGCAGACGAGATATACCTTGGCCCAGATCCAGACAGAGAAGGGGAAGCTATTGCGTGGCATGTTGCAGAAGAGCTGAAAAAGGTAAGAGGTATAAAGGGAAAAAAGATTTACAGGGTTCTTTTCAATGAGATCACCAAGAAAGCCGTAAAAGAGGCACTTTCCTCCCCCCAGCAATTGAACAGGGACAGGTTTGAATCACAAATGGCCAGGAGAATATTGGACAGGCTTGTGGGCTATCAAATATCTCCTCTTCTGTGGAAAAAGGTAAAACCGGGTCTCAGTGCAGGCAGAGTCCAATCTGTAGCTTTGAAGATGATCTGTGAAAGGGAGAAAGAAATCTTCTCTTTTGAACCAGAGGAATACTGGACCTTAGACGCAATATTAAAAGACGAAGAAGGTAACACCTTTAAGGCGCGGCTTTTCAAATACAAAGACAAAAAAGCAGAGCTGAAAGACAAAGCTCAGGTGGATCAGATTGTTTCTGAGATCAAGGATAAAGAATTTGAGATTACTTCCGTAGTTAAAAGGAAAAAGAAGAAAAATCCTCCCCCTCCTTTTACCACCAGTCTTATGCAGCAAGAGGCATACAAAAGACTCGGATTTTCTGCCAAGAAGACAATGCTTATCGCGCAGAACCTGTATGAGGGAGTTGAGCTGGGAGAGATGGGTCAGACCGGTCTCATCACTTACATGAGAACAGACTCTTTCAGGATTTCAGATGAAGCGCTCGGTATGGCAAGGGACTATATCCTGAAGAAGTTAGGCAGAGAATATGTGCCGGCATCTCCAAATGTGTATAAAAACAGAAAAGGTGCTCAGGAGGCTCATGAAGCCATAAGACCCACTATGGTAGAGCTTGAACCTGACAAGTTAGCAAGGTATTTGAACAAGGATCAACTTGCCCTGTACAACCTGATTTGGAAAAGGTTTTTAGCCTCTCAAATGTCTCCTGCCGTATTGGAACAGACCCAGATAGACATAAGGTGTGGAGAGGCAGTGTTCAGAATCACGGGCTCTGTTTTAGTGTTTGATGGCTATACAGTACTCTACAAAGAAGAAGACGAAAAGGAGCAGATGCTTCCCGACTTAAAAAAAGGACAAAGGTTAAGCTTTGTTAAATTTGAACCTTCCCAGCACTTTACTCAGCCTCCACCAAGATATACGGATGCTACCCTTATAAAAGATCTGGAAAGGCACGAAATAGGCAGGCCTTCCACTTATGCCACAATACTGGAGACCATAAACAACAGAGAATATGTAATCAAGGATGAGAAAAAGAGGTTTAGACCCACTGAGCTGGGATTTTTGGTAACAGAAATACTTCAAAAGAATTTTCCTGACATATTAGACATAGGATTTACTGCAAAGATGGAAGCAAACTTAGACAAGATAGAGCAGGGAAAAGCAAAGTGGATAGATGTAATAAAAAGATTTTATAAAAGCTTTTCAGAGGAGCTGGCAAAAGCAGAAAAAGAAATGAAGGGCGAGCTTCCTACTGAGCTAAGCTGTCCGGAATGTGGAGGAAGGTTGGTTATAAGATCGGGCAGAAACGGGCTTTTTCTTTCTTGTTCTAATTTTCCAGACTGCAGATACACGGCCGACTTTCACAGAAACGAAAAAGGAGAAATTGTCATAGACGAGGGCAAGGAGGAGACGACTGATGAGGTGTGTGAACTGTGCGGAAGACCGATGGTAATAAAGAAAGGCAGGTATGGTCCGTTTATCGCGTGCTCTGGATATCCGGCTTGTAAGAATACGCGGAACTTGGAAGAGAAAAAGGTGTTAGATACGGGAATATCCTGCCCAGAAGAAGGTTGTAACGGAACTTTGGTGGAAAGAATAACGAAGAAGGGAAAAAGGTTTTACGCATGTAGCAGATACCCGGACTGCAAGTTTGCCATGTGGGACGAACCATTCGATGCAACATGCCCGGAATGTGGGACAAAGGTGCTTAGAATCAGAAGATATAAAAACGGAGACATCGTTTTGATGTGCAGAAATAAAGACTGTGGCTACAGGATGAAGGAGTAAAAGACATTCTTCACTGTTATGTTAAAAAGTGTGGGATGGATTCTCCTTTTATGAGGTCTTCGTAGGTTTCTCGTTTTCTTATGACGAAAAACTCTTTACCTTTTACCATAACCTCACAGACTCGCGGTCTGGAATTGTAGTTGGAAGCCATGACAAATCCATACGCACCTGCACTCATTATTGCCAGAAGATCATCAGGTTCAAGGTCTTGGATTCTTCTCTTTCTTGCAAAAAAGTCTCCTGATTCACATATGGGCCCAACGATGTCTGCCTCTACAGTTGGGGTATCTTTCTTCTTTACAGGACAAATCTCATGGTATGAGCCGTACAAACTCGGTCTTATAAGATCGTTCATTCCTGCATCCACGATAAAGAACTTTTTTTCTCCTTGCTCTTTTTTATACAAAAGTCTCGTTACAAGAATGCCAGCATTTCCTACTATAACTCTCCCCGGCTCTAATATGAGTTTAATTTTTTTCCCTTTTATTTCCTCTTTTATTGCCTTTGCGTACTCCGCAGGATGAGGAGGCTGTTCATCGGAATACTTTATCCCGAGCCCTCCCCCTATATCCAGATATTTTACAGGAATTCCTGCTTCTTTCAGCTTTTCTGCGAGAATCAGAAGCCTTTTAAGTGAATCCACAAAAGGCTTTACCTCTAAAAGCTGGGATCCTATGTGACAGGAGATGCCGATAACTTCTATGTGATTCAGTTTACTGGCAAATTTGTATTCTTCAATTGCCTTTTCTATGTCTATTCCAAACTTGTTTTGCTTCATGCCCGTAGATATGTAGGGATGAGTTTTGGGGTCTATGTCTGGATTGACTCTGATAGATATTTTCGCTGTTTTATTCAGTTTTTCTGCCACTCTGTTCAACTTTATTAGCTCTTGGTGAGATTCAACATTAAACATGAGTATTCCCGAATTCAGCGCATATTCCATCTCATCTTCTGTCTTGCCCACTCCAGAGTACACAACCTTAGCGGGATCAATCCCTGCTTTTAGCACTCGGTAGAGCTCTCCGCCCGAGACGATATCTGCTCCTGCCCCAAGCCTTGAAAAGAGTCTGAGTATGGCTATGTTGGAATTCGATTTTACAGAAAAGCATGTCAAGTGTTCTATGCCGTCAAATGCGCTATCAAAGGCATTGAAGTGTCTTACAAGGGTGGCGTGAGAGTAGAGGTAGAATGGTGTTCCAACATGATCCGCTATTTTCCTTACTGGGACATCTTCACAGTAAAGTTCGGCATTTTTATACGAAAAGTGATGCATTCCCTCGCCCTCCCTATAGTTCAAGACCATATACTATTTTGTGGACAAATCTTCAACTCTTCAGAAATTACTCGGTTACTTTTATTTTTATCAGTTCTGAAGGAGGCCCAATTGAGTTGTCTCTTCCCACAAGTCTTATTCTCAAGTAGTATATGCCCTTTTTTTTAAACCACGGAACCTTTAGAAAAAACTTTCCTTCTTTTATTACTTTCTCTTTTATTTGTTTCGATTCCCCAAGATATATGGGACACGACTCGCAGGGAGGATTTTCAAGGCTGAATCTGGAATACATGACGATACAGCCAGATATTTCAGAAGGCTTGTATTTTTTTATCTCACCGCTAATTTCACCTTTAATGACCCACACGCCTGCTTTTTTTTCTACCTTAGGAAGTATCAATCTCAACGGAAGTCTGTGTTTGGGTGGAGACAGAGGCGATTTTCTTCCACAGCAGATAAGAAAAAGAACTAACACCACTGCAAGAAGCTTTTTATTCATCTAAGAGCTCCTTTTTTAGTTCTTCAATCATTCTTTTTACATGCTCGGGCCCCGTGCCACCAAATATTTCTCTTTTTTGCACGCTTTTTATCGGGTCAAGCCATTCGTATATGTCTTCTTCGATGGACTCAGAGAAGGATTTGAGCTCATCTATCGACAACTCCCACAGCTCTTTTCCCTTCTCTATGGCGTAAAGAACGATCTTTCCTACTATTCTGTGGGCAGTACGAAATGGAATCCCTTTTTTTACCATGTATTCAGCCAGATCTGTGGCTGTGATGTATCCTCCTTTTAAAGCCAGTTCTATCCTTTCTTTGTTAAAGGTGAGTTTTTCTAACATTCTGCTCATAAGTTTTAGACAGTCTCTTGTTGTATCGTAACTGTCAAATACGGGTTCTTTATCCTCCTGCATGTCCTTGTTGTAGGTAAGAGGAAGCCCTTTCATAACTGTGAGCAGAGAAATAAGGTTTCCATATGCTCTGCCTGTTTTTCCTCTTATAAGTTCCAGAATGTCTGGATTTTTTTTCTGCGGCATTATACTGCTGCCCGTGGCATACGCGTCTGGTATGGTTACAAAACCAAATTCATGAGTTGACCATATTATGAGTTCCTCAGAAATTCTGCTCAGATGCATCATTGTCAACGCACACGCAAACAAAAAATCGAGCAGAAAATCTCTATCACTTACCGCATCTATGCTGTTTCTACTTATCTCTTTAAATCCCAGCTCTTTTGCTACCATTTGTCTGTCCAGCTTAAAGCTTGAGCCTGCCAGTGCAGCACTTCCAAGAGGCATTACATCTGCTCTGCTGAAGGCCTCGAGAAATCTGGTTTTGTCCCTTTGAAACATTTCAAAGTAGGCTAAAAGGTGGTGAGAAAGAAGCACAGGCTGTGCTCTTTGAAGATGAGTGTAGCCCGGGATTACGATGTCTAAGTACTTCTCTGCAGTAGCTATTAATACCTTTTGAAGTTTTTTTATTTCATTCAGGATGTCCTTGATAGCGTCTTTAATGAAAAGTCTCATGTCAAGCGCAACTTGGTCGTTTCTGCTTCTTGCAGTATGAAGTTTTCTTCCACTCTCTCCTATCTTTTCTACAAGTCTTGCCTCCACAAAGGTGTGTATATCCTCATATTCATCCAAAGAAGCATTTCCCTGATCCAGTTCTTCTTTTATTTCGTAAAGTGCTTTTATTATTTTCTCTGCTTCTTGTTCAGAAAGAACTCCTATCTTTGCAAGCATTCTGCAGTGTGCAACACTGCCCTCTATGTCGTACGGGTAAAGTCTCTTATCAAAAGAGATTGATGCATTAAATCTACTTGCCAGTGGGTCTAAGGATTCTTTAAACCTCGACTTCCAAAGACTCTTTTCCATCTGCAGACACCCTTTATTTTGACCTCTCTTTATAGCACATTAGTTTTGAACCCTACAATTAGATATTATGGCTTTTACAAGGTGAGGAATATCATATTTTTCCGGCGTTATGTCTGGTCTTAACCCTTTCTTTTCTATTGCACTTGCTGTAACAGGTCCGATACAGGCAATTTTCGTGATCTTAAAATACTCTTTCACTCTGTTTTCAGAAATATCAAGTAGTTTGAGAAAGTTGTGAAATGTGGAAGGACTGGTAAATATCACAACTTCTGCTTCTCCTTTCAAAAGCATATCCTTTAGCTTTTCTCTTTTCTGTTCTTCTATCTCAGGGATTACATTTCTATAAGCACATACTACATCCACCTTTGCTCCCATTTTTTCTAACTCTCTGGGAAGAAGATCTCTTGCATTACTTGCCCTTGGGATCAAAAATCTCTTCTCTTTAACCTGCATTCCAGAAAAGCATCTCACAACGCCCTCTGCTGTGTATTCTTCAGGCACAAGCTCTGGCAGGATAAATCTATCTTCGAGTGCTTTTGCGGTCTTTGGGCCTATAGCACAAATCTTTATGTTTTGTAGCATTCTTGCGTCTTTTTTTAATTTCAGCATCCTGCTAAAGAAAAACTTTACCCCATTTGCAGAAGTAAAAACGATCCAGTCATATTTGCTTAATTGGTTAATGGAGTTGTCCAGCTCATCCCAGCATTCGGGCTCAACAATCTTTATTGTAGGAAATAAGACACACTCTGCCCCAGCATCCATTAAGGGATAAAGAAGCTCTCCGGCCTGCTCTTCTGCTCTTGTTATGATAACTTTTTTCCCAAAAAGAGGCTTTTTCTCAAACCAGCTTATTTTTTTTCTTAATTCTACCACATGACCTATTACTATCACTGCAGGAGGTTTTACTTGTTCCTGTTTAGCAAGTATGTCCATATCTGAAAGGTTTCCTTGAATAACTTTTTGATTAGGCAGTGTTCCGTTACAGATGATAGCAAAAGGTGTTTCAGGTGGCATTCCTTCGGTTATGAGCCTTTGTTTTATTTTTTCCAAGTTTCCAATCCCCATAAGTATCACAACAGTGCCTGAGCCTGACACACTCTTCCAGGAAACGAAAGAGTCTGTTTTTAAAGGATCTTCGTGACC
The DNA here is from genome assembly GCA_964393645.1 of uncultured Desulfobacterales bacterium. Classification (GTDB taxonomy): domain Bacteria; phylum Desulfobacterota; class DSM-4660; order Desulfatiglandales; family JALVZP01; genus JALVZP01. The sequence goes on along the minus strand of CAYMUI010000020.1, from coordinate 5,169 downwards.
TGTAACAAAGGTTACTGAAGAAGAATATTTTCTGTGTGTAAGTGGAATTCCAGCATAAGCCGGCACGGAAACAGCCGATGTGATGCCGGGTATCACTTCAAACTCTATCCCCTCTTCTGCCAAAACCTGCGCCTCTTCTCCTCCGCGGCCAAATATAAATGGGTCCCCCCCTTTTAGCCTTGCTACAATAAGTCCTTCCTTTGCAAACCGAAGAATCAATTTATTTATTGTTTCTTGATCCATACTGTGAAAACCGGCTCGTTTTCCACTGTATATCAGTTTTGCTGAAGGCTTTGCATGTCTTAAAAGAAGAGGATTTACTAAGTTGTCGTATATCACTACATCTGCTTTGCCCAAGGCCTTTAAACCCTTTATTGTAAAAAGTGTGGGATCCCCCGGTCCCGCGCCTATAAGATAGACCATTCCCTTTTTAGCCATGATATACCTCTTTTAAGATCTGCTCTGCTCCTTTTTTTAAGAGCCGTTCAGCAAGTCTTTTGCCAACAGCTTCCGGTTCTTTTATGTCTCCTACCAAGCTTTCTTTAAGGAATCTCTGTGCTTTTAAGTCAGAGATTATACCTTTTATTTGTAGCTTGTCTTTTTTTATACTTGCATGACCAGCAACGGGCACCTGACAGCCTCCTCCCAGCTCTTTTAAAAAGCTTCTTTCTGCTTTTATGCAGATCTCTGTTTCTGTGTGGTTTAAGAAAGACAGAAGTCTTTTCATCTTCAGGTCATCTGTTCGTATTTCTATTCCCAAAGCCCCTTGTCCTATAGCCGGAAGCATAAGCTCTTCGGGTAATATCTGGGTTATTTCTTTGCAAAGACCGAGTCTTTTAAGACCTGCCACAGCAAGTACGATTCCGTCCAGATTTTCTTTTTTTAGTTTCTCTAATCTCGTGTCCACATTTCCCCTTATAGGAACGATTTTCACCCCTCTCTTTAGCCTTTTTATCTGTACCTGTCTTCTGAGACTGCTGGTGCCGATTTTCGCTCCGTCAGGTATTTCCTCGATCCTGCTAAAAGAACAAGAGATGAAGGCATCTAAGGGATTCTCTCTTTTGGGATATACGGGTATTTCCAATCCTTCTGGCAGGTCAAAAGGCACATCTTTTATGCTGTGTACAGCGAGGTCTATCTCTTCTCTTAGAAGAGCATTTTCTATCTCTTTTACAAAAAGCCCTTTTCCTCCTATCTTGCTTAAAGGAGAATCTAAGATCTTATCTCCTTTGGTTTTTATCTTTACGAGTTCTACCCTTATGTTACTGTACTTGGATTCTATTTGTTCTTTTACCCACATACTCTGTGCTATTGCAAGTTTGCTTCCTCTTGTGCCTATTCTGATTAACTCTTTCATCACTTAAATAGCAAGGAACATATAAATACTGATGCCATTATCCCCGCAAGATCTGCTGTTAGCGCAGCAAGAAGCGTATGTCTCATCTTTTTTATACCTATTGCACCAAAGTAAACAGAAATTACATAAAAAGTGGTTTCTGTAGAACCTTGCATGGTGGAAACGAGATAACCGATATAGCTGTCTGGTCCTATCTTGGGATCCTTTATTATGGATGCAAGAACCGCATAGGCACCAGATCCTGACAGAGGCCTCAGTATTGCCATAGGTAATGCTTCTGCTGGAAGACCTATTTTTGCCGTAAATGATCCGATCGTCTTTACTATTATGTTCATTGCTCCACTTGCTCGAAACATTCCCACTGCTACCAGAATTGCCACTAAGTAGGGAATGATATTTACTGCTACCCAAAATCCATCCTTTGCCCCTTTTGTAAATACCTCATACACTTTGACCTTCTTTACCATACCATAACTTAGAAATGCCAGCACCAGTGTGGGAATTATCCAATCTGAGATAGAGCTTCCAAAAAATATGGCAATAGGTATCAGGGAAAGTATAAGGCCAATACAAAGCAGACTTATCCATAACGGATATCCGTCTTCCTTTTGAACGGGATTGGTTTCCTGTTTTACAGAAAGGCTCTTTTTTTTGAAGAATCTTGCATACAATTTTGCAGACAATATAGCAGTCAATGTGGAACAGGTGGTAGCAAAGAGAGTGGTCGGTATTATACCTGCCGGATCAGATGAGCCTGCTGCTGCTCTAAGAGCTATTACACCTGTGGGAAGAACTGTAACATTGGATGTGTTTATTGCGAGAAAAAGAGCCATTGCATCAGTAGCTTCTTCAGGTTCTGGATTCAATTTGTTCAGATCCTGCATGGCCTTTATACCAAAAGGAGTTGCCGCGTTTCCCAATCCTAATATGTTTGCCGAAATGTTCATGATCATACTTCCCATTGCCGGGTGTCCCGGAGGTACATCTGGAAAGAGCTTTACCATTATTGGCCTTACCAGTCGGGAAATAGTCTCTAAGATGCCCCCTTCTTCAGCCACCTTCATTAATCCCAAAAAAAGGCTCATTACACCAATCAGACTTATGGAAAGGGTTACCGCGTTGGAGGCAGAGTCAATAATAGCATCGGAAAGCTCTTTCATGTGACAGGTAAGAGAAGCACTTATAAAGGAGAAAAATATAAGTAAAAAGAAGATCGTGTTCATTTTAAAGATTTTGTCTTTCTTGTAAACTTTTGGGTGTCATGATAATATATAAATTCGTAAAAATAAATCTTTTTTGGGAGGTTTGGTTTGAATCAGTCTTTTAAAAATCTTGCCATTTGGTTGGTTATATGTCTTTTGATGGTGGCCCTTTTTCATGTGTTTAACCGACCAGAGAATAGAAGCATAAATATAAGCTACAGCGATTTTATCAATATGGTAAAAAATGGCTCGGTGGCAGAGGTAACTATTCGTGGAAACAATATTACCGGAGTTTCTGTGCAGGGGCCATTTAGAACCTACGCTCCATATGATCCGGATCTTATAAAGCTTCTGATGAAAAATGGGGTTAAGATTACTGCAAAACCTGCTGAAGGAAATTCGTGGCTGCAGGTGTTTCTTTCCTGGATTCCTATGCTTCTTCTTATCGGAATATGGGTATTCTTCATGAGACAAATGCAAGTAGGAGGTGGAAAGGCTCTCTCGTTTGGAAAAAGCAGAGCAAGGCTCATAAACGAATCTCAGGAAAAGGTCACTTTTAACGATGTGGCAGGAATAGATGAGGCTAAAGAAGAACTTCAAGAAGTGGTAGATTTTTTGAAAGATCCAAAGAAGTTTACCCGGCTTGGAGGAAGAATTCCAAAGGGAATTTTGCTTGTAGGTTCTCCCGGAACAGGTAAGACCCTGCTTGCTAAAGCAATAGCAGGTGAAGCAGGAGTGCCTTTTTTCAGTATCAGTGGCTCAGACTTTGTGGAGATGTTTGTGGGAGTTGGAGCTGCGAGGGTTAGGGATCTGTTTATGCAAGGGAAAAAGAACGCACCCTGCATCATCTTTATTGACGAGATAGATGCCGTAGGAAGACACAGAGGAGCAGGGCTCGGGGGTGGCCACGATGAAAGAGAACAGACCCTAAACCAGCTTTTAGTAGAAATGGACGGTTTTGAGTCGAATCAAGGGGTTATTGTAATATCTGCTACAAATAGGCCGGACATACTCGATCCTGCTCTTCTCAGACCGGGCAGATTTGACAGACAGATAGTTGTACCGGTGCCCGATGTAAAAGGGAGAGAAGAGATATTTAAGGTGCACATAAGAAAAAAGAAGGTGGCAGAGGATGTTGATATCTCTGTGCTGGCAAGAGGGACTCCCGGTTTTACAGGCGCGGATATAGAGAACATGGTGAATGAGGCTGCTCTCATTGCTGCGAGAAAGGGTAAAGACAGAATAGAAATGGAGGACTTTGAAGAGGCGAAGGATAAAGTTCTCATGGGAATAGAAAGGAAGAGCATGTTAATAAGTGATGAGGAAAAGAGAATTACAGCATATCATGAAGCAGGACATGCGTTGGTAGCAAAACTTATTCCAAATACCGATCCGATACATAAGGTAAGTATAATTCCAAGAGGCAGGGCATTAGGTATCACTCAGCAGCTTCCTGAAGATGAAAGGCATACCTATTCAAAGGAGTACTTGCTTTCCAGCTTGTGTGTGCTCTTAGGAGGAAGGGTGGCAGAGGAGATAGCATTAAATACTCAAACAACCGGGGCAGAAAATGATCTGGAAAGGGCTACAGAGATTGCAAGAAGAATGGTGTGTGAATATGGAATGAGCGACAATCTTGGTCCTGTGACATTTGGCAGAAGAGAAGAGCAGATATTTCTCGGAAAAGAGATAGCAAGGCATAAAGATTACAGCGAGCTTACTGCTCAAAAGATAGACGAGGAAATAAGAAGGATCATACTGGACACCTATAATAAGACCAAAAAATTACTTCTGGAAAACAGAAGCAAGTTGGACAAGCTTGCAAAAGCGCTTTTGGAAAAAGAGACCCTTAGTTCTCAGGAGATAGATCAGATCATCGCGGAAGACAGTTAAATGGCTTTTCTGTTAAGATGGAAAAACTTTTGTTTGGATCTGGATAAAAGAACTTACATCATGGGCATCTTGAATGTAACTCCAGATTCTTTTTTTGATGGTGGAAGGTATTTTGAAAGAGAAAAAGCAGTGGAACACGGGATAAAACTGGCACAGCAAGGAGCAGATATAATTGATGTGGGAGGGGAGTCCACCAGACCGTATTCTAAAAGGATTTCTGCTCAGGAAGAGATGGACAGGGTAATCCCGGTAATAGAAAAACTGGCAAAACATGTGAGCGTACCTATAAGCATAGATACCTATAAAAGTGAAGTGGCAAGGGAAGCAATAAAAGCGGGGGCTTCTATGATAAATGACATAAGCGCGTTCAGATTTGATCCTGAAATGGCCGAGCTTGCAGCCCAGGAAGATGTTCCCGTGGTTTTAATGCACATGAAAGGCAGACCAGAGAATATGCAGGACAATCCAGAATACGAAGACCTGATGGGAGAAATTATTTCTTTTTTAAGAGAGGCAAAACAAAACGCTATAAAAAAAGGGGTGAAGGAGGATTACATTATCTTAGACCCAGGGATAGGTTTTGGAAAAAGGCTGGAGCATAACTTGGAAATAATAAGATCTCTTGGTTTGCTCTCTGAGCTAAAATCCCCTATTCTCATAGGGCCATCCAACAAGGCGTTTATAGCTCATATTGTAGGATCAGAGGCAGAAGATAGA